>JAJTBJ010000024.1 GCA_021286985.1 Propionibacteriales bacterium | reverse complement strand
CGCTCAGCAGGTGGCCGTGAAGTGCTGGTGCGCGCGGGCAGCCACCGCCGGCACCGGGTGGACGCGCAGCGCGCGCAGCTGCTCGCGCCACGACGCCGTCCACCCCGTACGTTCGCCGGAGAAGATCGTCAGAGTGAGCGCGAAGAGCCCACCGCAGGCGTCGCCCCGGTTGGTGAGCTGGTCGGCGGCCTGGCGAAGCTCCGGCTCGACCCCCTGCGCCGACAGCCGCTGCAAGGTCGCCTCAATCACGTCCCCGACCAGGGTTGCCCGCAACGGATCCACCCGGTCGGCGAGCTGAATCAGTGCCTCCTGCGGCGTCGCCCAGTCGATCGCTTCCACCCGGAGACGCCAGCTGTACTCGGTCAGTGCGGGATAGTCGTCGAAGACGTGGGCCAGGGCCAACAGCTGATCGCGGTGGTAGGCCACCGCCGTTGCCTGCTTCGGGACGAGCACAGCCACCAGTCGATCCAATCGCTGCCAATTCGGCAGATCGCAGTCGGTGGCGGCATTGACCTCGGTCTCGCTGCTGGCGGCGGCAGCCAGCTGAGCCACCGCAGTCTGATACACCGTCCAGTCCGAGGCCAGCGCCGCAGCCACCCCGACCGCGGTGCAGGCGGCGGTACTGGTCGGCAGGTCCGGACTGGAGACCAACGTGGCCAGGTGGGCGCTCAGCCGGCCCGACCAGGGCGTCCATGCGCCCAGTGACTCGATCAACGCCGGGTCGCCGCCGGACGCGGCCAGCGCCAGCACCTGGGCGTAGCGGGGACGATGCCGCACCGGCAACTGCGATGGCAGCGTCTCGATCAACGACAGCTCGGCGTCCCGGCCCCCGACAGCGAGGTCCTCCACGGCGTCCCAGGCTCGCTCGTCATCGAGGAAGGCCCGCATGGTGCGACCGGCCGCGATCCGCACATCGGGGTGCGCATCGCGCAGCGCCGCCAGCGCGTCCACGGCACCGGGGAGGCGTAGGGCACCGATCAGCCGAGCGGCCTCCTTGCGTGAGGTCACCTTCGCTGCGGGGTCGGTGAGCACCCCAGCCAGCAAAGCGCCAGCTTCGGCCGGTGAGCGATAGCGCACGCAGCGAGCGGCTGCGTACATGGCCACCCGCGCGCGGTCATCGCCGCTGTGCGACAGCAGCGTCTCCAACCCCGCCCCCGGATCGTCGCCGTGGGCCAGGGCTGCCAACGCCGCCTCCACCAACACCACATCATCGCGGTCGAGGTAGCGGGACAGCCGCTCACCTCCGATGCCGGGGAGGGCGCCGAGCAAGGCGATCGCTCGCGCCCGTTCGTAGGCAGTGGGTTTGGGCCCGCCGATCAGAGCGTCAATCGGACGCGCGCGATCAGCCGGCTTTGGCGCAGCGATGAGGGCGTCGAGGGCGTCGGCGTACCGGGTGAGTTGGTTGGGTAGCCACCCGGTGAACGGCCCCGGCAGCAGCGGCACGAACCGGAGCTTCTTCCAGAAGCGGCCCTTCAACGGGGTCGGCCGGAAGCAGACGTCCAGCAGATCCTGGCGACGGCTGCACAGTGCCTGCTGCACCACCGGCAGGACGGCGAAGGTCTCGTCGCGCGCCAACAGCTCGCCGACCCGCGCCGCCCGCGTGGACGGATCGGCCAACCACGCCTCGGCCGCCTGTCGCTGCCAATGGTCGGCCGGAGCCCCCAATGCCTGCTCGACCAGGCCGACCAGCTGCTCCTGGCTCCAGGCATGACGACCCAGGGCGCGCCACAGGCTGAACAGCAGCCGGAAGTCGTGCCGCTTGCCGCGGGACTGCAGTCGCGGCAACAAGCCCTCCACCACCTCGCCGACCGCAGCCCGCGGCAGGCTCAGGTCGGAGGGCACGTCGGTCAGCCCATCAGGGCCGGACAGCACGTCCAACATCACCAGCACGTCGTCGAACGGGGCGCGGTGCGCGGCTGAACTGGCCAGCAGGCGCCAGGCTGTGTGCCGCAATGCGGCCAGCGTGGCCGAGGAGGTGTCGGGGGCTTGGGCGACCGCCTCGGCGAAGTCGATGACCGGGCTGATGTCGGCGCCGGTGAGCAGTTCGGAGTTGATGCGACTGAGCGCCTGGGCGGCCGCGCACCGCACCGGATCCTGTTCGTTGACCAGGCGCGGCAGCTGGCTCAACCCGGCCTCGAGCAGCCCCAGATCACCGCTGTTGGCGGCGTTGCTGAACAGGGTCGCCCACGCCTGCGCCCGTTCGGCCGCATCGCGGGAGTGGGTGTGGCGCTCGATCAGTTCGGCGGCGTCGGCGACCCTGAGCCACTGCGCCCAATGCAGTTGGTCGCTCACCGCTTGCTGGTCGGGCAAGGCGGCCATCCGCTGAGCCTGCTGGTAGCGCACCTCCCTGGGCAGAACCTGCATCAACGCGTCACTCCAGCACCGGGTGCTCAGGTCGTCGTCGGCGAAGGCGGCGGTGAACACGTCCGCGCGTCGGCCGGGTGGCAGCGCGGCCAGCAGGGCGGTGAAGTGCCGTTCGTCGTGCCGCCAACGCCGGGCCAACTCAGCGATCTCGGCGGCAGAAAATGCCGCGATCCGGGTGCGCAGGCTTTTGGTCAGCCGCGGGGCGGGCCGCCGCCAACTCTCCGCCATCGGCACCTGGTGTGGTGCGCCGAGCAGGCTGGCCACCGCCGAGGCGTCCGTGCCCAGCAGCGGCGCGAAACTGCACCACAAGCTGCGCGGCAGTTGGTCATGGTGGGCGACCAGCAGTTCCAGGAGCCGCTGGGGACGCAGCCGGGCCAGGGTGGGCAGTGCCGGATCGGCCCACCGCCACGCCTGGGCTCGCGCTGCCGGGGTGCCGTCCAGGCGTCCGGCCAGTTCGTCCAGCAACAGGTCAGGGTGGGAGCGGGCAAACGTGGCCAGATTCGGAATCACGTCGGCCAGGTCGCTCAGGCGTTGCGCGGCCTGGCCGCTGCTGGCGTAAGCCAAGAGTCGGGCGATGTCCGCATCAGCGATCGGCAGGTGCAGGACGGCGTCGACCAGGTCCGAGCGCTGAGCGGCGGACGCCTTGGCGATGAGCATCTTGCGGGTCACCAGCGGCGCCTGCAGGAAGTGTTCAGTGAAGCTGGCGGCGTCCAACTCCGACAACGGCAGCGCCTTCAGGGCGGCGGCCCGCAGTCGGGGATTGACGTGGTCGAGAAAGCCGGTGATGCGAGCCACATCGCCGTTTGCCCGGGCCGCACTCAGCACCAATCGGGCGTGGTAGTCGCTGGTGGAGCTGAGCCCGTCGAGGAGGGCGGCCAGTTTGGGTGATCCCGCATGCTCGCGAGCCAGCAGCACGACGCGCCGGGTTCGGGCCGCGTGGGTGTCCCGGTCGAGGTGAGTGAGGAGCGTGCGCAGAGTGGGAATCGCCACGAATGGCAGCCTAGAGGCACCAGTGTTCTCGATTCCATGGCTGAGGAGGATGTTGTGCACAGCTGTCGACATCACGCGCAGGTCGGTTCGGCCGCCGTGATCGATGGCGCGGTGGTTGCCTCCGCCGGGCATAACCTGACTTCATGCGCACGACCACTGAGAATCTGCCCGGCCTGACCATCACCAACCTGTGGTTGGACGCTCCGCTCGACCACCGCCATCCCGAGGCAGAGACCATCGAAGTCTTCGCCCGTGTGGCCACGGCTGAGGGTGGTGCGGACAAGCCCTACATGGTGTTTCTCCAGGGCGGACCCGGTTTCGAGGCGCCGCGACCCACCGCCGACACTCCGTCGTGGTTGTCACGCATCCTGCGGGAATATCAGGTCGTCATGCTCGATCAGCGTGGCACCGGACGATCGACCCCGGTCGGGGTGCAGATGCGCCGCTCCGCGAGCGGGCCGGCCGCGGCCGTCACCGGACGTCCAGCCGGACGCAGCGTCGCCGACCAGGCCGACTACCTCACCCACCTACGCGCCGACGAGATCGTCAACGACGCCGAGCGCGTCCGGGAGGCTCTGGGCGCGAAGACCTGGACGGTGCTGGGCCAATCCTTCGGCGGCTTCACCACGCTGCACTATCTGAGCACTCATCCCGAATCGTTGGCCGGCGCGGTGATCACCGGCGGCCTGAGCGCGGTCGGACGTCCGATCGACGACATCTATGCCGCCACCTGGCAGATCATGATCGACAAGTCCGAGGCCTACTACCGTCGCTTCCCCGGCGACCGTGACCGGGTGCGCGAACTCTCGGGCTACTGCGCTGCCGGTGAGATCACCCTTCCCAACGGCGATGTGGTGTCTCCGGCTCGCTTCCGGACGGTCGGTCACAAGCTCGGTTTGCAGCCGGGCGCCGAGCAGTTGCATTACCTGTTGGGGCTCGACCATCGCTCGTCGGCGTTCTCCCATGACCTGGCCGCGATGCTGCCGTTCGAAGGTCGCAACCCGCTGTATGCGGTGCTGCACGAGTCCAGCTACGCCGACGGCGTGATCACCGGCTGGTCAGCGGACCGGACGATGCCCGACCGGGTACGCGAAGACGTCACGTTGCTGGGTGGGGAGCATCTGCACCGCTCGGTGTTCGCCGAAGACGCCGCCTTGGCTGCGTTCGCCGAGGTGGCCGACGTGATCGCCGATCATCAGTGGAATCAGCTCTACTTCCCCGAGCGGCTGGCCCAGGTCGACGTACCGGTGGCAGCGTCGGTCTACTACGCCGACGCCTTCGTGCCGCACGAGTTCTCGATGGAGACTGCGGCCCTGCTGCCCAACTGCCGTGCCTGGGTGACCAGCGAGTACGAGCACAACGGCTTGCGGATGGACAACGCCGTGATCGATCACCTGCTCGGCCTGCTGAAGGGCCGTCGCTGGCTGTGAGTCGGGGTGGCTAAAGTGCAACCGAATGCGTCGAGAGAGGAATTGCGCGTGGTCGAACCCCTGACCAACAACATCGACGACGTCGCCCTCATCTTCGAGGGCGGTGGCATGCGCGGCGCCTACACCGCCGCGGTGGTGCAAACCCTGCTCGCCGAGCAGCTCTACTTCGATTGGGTGGCGGGCATCTCGGCTGGGTCGAGTCATCTGGCCAACTACGTCTCCCGGGACCCGTGGCGGGCGAAGGCCTCCTTCGTCGAGTTCGCGGCCGATCCGCAGATCGGCAATTGGTGGACGTTCGTGCGCGGCAAGGGCATGTTCAACGCCGAGTACATCTACGAGAACACCTCGGCTCCCGGTCAGGTGTTGCCGTTGCAGTTCGAGAAGTTCCTGGCCAACCCTGCGCGGATTCGGATCGGCACCTTCCAGGCCGACACCGGCGAGACCGTGTATTGGACCAAGGACGACACTCCCACGCTGATGGACCTGGTGCGGAGGGTGCGGTCCTCGTCCACGATGCCGCTGCTGATGCCGATGGTGCACCTGGATGGCCACGTCTATGTCGATGGGGCGCTGGGCCCCGGTGGCGGGATCGCTCTCGACGCGGCCAAGGCCGACGGTTTCACCAAGTTCTTCGTGGTGCTCACCCAGCAGCGCAGTTACGTGAAGAGGCCCACCTCCGGCCAGGCGATCTTCAACAACTACTTCCGCCGCTACCCGGCTGCCGCTGAGGCGCTGCGGCAGCGACACTCGAACTACAACCGCACCCGCGAGGAGTTGTTCGACCTGGAAGCGTCCGGCCAGGCCTATGTGTTCGCCCCCGACACCATGCCGATCGCCAACGGCACCAAGAATGTCGCCCAGTTGCAGGCCGCGTTCGACCTGGGCACGGCCCAGGCTCAGCGCGAAGTACCCGCGTGGCGGGAGTTCCTCGGGCTATGAGGCAGACGACCGGGTTGATGTGGCGCGCCTCTCGGGGGCTGTCGATGGCACTGACCTTGCTGTTGGCATCGACTCTCGCCAGTTGTGCTTCCGGTGGTGTCGGTGGCCCCGCAACCACTGGTGGCGCCCCGGCCGGGGCCGCGTCCTCCGCTGCTCCGACGCGGCTGCCGCCGTTCTTGGGGATGGACACCAGTAAGGGGCACAACGATGCGCAGGGCTTGTGGGCGAAAGTGGACCTGCCCCCTGAGGACGAGTGGTCTCGCACACCCAGCCAGTTGCTGGAGCAGCAGCGTGACTGGAAGCGCGCGATTGACTACGACTTTCCCGCAGATTCGGCGATCACGTGCGATCCGCGGACGTTCGTTCCGCTCGACAAAGTGATGCTGATCAACATCGCGGTCATCGGCGACGACAAGGCGGCGGTCATGGCCGCCATGACGAAGGCGCAGGAGCGGCTGTATCGCGTCGACTCCGACGGCCGGGAGTACAGCGAGGCCGAGCTCGACAAGCTGTTGAGCGACGGTCCTGAGGTCATGACCCCGGCTTATCTCTCCGATCCCGAAGCTGTGGGTTTGATGGTCGGTATCGACAACATCGATCTGGAGGGCGAGCGCTACACGTGGTACGAGCGCACGGCCATGCGGATCGTGGCGGAGGAACTCGTGGCGGCCAAGGCCACTCCGGCTCGGATCACCCCGTTCCTCACGCCGGACGTGCTGGAGTGGATCGACCAAAGCGGAGACCGGCTGCCCAACGAGGGCGAGCTGCGCTGAGCGCACTGGCGCCAGCAGTGTGCGCGCCACTCGGCGTTGTCGTGCGGCTCCGACCTACTCGGTGACCCGCAGAGTCACCGGCGCAGGCCCGCTGTTGACGTCCACCACCGACCCCGGATGCACCTGGCGTCCGCGCTGGGTCTCCACGACCCCGTCCACCCGGACGGCGCCCGTGGCGATCAGGAACTTGGCCTCGGCCCCGTCGCCCACGACGTTGGCGAACTTCAGAAGCTGTCCGAGACGGATCATGTCTGCACCGATGCTGATCTCCACGGGTCCATTGTGCCGGGGTCTCCACGCTCCCGACTCACACACTCCCGACTTCCCGGCTCTCGACTCCCCGGCTCCGGACCCGCTGGTTGCCGGCGCAGGGGTCTTCGATCAGGGCCGGCTCTCCGCGGCGGGATGAACTGAGGCAGTCCGTCGTCGGCGATCTCGACCTGCCACTGGTCGCGGAGCCCGAATTTGGCCGGCTCGACCAGCCCGTGATGGGTGTGACACAACAAGACCAGATTCGGCAGTGCGGTCATACCTCCCGCCCACCACGGCACGATGTGATGCGCCTCGCACAGGGCCGGCTGCAACCCGCAGCCAGGGAAGGCGCAGCCCTCGTCGCGCACGATCAGCGCGGTGCGAATCACGGGCGTCACCAGGCGATGCGCACGGCCCACGTCCAGCACCTCCGAGGCCGCTCCCAGCACGGCCGGGATCACTTCGGCATCGCAGCACACCCGTCGCAGCTCACCGGCGGAAAGAGGCTGCCCGTCACCGACCACGCCCGCCTCGGCGGCGCCCTCGGCCAGCCGCTGGTAGTCGAGCTTCACGATCACCCTGGCCCCGCCCACGCCGGCGACCGGCTTGGCCTTATCGACTGCCGACAGCATGGCAATGAAGGCGTCGGCCCGGCGCTGTTCGGGGGTGGCAAAGTCGCTGGCCGCCTCGCGGTGTTCCAGCCGGGTACGCCGCGCGGCCTCGGCGTGCGCGTCCAACTGCGCCAGCCAGGTCTCGGCCTCCAGTCGCGGCAACGATCCGTCGAAGAGCACCGACGCCCCCTCGAAGTGGAATCGCAGCGATCGATCGCGCCAGGCGGCTTCATGCTCGCGCTGGAGGCGGGTCTCCCGCAGCTCTTCAGCGCTCGCAGGCACCACCTGGGCCAATACCGTGCCGGCGGCCCGGGCGAGCTGCTCGGCGTCGAGGTGCCCGGCCAAGCCGATCATCACCTGCTCGGCGGCGGTCTGCTGCGCCGCGTCGAGCTGCGGGGCCAGCCCGTCCAACACGCGGGTGATCGAACGCACCTGCCCCGCGCCGAGCCGTCCGTCGACCGCAGCCTGACCCACCTCGGGATGGGTGACGAGAGCCTTGGCTTGCGCCACCGCGCCGGACGCCTCGCGCCGCGACAGCGTCTCGCCCCGGCCCAACCAGGACGCCAGCGGCGTCCCCGCCACCCGCTCGGACGCTTGCGCCCGGTCGGCCTCGCCGGTGAGCACTGCCGCCAATGCTCCGGAACGCTGATGCACCACCCGGGCGAGCCGCACCCACTCCAGGCGGGTGGCCGCGTCCACTCCGGCGCGACCGGACTCGATCCGATCGAACAGGCGCAGCACCTCCGTCAAGGCCTCTCCGGCCGTGATCGATGCGCGTGCGTCCATGCCTCAAGTATCGAGGCCCACCCACTTCGAAATCGAACAAGATTATGAATCTGTGGATATCAAATTCTCCATCCACAATCGTCGCGCGAGGGGTTGACGGGCTCCCTCGACGCCCCCACACGCAGCGCCCCGGACAGCCGCGGCGGCCGCCTCTCTTCCTGACCGTTTGCTGGAGGTTGCCCGTGACCGCAAGACCGACGGTTTACCCCTCCGATCGCGGCTGCCAGAATCGGCGGGTGTCGAGGAGCTACGCCGGGGAATCGTTGGTCGGCCAGGACGGAATGGCCTTCGCCCTCGCGCCTGCCCTGACGCCGACGGGGGTCGACGCCGCGCCGAGCTTCTTCCACGGCTTCGCCACCAATCCGTTGGTGCTGGCTCGCGGACTCGTGACGCTGGCCGACATCACCGCCACCCGCTACTTCCAGTTCGCGCCCAGCAGCCTGCGTGACCCGATCCTCACCGCCAGCGGCGACCGACTGCGGGCCGAATGCTTCTCGGCGTGCAACGGCGTCTACGCCCGCCTCGACCTACTCAGCGAAGGCTTCGACGGCGGAGACATCGGTCACGGCACCACCAACGTCGACCTGGGCACCGACACCCGCGCCGCGCTGAGTGCTGTCCAGCGCAACGAACTGCTCCACCTCGACGTCGGCATGGACGGCCTCGCGGTCGCCACGCTGGAGGCGACCACCGTCGAGCGCCCCGTCCAGATGCCTGACCGCTGGGTGCGCGCGCTGGGTAACGCGGCCGAACTCCACCACGGGCTCGTGCCGGTGCTCACCCTGAACGCCGTCGAGGCTCGCAGCTTCATCGCCGCGCTCCCGCCGGCAACCGGCGCGACCCGCAGCGGGTGGCTGACCCGCACCCGCAGCGGAGTGAAGCTGGCGGCGCTGCACACCGCGGGTTCGGTCTTCCTTGCCGGTGCGCATCGATTGAGTGGGATCAAGCGGGTGCTGGTGCATGTCACCGGCATGACCTTCTACGCGCCAGCGGACGGTGCGGCGGGTGCGCTCCTGGCCGTGGTGGCGCTGCCCCAAGCCAGGCTCACCGTGGGACTCACTGCGGAGGCTTCGCGTGGCTACTCCGGCGAGGGATCCCTGCTTGCTTCGCTGGCGGCAGATTCGGTGCGGGAGGATGCCGATCTGGTGGCGGTCCTACTGGCTTTCGAGCCGGTGATCGAGGTGGACGCCCTGGCCCGCGACGCGGCGCTGAGCGCCGAGCGGGTGCGGGCCGCGCTGGCGGTGTTGGCCGCCTCCGGACGGGTGGGGTGGGACGCCCATGATCAGGCCTACTTCCATCGCGAGCTGCCCGACGATCCCGATCGGGTCAGTAAGGACAACCCCCGCCTCGTGGCGGCACGCGCGCTGGTGGCCGAGGGGGCCGTCCGTCCCGAGCCGGGCAGGGAAGGCGGCTGGCGAGTGGCCTCGGGTGGGGTCGATTACCTGGTACGGGTGGACGGACGCGCCCCCGGCCCGCTGGCCGACCACGCCACCTGCAGCTGTGCCTGGTATCTGCGTCACACCGGCGGACGCGGTGCGTGCAAGCACGTGTTGGCCGTCCAACTCAGCCACCCAGGAGTGCGCCCATGACCACCCCCGCGCTGACCGCAGCGCTGAAGATCTTCCGCGAACTGGGCTGGCAGCAGGCCTCCGCCGAGCAGGCGCTGGAGCTTCCGCTGGGCACCCCAGAGCAGCGCAAGACCGCGTTGGCGGGGTTGCGCTCGGGCCCGTGGGGTGGGTACGAGCCGGTGGAGTCGGACGAGGATCCGGTGGGCGGAACCGGCTTCCGCGCGCTGGCCTGGGCGAGCTGGGTGGGCAGCGACGAGAGCATGCTGACCTTGTTCGCGATCCGCCTCGGCGTGAACGCCCGCCGCGCCGGCGAACTCTTGCACCACACCGGGCCGTTGGAGCCAGACGCGGTCGCTGCGGTGTTGGCCGAACGGGGTGCCGCCTTTGCGAACGCGGTGATCGCCACCGGACAGGTGAGGTCTGACGTGGCGGTACGGCTGGTGATCGCCTTGGATCTGCCCGTGCCCGAGGTCGGCGACTATCCGGCAATCTGGGCGCGGTGGGGGTCGTGGCAGCTGTCGCCGCGCATGTACGGGCAGCGACCGGGCCAGGCGCACCTGATCGCAGCGAAGTTCGTCGAGCATGTGGACGTCGCTGTCGCGGTTGGCGTCCCGCCGGCGCACGGACTCGCGGACGTGATTCGACACGGCCGCAATCACGGCTGGATCGGGCGCGACCAGACCGTGACGTTGGCCTTCGCCGGTCTGAACGCCGCGCAGCGTCCGTGGGATCGCAAGGGCTGGCTGCAGGTACTGGACGACCTGGCGATCGCCGACCAGGAACTACTCGACCGCGCCGATGCTCTGGTGCCGCTGCTGGCGATGGGTGAATCGGCGCTGGTGGAGCGACTGGGGCCGGTCTTGATCGGCGGGGTCGATGAGGCGGGTCTGGCCGACGTGGCGCTTTCGTGTCTGACCGCCCCCACCAAGAAGGCCACCGTGGTGGTGCTGAAGGCATTGGCCGCACGATCGCTGCCGTCGGTCGAGGTGCGCGAGGCGGTAGCTGAGCAGGTCGCAGTGCTGGCCGGTGGCCGGGACGCGGCCGTGGCGAAGGCGGCGGCTGCTGTCATCGCGGCATGGCGGCTGGCTGACCTCGTTGCGCCGGTCGACGAGCAGGCGGCCTCTGCCGGCGGCTGGTGGCAGGCCACGCCACCGGTGTGGACGCTGCCGCGTTTCGAGCGTGGCGAGGTGAGCGCGCAGGCGCTGGTCGAACTGGTGGCGAAGGTGATGGCGAGCCCGTCCAGCAGCGCCGACGTCGAGGTGGAGCGGTTGCTGGTGGTCGCCAACGCGCTGGCCCGCACTGATGCGGCAGCGACCCGGGCGGCGTTCCAGGGGGTGAGCGGTTGGGGACTGTGGGTGCAGTGGATCACTGATTGGCGCGACGGCACCCGCACCGACCCGATCTTTGACGGCAGCACGCGGTTCCTGGCCGCTCGGGCGCAAGCGGTGATGCTCGCCCTCGACGAGTTGCCGTGCGTGCTGTCTGAACCCAGCTTCGTCGATCTCAGTGTCACCGCGACCGATCTGGCTTCGCGGTTGCGGTCCTACGTCCAGGAGGGGGCGAGCGCGCGGGCGTCCGACCTGTTCCTCGCCGTGTGCCGCCTCGACGCCCGCGAGGTCCCTGCCGGGGTGGTGGCCGAACTGCAGACGCTTGCGGTGCCGGTGATCGGTGCCGACGGCCAGCAGGTCGCGGGGTCTGCGGGGGAGGTCGTGGCTGCCTATCTGGCCGATCCGGTGGGTGAGGCGCAGGTGGCGTTCGTGGATCGGGAAGGCTGGTGGAAGCAGGTCCTGCCAGTGATGCCGTCTACGTTCGCACCGTTCAAGGTGCAATGGAGTGGCGAGCGCAACTACTACGGCGACTACACCTTCGCGGTGTTCCCGGCCTGGGGCGATGCGGGCCTGGTCGGCGGTTCGTGGAGTGCGGACATTCCGCCCGAACTCGGTGTCGTCCATCGCCAGCTCGCGCGGCGGCGGGAGCCGTTGACGCCAGGGTTGGCGATCAATCTCCTGGCGGGCCCACGCAATTGCCACCAGCACGCCCTGGCCGAGGCCACTCAGGCGGTGTTGGAAGCGTGGGCGCGGGGGCTGTTGCGTCCGGGAGTGGCGGACGTGGGCTTGCTCGACTGGCGACGTCCGCCCACCGCAGTGGCGGCGTTGACGGCGGTGCTGCTGGAGTTCGCCGAGGCCGGGCTGGCGTCGGTGGTCTGGCCGGTGCTGGACCAGCTGCTGGTGGCGGCGGTGAACGCGCCCAAGCTGGTGGCCGGGGCTTCAGAGGTGGCTGAGGCGATGCTCGTTCTGGTGCCCGAAGTGCTGGCCGCCGTCGCCGATGGTCGCGCCGATGTCGCGGTGGTGAACGTGCCGGGGGTGCGTGCGTTGGCCGCCCGTTCAGGGAGTTCGAAGGCGGTGACCGCGGCCCGGGAGGTGGTTGCCGCCCTGCCGGTGGTGGCGGCGCCGGCCGCCGTGGTGAGCAGTCCGGTGCCGGTTCTCGACCCGCCGTTCGAGGTCTGGTGGGACGCGCGCGACCCGGCGGTGATCGAGGACGGCGTGACGGTGAGAGCCGAGTGGATTGATCCGAGTTCTTCGACCCGGACGCTCCGGTTCGACCTTGCGCTGCCGGACCGTCCTGACGTGCGCTACTCGGTCGTCAAGGGCTGGACCTATGACCTGGAGAACGAAGGGCAATGCGCTGCGCGCCAGCACGCGGTGGGAGCCGACTGGGTCGACGGCGAGCGGGTCTGGCTGCGCTGGGACCACGCTGCCCAGACCATGCTGGTGGCTCCGCAGCGCTGGGTCGCGGGCACCCAACAGGTGGTCACCGACGGGTCGACACCCACCTTGAGTAGCTCACTGCTCACGGTGGCGGTGGGTGTGGCGGCCCAGGACGGCGACAACGGCCTGGTGGGTCGACGTCTGGTGGCCCAGCTCGTCGAGGACGGACACCTTGGACCGTCGGCGGTGAGCGTCGCTGTGGTCGCCTTGTTGCACTCTCCGGCGGTGAGTCCGGCCAAGTTGGTGGGCGCGTTGGCCAAGGCCCCGCACCTACTGGGGGCCCTGTGGCCGATGCTGACCGAGCCGGTGCGGGCGGCGGGCACCGTCGAGGGCCCGCTGCCGAGTTGGCTGAATCTGGTGCTGGACTCCGCGCTTCGACTGGCTCCTTACCTGCGCGAGGCGGCGTCTCGTGGCCTGCTGGGGGAGTCGTCCACCTGGCCAGGGTTGGCCGAAGTGGCAGGTCGGGGCGGCAGTTCAGCGTCGGTGACCAAGGCGCGGCGGTTGCTGAAGGCGTTGGACTTGCCGAGTTCGTGATCGGTCAGTGGGCCTTCTCCCTTCCCCTCAACTTCCCGCCGGGATGAAGATTTCGACGCGCCGGTTCTTCTGGCGTCCGGCGGGGTTGTCGTGTCCGTCGATCTCGTTGGGTGCGATGGGTTGGGTTTCGCCATAGCCGCGTGCGTCGAGGGTGGCGGTGACGGATTGGGCTTTCAGGGCGGTGACGACCGCGTTGGCTCGGCGTTCGGAGAGGTCTTGGTTGTAGTCGTCGGAGCCGATGGCGTCGGTGTGGCCGGAGATGATGGCTTTGCTGACTTTGAGTTCGTTGAGGACGGTAGCGAGTTTGGTGATGGTGGGGGCCGCCTCGGGGCGGAGGTTGTCCTTGTTGAAGTCGAACATCACTGAGTCTTCGATGATGATGCGGGTGCCGCAGGAGGTGATCGGCTTCAAACTCCCCATGGCCGGGAACTGGCCAAGATCGGGCACCCCGACCAGCGGATTCACCGTCAGTTGCTGGGTCTCTCCCTGAGCGTCGGTGAGATCTCCGGTGCCGTCGCCGTAGTTGTGAATCGTGATGGTGCCGTCGGTGTAGTCGCCGCTGCCGTTGCCGTAGTTGTGGATGGTGATGGTGCCGTCGGTGTAGTCGCCTTTGCCGCCGCCATATACCTGGATCGTCGCGGTGCCGTCGGTGTAGTCGCCCTTCCCCTTGCCATAGGCCTGGATCGTGATCGTGCCGTCGGTGTAGTCGCCGCGGCCGTTGCCATAGACGTGGACGGTCTTGCCGTTGAGAGTGAAGTCGCCGGAGCCATTGCCGTAGTTGTGCACGGTGCCATCCGGCCCGGTGTAATCGCCACGCCCGTCGCCGTAGAACCGCAAGGTGCCGTCGTCGGTTTCCACTTGGCCACCCTGGTCGCAGTGCGCGGGCTTGACCGTGATCCCTGGGATGTGGGGGAACTTGTCGCGCACTTTGATCGAGAACCCGGCCATCGCGGAATCGAGCATCGACAGATCAGGCATCTCGAACAGCGGCACGGGCGGGAACTCTCCGAACGGGTAGCCGGGCACCCCACCCTCGCGTTCCTGCGGGGCAGCCGTGGGCGCCGCCGACATCGCCGGTGACGTGGGGGGTGTTGCCGGCGAATCGACGCCGGTAGCGCAGCCGGCAAGGAGTGGTAGCAGCAGGGAACAGGTAATCAGTCGGGCGTCCATGGGTCGAAGCTACCCGATAGATTCCATGGATTACATCGGCTGGGTGTCGCAGTCTCGATACAACAGCCGCCTGAATCCGTCGGTCGCCGACGGGGCGCGGTGCCCCTTCGCTACCCCCATCTTCTTCACGGTGAGTGGCACGAAGTAGCTCCTGGTGAGCGGCGCCAGTGGCAGCGCCTCGGCTTCGGCCACGGACGCCCAGCGGGCTTCCTCGATCTCGGCGGCCACCGCGGCGGTCGCCGCCTCGGCGTCGGTCAGTTCCACGTGGAACGCATGCCCGACCACGCGATGGTCGGGTTCATTGGCGGCCGCGTCCTCGAAGGTGCCGAGCAGTTCGAAGCGTTCGAGGGCGATCCGCAACCCCAACTCCTCGTCCAACTCCCGCGCAATGGTCTGCACCGGAGTCTCGCCGGGCTCGGGCTTGCCGCCCGGTTGTAGGAAGGCCGAGGTTCCGCGCTTGCGCACCAGCAGCATCCGTCCGGCTCGGTCGACGACCAGAGCGGCGCAGATGGCGATGGTTCGCGCGGGCGGGGCGGGCGCGGGCTCGATGGACGGCACGGGTCGAACCTACCCAGCGCGACCCCAACCGTCGAACGCCGCCGCCACCTGCGAAGATGAAGGCCGATGGGACGCTGGAACCGTCCCCGGTGTCCCGATCAGCAACTCCACGTGTGGGGGTCGTCCGTTGAAAGCAGCACTGACAAGCCGCGGCGTCCAAGCGTCCTTGCTTGCGGCGGTGCTGTTCGGTGCCGCGACGCCGATCGCCAAGGTGTTGTTGGGAGCGGTCAACCCGTGGCTTCTCGCGGGTCTGCTGTACGCCGGCTCCGGCGTGGGTCTGGCCGCCTATCGCCTGATCAGGAGGGCTCCCCGGGTACGGCTCGGACGCGCTGACCGCGCACCACTGATCGGGGCCGTCGTCAGCGGCGGGGTGATTGCGCCGGTGCTGCTGATGTTCGGATTGTCGGCCATGCCGGCTTCGGGGGCGTCCCTGCTGCTCAACGCCGAAGCCGTGTTCACCGTGGGCATCGCCTGGCTGGTGTTCAAAGAACCGGTGAACCGCCGGGTGGCGTTGGGCATGGTCACGATCCTCGCCGGCGCGCTCCTGTTGAGTGTGCCGTCCGTCGTCGAGTTCTCCTCGGCGGTACCGGCGTTGGCTGTGCTGGGCGCCTGCCTGGCGTGGGGACTGGACAACAACCTCACCCGGAAGGTGGCCCTCAACGACGCCACCTGGCTGGCTGCGGTGAAGGGCGGCGTGGCCGGTCCGGTCAACCTGCTGTTGGGGGTGGCCATCGGGGCGCAGTTGCCCGCGCCGGGCCCGCTGGGCGGAGCGCTGGTGGTCGGGTTGCTCTCCTACGGCATCAGCCTGGCGTTGTTCATCTTCGGCATGCGCGAGGTCGGGACGGCCCGGGCCGGTGCCTACTTCTCGGTGGCGCCGTTCTTCGGTGCCGTGTTGGCGCTGCTCCTCGGGGAGCCGTTGACGTGGCCGCTGATCCCGGCGGGGGCGTTGATGGCGTTGGGGGTGTGGCTGCATCTGACCGAGCGACACTCACATGCGCATCATCACGATCCGACCTCCCACGACCATTGGCACACCCACGACGTCCATCACCAGCATCAGCACCCCGATGCCGACCTGCCGGACGGCGGGCACCGACACTGGCACGAGCATGAGGCGCTGACCCACGACCATCACCATTTCCCGGACGCACACCACCCGCACCGCCACGACGGGCCGGATGCCGCTGATCCAACCCCGCCGCGGTCGTCCTGAGCTCGTCGTCGCGGACTGGGGTTCAGGAGCGAGGTTCGGCCGCGCCGTAGGTGATCGTCAGGTACTCCGGGTGCCGCTGAATCCAGCCCTTGATGAACGGGCACAGGGCGAGCGCCTTGTGGGTGCCCTGGGTGCGCAGCTGGTCGAGGGCGAAGCGGGCCAGGGCCGAGCCGACGCCGGTGCCTTCGAAGGCGGGCAGCACCTCGGTGTGAGTGAAGACCACCAACTCGTCGGTGAGCTGGTACTCGGCGAAACCGGCCAGCCGTCCGTCCAGGTGAGCCTCGAAGCGGGACGCGGCCGGGTTGTCGGTGACGATGACGTCGCTCATGCCTGCGCCTCGTGCTCGACGATCCCCAACGCGCCGGACGGGCAGCGCCCCACCACCGCGCGCAGGTGCTCGGCAAGGGCGGCGTCATCGGCGTTACCGGGGTCGATCCACGGACGTTTGCCGGTGTCGAACACGGTCGGCATGCCGCGCACACACTCGCCGGCGTGCTGGCACACCGCCCCATCGAAGGACACATCGATGATCGGTCCGTAGTAGGTCTTGCGCGTCATGGTCGCTCCTTCGCCGACGCCGTGGGGGTGGCGTCCCCTCCTACAACAACCAGACGGCGCAGAAGACTCCCGCAGGCCGACGACCGCCGGAGGAATTGATCCGTTTCAAGTTAGGAAAGGCTGACCTAATGAGCACTCTGATGAGATGCGCAATTGCGCTGAGTTGGGCGTCCTTGAAAATGAGAATGCTCTCATTTCTCCGCCTGAACCACGCCCGACAAGCCACAACAGCTAATCGGAGGGGCTGACGAATATCGACCGATTGAGTACAGTCGAACGCGAGTCCAACCCACCCCGGAAGGAGCACAAATGTCTCGCTGGAAGTATGTCGCCGTCGTAGCCGGTGCGCTCGCGCTCACCTGCTCGTCGATCCCCGCCGCGACTGCTGCGCCTGCTCACCGCACCAGCACGGTCGCCGCCACGACCAAGGCCAACGCTCTCACCGCCATGCATGGTGAGGCTTTCGCGTACGCCAAATACACCGCCTTCGCTGGTCACGCCGCCCGCACCGGAAAGCGCTTGGTGGCCAAGTTGTTCCAGCGGACGGCCGGCGTCGAGCTCAACGATCACTTCGCCGACGAGGCGGTGATCGCCGGACTGGTCGGCAGCAACGAAGCCAACCTCGCCGACGCGATCGACGGCGAGACCTACGAGGCCACCACCATGTACCCCGGCTTCGCGGCTCAGGCCACCGCTGAGGGCTGCACGGTCGCTGCCGAGTTGTTCACCGAGATCGCCGCGGACGAGGCAGTGCATGCCGCCGCCTATCAGACCGCGTTGAACTCGCTGAGTGACGCCAGCGTGTCCGTCCCGGCACCTCAGGTGGCCGACGTGGTGACCATCGTGAAGAGTGACCCGGCCTGCGCCGGCGCCACCCAGACCAACCTGCTCGACGCCATGCACGGCGAAGCCTTCGCCCAGGCGAAGTACCGGCTCTACGCGAAGCAGGCGGCCAAGACCGGCCACCCGGCGATCGCGGCCCTCTTCACCGGCACGGCCAAGGTCGAGTTGCGGGAGCACTTCGCCGGTGAAGCCGTCCTGGCCGGGCTGGTCGGCACCAATGCGGCGAACCTGAAGGGCGCCATTAGTGGCGAGACCTACGAGGCGACCGTGATGTATCCCGACTTCGCCAGCCAGGCGAAGACCGCCGGCGACCGAGCCGCAGCAAAGGAGTTCCGGAAGGCCGGACGTCAGGAGGCCAGCCACGCCCGCGCCTTCACCGCCGCGCTGCGCCACCTTCGGTAGCGGCGAGCTGAGACACCCCCGGGCCGCGGCTGGTGGCCCGGGGGCCTCGCTGTCTGGGCACAAAAAAAGCCGGCGGTGAAACACCGCTTCGGCACTTCCAATCTATAGCGCGGGTGGGGGCTTGCCGCAAGGCCCCCCACAAGGCGCACACTCGAAGACGCTTCGAAGGTTGTCTGAGGGGAATGTGCACGTGAGCCAGTCGGCAGTATTTGGGCTTCCACCAGGGCTTTCAACGAAAGCCGTGCCGACGCTGATCGGCCAGGACGCCGCCCACTTGGCCATGGTCGCTGCCGCAATCTCGGCGCAGCAGGCGACGCTGAAGGCGCAATTGGCCGAGCTGCGCCGCGCTCCCGGCGGACGTGGCCGCGGGGCTATGGATCGCGACCTGGAGATCCACCGACTGTCCGGACGACTGGGCGTCCTGCAGCGCTTCGGCATCGACGTGTGCCTGGGACGGATCGTCGACGCCGCCGGCCAATCGCTCTACATCGGCCGGATCGGCGTGGTCGATGCGGCCGGGGAGCCGCTGATCATCGACTGGCGCACCCCGGCCGCCGAGCCGTTCTTCGCCGCCACCGCCGCGCACCCGATGGGGCTGGTGAGTCGTCGCCGCTACCGCTGGGTGGGTGGCCGCATCGTCGACTACTGGGACGAGGTGTTCGGTGACGCCGGTGCCGACCAGCCGGTCGCCCTCGACCAGGACTCGGCCTTCATCGCCAGCCTGGGGGCCAGTCGCTCGCCGCAGATGCGCGACGTGCTGGCCACCATCCAGGCCGATCAGGACGCGATCATCCGGGCAGGCTCGGCCGGCGCCTTGGTGGTCGACGGCGGTCCGGGCACCGGCAAGACGGTGGTGGCGCTGCACCGCGCGGCCTATCTGCTCTATGCCGACGTCCGGCTCGCCGGCGCCCACGGCGGCCTGTTGTTCGTCGGTCCGCACCGGCACTACCTGCGCTACGTCGCCGACGTCCTGCCCGGGCTGGGCGAGGAAGGCGTGCTCAGCTGCACCCTGGGCGACCTGGTGCCCGACGGTGCCGACGTCCGGCCCGAGGCGGTGGCCGAGGTCGCCCGGCTGAAGGCCGACGCTCGACTCTTGGACGCGGTCGAGCCCGCGGTGGCGCTGTATGAGGAGCTTCCGACGGCCGACCTGATCGTCGAGACCGCCTGGGTGGACGTCCGGCTCACCCGGGCGGAGTGGGCCGAAGCGTTCGAAGCCGTCGACGACGGCCCTGCCCACAACGAGGCCCGCGACGACATCTGGGAGGCCTTGGTCGACATCGCCACCGAGATCGGCCTGAGCCAGGTCGACAGCGAAGAGGTCGAGGCGGCGCAGCTGCGGCACGCGATCGCCACCAACGAAGACTTCGGTGACGCCTTCTACCGGGTCTGGCCCATCTTGGACGCCGCCGACCTGGTGGGCGATCTGTGGGCGGTGCCGGCCTACTTGCGCCGCTGCGCGCCGTGGCTGGCCCCGGACGAGCGCGCCGCCCTGCGGCGTCCCGAGGGCTCGGCCTGGACGACGTCCGATCTGCCGATGCTGGACGCCATGCGCGCCCGGCTCGGCGATCCGAAGGCGTCGCTGCACCGTCGCCGGGAGCAGGCGATTCTGGCCGAGGACCGGGCGTACATGGACCGGGTCGTCGATGATCTGCTGCAGGCCAATGACGATCCGGAAAGTCCGCTGCCGCTGCTCAATCGGGCCAGCCTGCGCGACGATCTGCTGCACGACGACGCCGTCCCCGCCGCCGAGCGTGACCCGTTGGCCGGGCCGTTCGCGCACATCATCGTCGACGAGGCCCAAGAGCTCACCGACGCCGAATGGCAGATGCTGCTGCGACGCTGCCCGTCGCGCAGCTTCACCATCGTGGGCGACCGGGCCCAGGCCCGCGCCGGCTTCGCCGAGAGCTGGAAGCAGCGGCTCATCCGGCTCGGCTTCGAGGACGTCCGGCAAGCGCAGTTGAACCTCAACTACCGCACCCCCCAGGAAGTGATGGACGCCGCTGCGCCGGTGATCACTGCGGTGTTGCCGGACGCGAACGTGCCGATCTCGATCCGTCCTGGTGGCGCCCCGGTGCGCTACGGCACGCCCGACGAACTGGACGCCATCGTCGCTGACTGGCTGGCTGAGAACGCCACCGGGGTGGCCTGCGTGATCGGCGATCCGGGCCGTGCCGACAGCGAGCGGGTGCGCTCACTGACCCCGGTCGAGGCCAAGGGCTTGGAGTTCGACCTGGTGGTGTTGGTGCGTCCGGACGCGTTCGGCGACGGGGTGGCCGGCGCCGTTGATCGCTACGTGGCGATGACGCGGGCCACCCAGCAGCTGGTGGTGCTCACACCTGCCGGGTGAGCAGAGCCACCTCGTCCTCGCTGAGCACCAGGTCGACGGCGTGCACCGAGTCCTGGATGCTCGCCGCGCGGGAGGCGCCCGGGATCGGGATCACCACCGGCGCCAGCGCCAACTCCCAGGCCAGCGCCACCTGCTGCGGGCTGACCCCGTGATCGGCGGCGATCTGGCCGAAGGCGTCGTGGCGCGAGCCCAGGTCGGCGGCGCGGCGGATGCCGCCCAGCGGGCTCCACGGCAGGAACGCGATGCCGAGCTTCGCGCAGTGTTCGAGCT
>JAJTBJ010000023.1 GCA_021286985.1 Propionibacteriales bacterium | reverse complement strand
CTTCCCCTTCGCGGAGCCGAAGCAGTGCATCAACGCGCTCTCGAGCCTCCAGCAGCACGGGAAGAAAGAAGACCAGTTCCCGCAGCCGGCAGCCCGAGCAGTCGGGCCTGTCGAAGCTGCTTTCCGGCATCGGCCGTGGCATCGCTGCCGCCTGGCGCGGCACCGCGAGTGCCCTCGGTAACGGTGCACGCGCCATCGCCCCGGCAGTGAAGGACCTTGATCCGGAGAAGCGCCATGACGGATCTGCGTTCGCTCTGATGCTGTTCGCCCTGCTGGTCGCCGCCCAGTTCTGGATCGGTCTGCCTGCCCCGGTCGGCACTTGGATCGCGATCGCGGTGACCACGGTGGTGGGTGTCTTCGCCTACGCGGTTCCGGTCGCTGCAATGGCGATGAGTTGGCGGACCTTCCGTCACCCCGAGCGTCACGGCAGCGCCGGACGACAGGCCGTCGGTTGGATGTTGGCGCTGTTCGGCGTGCTGGGGGTGCTGCACATCGCTCGCGGCTACCCGCCGGGCAACATTCCCGCCCTTGTTCGAGAAGCGGGCGGGTTCTTGGGCTTCTTGTCCTCCTCGCTACTGATGCAGCCGTTGGGCCCTTGGGGCGCGGTGCCGATCCTGTTGGTAGCGGCGGTGATCGGCCTGCTGGTGATCCTGGGGATCCCGCTGAACGAGATCGGGCCGCGCATCGCCGGCGCGGTGGCGCGGCTGCGTCCGGTCGATCGTGGCGAGATCGCCTACGGCACCAGCCATCGAGCCTTCGACACCCCGCTGGTCAACGACGAACTCGACGACCCCGACGCCCAGGCGACCGAGGTGATTGCCGATCGGCCCCGCCCGGGACGTCCGCAGAAGCAGGTCGAACGACAGCTCGAAGTGCCCGAACTGTCCTCAGCCCCGCTGCGCGCCGAACAGCCGGCGCTGAGCGGCGACGTGGTCTACGAACTGCCTGACCCGTCGGTACTGAAGCCCGGTTCGGTGCCTAAGGCGCGCACCGCTGCCAGCGATCAGGTGGTGCACAGCCTCACCCAGGTGCTCAAGCAGTTCGAGATCGACGCTCAGGTCACCGGCTACACCCGCGGCCCGACCGTCACCCGCTACGAGGTCGAACTCGGCACGGCGGTGAAGGTCGAGAAGGTGACCGCGCTGAGCAAGAACATCGCCTACGCGGTGGCCTCCGCCGATGTGCGCATCCTGTCGCCGATCCCCGGCAAGTCCGCGATCGGCATCGAGATTCCCAACGCCGACAAGGAGATCGTCTCCTTGGGTGACGTGCTGCGGTCCAACCGGGCCCGGAACGACCACCACCCGATGACCGTCGGGCTGGGCAAGGACGTCGAGGGTGGCTACGTGGTGGCCAATCTGTGCAAGATGCCGCACCTGCTGGTGGCCGGCGCCACCGGATCGGGCAAGTCGAGCTTCGTGAACTCGATGATCACCTCGATCCTGATGCGCTCCACTCCTGAAGAGGTACGGATGCTGCTGGTTGACCCCAAGCGGGTCGAGCTGACCCATTACGAGGGCATCCCGCACCTGGTCACCCCGATCATCACCAATGCCAAGAAGGCTGCCGAGGCTCTGCAGTGGGTGGTCCGCGAGATGGACGCCCGCTACGACGATCTGGCCGCTTTCGGGTTCCGCCACGTCGACGACTTCAACAAGGCCGTCCGTGCGGGGCAGGTGAAGCTGCCGCCGGGTTCGGAGCGCGTGCTGGCGCCGTATCCGTACCTTCTGATCATCGTCGACGAGCTCAGCGACCTGATGATGGTCGCCCCGCGTGACGTGGAGGACTCGATCGTCCGCATCACCCAGTTGGCACGTGCCGCAGGCATCCATCTGGTGCTGGCGACTCAGCGTCCGTCCACCGATGTGGTCACCGGGCTGATCAAGGCCAACGTGCCTTCCCGGTTGGCGTTCGCGACCAGTTCGATGACCGACTCCCGGGTGATCCTCGACACCCCTGGGGCGGAGAAGCTGGTCGGCCAGGGCGATGGCCTGTTCCTGCCGATGGGGCAGTCGAAGGCGCTGCGCGTTCAAGGTGCCTGGGTCACTGAGGCCGAGATTCGCGCCGTGGTGAAGAAGGTCTCCGAGCAGCTCGCGCCGCAGTACCGCGAAGATGTGGCTGCCCCGATCGAATCCAAGGCCGTCGCCGAGGACATCGGCGACGATCTGGAGCTGGTGCTGGAGGCCTGCCAGCTGGTGGTCAACCTTCAACTGGGATCGACCTCGATGCTGCAGCGCAAGCTGCGGGACGGCTGATGGACATTCTGGAGACCCGCGGCGTGGTCGGCCCATCGGAGGGTTCCAAGCCACGGGAGGTGCTGGTCAAGCCCGACGACTTGGACGAGGTGCTGGCCGCACTTCGCGAAGGCTGAGCTGAGCCGGTAGTTTGAACCGGTGAGTTCCCCCACGCCAGGCGCGCCCGTGCCGGTGCACCTGATCAGTCTTGGCTGTGCCCGCAACGAAGTGGATTCCGAGGAGTTGGCCGGACGGCTGGCCGCCGACGGCTTCACTTTGGTCGATGACCCCGATGCGGCCCAGGCCATCGTGGTGAACACCTGCGGCTTCATTGACGCCGCCAAGAAGGACTCGGTCGACACCTTGTTGGCTGCTGCTGATCACAAGGCCGGCGGGGTGACCAAGGCCGTGGTGGCGGTCGGTTGCCTGGCCGAACGCTACGGCGCAGAGTTGGCCGAGGCGCTGCCGGAAGCCGACGCGGTGCTGAGTTTCGACGACTATCCCGACATCGCCGCCCGATTGACCGCGATCCTGGGCGGCGAGCGTCCGGCCGCCCACGAGCGCCGTGACCGGCGCAGTCTGTTGCCGCTGACCCCGGTGGCGCGCCCGGCCGGGGCCGTGGGCCTGTCGGTACCCGGCCACGCCGGTGCCGCGCCGGGTCCGGCCAGCGGACCGCGCGTGCTACGGCAGCGCCTGGGAACCGGCCCGTCCGCGCCGTTGAAGATCGCCTCGGGCTGTGATCGGCGGTGCGCTTTCTGCGCCATCCCCAGCTTCCGTGGCTCCTACCTGTCGCGACCGGTCGGAGAAGTGGTGGCTGAGGCTCGCTGGTTGGTCGAGTCCGGGGTGCGTGAGGTCGTCCTGGTCAGTGAGAACTCCACCGGCTACGGCCGGGACCTCAGCACCAATCTGGAGACCCTGATCACCGAACTCAACGGCGTGGACGGCCTGGACTGGATCCGGGTGAGCTACTTGCAGCCGGCCGAGATTCATCCCGCGCTGCTGCACGCCATGCTGGACCTGCCGCGGGTGGTGCCGTACTTCGATGTGCCGTTCCAGCACGCCACCGAGTCGCTGCTGCGCAAGATGCGGCGTTTCGGCAATCCCGAGTCGTTCCTCGATCTGCTGGCCCGGATCCGCGCTGTGCGTCCCGACGCCGGTATTCGCAGCAACGTGATCCTCGGCTTCCCCGGCGAGACCGCCGACATGGTCGACGAACTGGCCGAATTCCTGGCTGAGGCCCGGCTCGATGCAGTGGGCGTCTTCGGCTACTCCGACGAGGAAGGCACCGAGGGGGAGCGGCTGCGGCCCAAGGTCGACGTCGACGAGATCGACGCTCGGGTGGACCGGATCTCCAGCCTGGTCGAGGCGGTGAGCGCCGACCGAGCCGCCGACCGGATCGGTGAGCGGGTGCAGGTGTTGGTCGAGGGGCACGACGAGGCCGGACGTGCGGTCGGGCGCGCGGCGCAACAAGGCCCCGAAACCGATGGGATGACCACCCTTGAGGCCAACGGCTCGACACCGGCCGTCGGCGCGCTGGTGTGGAGTATCGTCAGCGGGGCGGACGGGGTGGACCTGGTCGCCGAGGTGGAGAGCTGATGAATGCCGAGAGTCCGTCGGTGAAGGCACCGATCCCTGCGCAGTTGCCGAACGCGCTGACTGTGTTGCGGCTGGTGCTGGTGCCGGTATTCGTGGTGTTGATGGTGATCGAGCCCGGAGTCGGCTTCGGCTGGCGGTTGGCCGGCACCATCGCTTTCGGGGTCGCCATCCTGACCGACTTCTTCGACGGTCGGCTGGCCCGCCGGTACAACCTGGTCAGTGACTTCGGCAAGATCTGGGACCCGATCGCCGACAAGGCGCTCACCGGTGCCGCCTTCATCATCTTGAGCGTCTTCGGCGAACTGCCCTGGTGGATCACCGTGTTGATCCTGGCTCGCGAATGGGGCATCACCTGGTTGCGAGTGGTGATGCTGAAGTACGCGGTCATGGCGGCCGCCCCCGCGGGCAAGCTGAAGACCGTGCTGCAGGCGATCGCGCTGCTGATCTGGTTGCCGTATCCGATCACCGCGACCGCACCGTTCTGGTTCTGGCTGGGTTGGCTGGTGATGGGCGCTGCGCTGGCACTGACGGTGATCACCGGCGTGATGTACGTCTTCGATGCCTTGCGGCTTCGGGCGCAGGGTAAGCAGCCGACCGACGGCGATGCCTCCTGAGTCGACGGCCGTCCGGCTGGTCGCAGCCCTGGCGGCGGATGAGCTCACCGTTGCCACCGCCGAGTCGTTGACCGGTGGACTGATTGGTGCGGCGATCACTGCTGTGTCCGGAGCTTCTGCGGTGTATCGCGGGGGAGTGATCACCTACGCCACCGACCTGAAAGCTACCCTCGGTGCGGTGCCGGACGACGTCCTGGTCGCCCATGGGCCGGTCGCGGCCGAGACCGCGGTGGCGATGGCTCGGGGCGTGCGTGAAAGTTGCCGGGCGGACTGGGCAATTTCGGCAACCGGGGTGGCCGGTCCCGATCCCCAGGACGGACACGCCCCCGGCGAGGTCTGGTTGGGCTTCGCTGGTCCGGACGGTTCGGCGGAAGCCGTGCGGATCGACCGGCTCGGCGACCGCGACGCCGTCCGTGCTGCGGCCGTGAGCGAGGCCCTGTCGGGGCTGTTGGCTAGGCTGACCGCCGCCTCGAGTTGAGGTTGAGGAACAACACGACACACCCGCGGTGTTGTCCAGAGCAGAGATTGACCCACTGAAGGCAGGTAGAGTCGAAGCATGGTCGGCCAGGTGCATCCCAAGCCGGTGATCCTGAGGGAGATCCTCGGCGAGTCACTGCGCGAGTTGCGCACGTCCGAAAACCTCACCTTGCGCGAAGTCTCCGGACGGGCGCAGGTCAGCCTGGGCTACCTTTCGGAGATTGAGCGCGGCCAGAAGGAAGCCTCCTCTGAGTTGTTGAACGCGATCTGCGGAGCTTTGGGCGTCCCGCTGTCCAGTGTGCTGCGTCTGGTGTCGGACCGGATCGATTCGGCCCCCGCAGAGGTCACCGCGCTGCCGCTGCGGCCGCGCGTGCAGGCCGCCTGAGCCTGATGCGCGAAGTCGAACTCCGCGCTCGGCTCGACCAGCACCTTTCCCACCCGTATTCGTTGCTGTGGGCTCAGACCCAGGTGATCGGTTCGCTGGGTCAGCGCACCGTCGATGAGGCGCTGGCTGCCGGCGTCCCGTGCAAGCAGATCTGGCGGAGCGCCTGGGCTGAGTTGGAGCTTCCTGACTCCTATCGGTAAGTCTGCGGCGTGTCGTGTCATTTCGAACACCTGTTCGCCTAGGCTGTGATCCATCGACATCCTCGCTGTGGTCATCCACAACCTCGGCCCCGACTGAATCACTGTCAGTGGCGGTCCCTAAGGTGAGGGCGACGAGATAGCGGAGAAAGGAATCCAGCATGGCGGTGGCAGACCGGGAGAAGGCGCTGGCAGCAGCGTTGGCCCAGATCGAAAAGGCTCACGGCAAGGGCTCAGTGATGCGCCTGGGTGACGAGACGCGCCAGCCGATCGAGGTGATCCCCACCGGGTCGATCGCCTTGGACGTGGCTTTGGGGATCGGCGGCCTGCCGCGCGGCCGAGTGGTGGAGATCTATGGCCCGGAGTCCTCGGGTAAGACCACGGTGGCGCTGCACGCGATCGCCAATGCACAGGCTGCGGGCGGCATCTGCGCGTTCATCGACGCGGAGCACGCTCTGGATCCTGACTATGCCGCCAAGCTCGGGGTCGACACCGATGCGCTGCTGGTCAGCCAGCCCGACAACGGTGAGCAGGCCCTGGAGATCGCCGACACCCTGGTGCGTTCCGGCGCGCTGGCACTGATCGTGATCGACTCGGTGGCCGCGTTGACCCCGCGCGCCGAGATCGAGGGCGAGATGGGTGACAGCCATGTCGGTCTGCAGGCCCGACTGATGAGCCAGGCGCTGCGGAAGATGACCGGCGCCTTGTCCGGGTCGAACACCACAGCGATCTTCATCAACCAGCTGCGCGAGAAGATCGGGGTGATGTTCGGCTCGCCGGAGACCACCACTGGTGGTCGGGCGCTCAAGTTCTACTCCTCGGTCCGACTGGACGTCCGGCGGATCGAGACCCTGAAGGACGGCTCCGACATGGTCGGCAACCGCACCCGGGTCAAGGTCGTGAAGAACAAGGTGGCTCCGCCGTTCAAGCAGGCTGAGTTCGACATCATCTACGGCCAGGGCATCAGCCGTGAGGGCAGCCTGATCGATCTGGGCGTCGAGTGCGGCATCATCCGCAAGGCCGGCGCATGGTTCACCTACGAAGCCGATCAGCTCGGCCAGGGCAAGGAGAACGCGCGCACCTTCTTGAAGTCGAATCCGGAGGTTGCGGATGAGATCGAGAAGCGCATCCTTACCCACATGGGGGTGGGGGAACACGCGGAGGTGCCTGAGGGCATCGATCCGGTGACCGGCGAGGTGGAGTTCTAAGACGATGAGGGGCAGCGAGCCGCCGGAGGATGACGACTCTCCGGCGGCCGACCCGATCGCTGTCGCCCGAGAGATCGCATTGCGTCAGTTGACCGTGCGCGCCCGTAGCCGGGGAGAGTTAGCTCGCGCCTTGGCGCGCAAGCAGGTTCCAGACGAGGCGGCCACGATCGTCCTAGATCGACTCACCGAGGTCGGCTTGATTGACGACGCCATCTTCGCTCGGGACTGGCTGGCTGCCGGCGAGCGTCGGCAGCGGAGTCGTCGCGTCCTCTTGGCCGAACTGGCCGAAAAGGGCGTCGACCGCGAGGTGGCCGAGGCTGCAGCGGCTGAACTCGACGGTGAGCGCGACTACCAGGTCGCGCGCGCGTATGCCGAGCGCAAGGCCGCAGGTCTGGCCAGGGTCGAATCGCAGGCGCGCTATCGCCGGTTGGCCGGTGCACTGGCTCGTCGTGGTTTCCCGGCGTCGGTGGTTGCTCAGGTGACCCGCGAGGTGCTCGCCGAGCTCGGGGAGGCCGTCGATGCCGAGCCTGCGGATGGGGACTGACCTCGCGCGGTGAGCACGTCGCCGGTGAGAACGATCCCGGCCTGGTTGGTGCCGGTGTTGACCGTGGTCGCGGGGCAGGCGCTTGCGGGGGGATCAGCCCGGGCCTACCGTGATGGCAGGCGCTGTGGCGCTCACCTTCACTGAGTACGAACGATGACGGGGCCTGAACCCCACCTCCTGCCTGGCTGTCCCTCGCCCCGTGCGTGGGGATCAGTCGGGTTCGTCGGCGTCCTTGGTGGGGTCGGACGAGAAGAGGGTGTCATGCCGATCGAACTGGTCGTGGTTCTGGTGATCGTGCTGGTGGTGGTGCTGGGTGTCGTGGTGATGCTGCTGACTCTCCTGGGCCGCCGCCGCGGCGCGGAGCCTGGAGCTGATGCCCGCCGCGACGCGTTGCTGGTGGAGCGTGAAGAGCGGCTGAACCGGGAGCGGGCAGAACTTGACCGGGCCCGGGGCGAACTCGCCGATCGCGAAGCCTCACTGGGCCGCCGCGAGCGGGCACTGACGCAGGCCGAGACCGCGTGCGAGCTCCAGCTCGCCGAGCTGGCCGGGGTGAGCCCTGAGCAAGCGCGAACCCAGGTGTTGGCCGATGCGGCTGCCGACGCCAAGGCCGAAGCCGCCCGGCTTGCTGCTGCCATCGAGGATCGGGCCACTGCGGAGGCAGAGCAGCGGGCCCGCGCGGTGGTGGCCACGAGTGTCGCTCGGGTGGCTGCCCAGCAGACCGCCGAGACTTCTGTGGTGACGGTGGCGTTGCCATCGGAGGACTTCAAAGGGCGTCTGATCGGCAAGGACGGCCGCAACATTCGCGCGTTCGAGCAGGTCACCGGCGCCACCTTGATCATCGACGACAGCCCCGACGTGGTGATGGTCAGCTGTTTCGACCCGCGTCGCCGCGACGCGGCCCGCCGTACGCTGGTCGACCTCCTCGCCGACGGTCGGGTGCATCCGGCTCGGATCGAGGAAGTGCATCAGCGCAGCCTTACTGCCACCGACGCCGCTGCCCAGCGTGCGGGGGAGGATGCGGTTGCCGAACTCGGCATCACCGACCTGGCTCCGGAGTTGGTGACCACCCTCGGCGCGCTCACCTTCCGTACCTCCTATGGCCAGAACGTGTTGGCCCATCTGGTCGAGTCCGCCCACTTGGCCGGAACGCTGGCCGCCGAGCTGGGGGTCGATGTGGGGGTCTGCCGCCGAGCCGCGCTGCTGCACGATCTGGGCAAGGCATTGATCGACGACGAACGATCCCACGCTCTGGCCGGGGCCGAACTGGCCCGCAGCCACGGGGAGCACCCCGACGTGGTGCACGCCATCGAAGCCCATCACAACGAGGTTGCGCCGACCACGGTAGAAGCGGTGTTGGTACAGGCCGCCGACGCCATCAGCGCGAGCCGTCCGGGCGCCCGCCGGGAAAGCCTGGAGGCCTACGTCCAGCGCGCCCAGAACCTGGAGAAGATTGCTGCCGCGCACCCCGGGGTAGAGCGGGTCTACGCCGTCCAGGCCGGACGAGAGGTGCGAGTGATGGTGGCCCCCGAACAGGTCAGTGACGCCGACTCCCGAGCCCTGGCAAGGGAGATCGCGGCCGAGATTCAGGCGCAACTCACCTACCCCGGCCAGATCAAGGTGATCGTGGTGCGGGAGTCGCGGGCGACCGCCGTCGCTCGCTGAACAGGTACAGTCAGACCGCCCGAAACACCGCATGGGAACGAACAACACGATGAGCCAGACCACGCAGCCCCGCACCTTCGAGGTGATCACCTATGGCTGTCAGATGAACTTCCACGACTCCGAGCGCATCGCCGGCGTGCTCGCCGATGCCGGCTACGTCCCGGTCGCTGACGGCGCCCGCGCCGATGTGGTGGTCTTCAACACCTGCGCGGTCCGCGAGAACGCCGATAACCGCCTGTACGGCAACCTCGGTCATCTGGCGCCGGTGAAGCAGTCCCATGAGGGCATGCAGATCGCCGTCGGCGGCTGCATGGCCCAGAAGGACCGCCAGGTCGTAGTCGACAAGGCGCCGTGGGTGGATGTGGTCTTCGGGACCCATAACCTGGGCGCCCTGCCTGCGTTGCTGGAACGAGCGCGGGTGAATCACTCCGCGCAGGTGGAGATTCTGGAGTCGCTGGAGCGGTTCCCGTCCACCCTGCCGACCCGGCGGGACTCGGCCTACGCGGCGTGGGTGGCGATCAGCGTCGGCTGCAACAACACCTGCACCTTCTGCATCGTTCCTGCGCTGCGCGGCAAAGAGACCGATCGGCGTCCCGGAGACATCCTGGCCGAGATCCGCGCGCTGGTCTCCGAAGGCGTCCAAGAGGTCACCCTGCTCGGCCAGAACGTCAACACCTACGGGGTCGAGTTCGGTGACAGCGGTGCCTTCGCCAAGCTGCTCCGCGCCTGCGGCGAGGTGGACGGGCTGGAGCGGGTCCGATTCACGTCCCCACATCCGGCAGCCTTCACCGATGACGTGATCGCGGCAATGGCCGAAACCCCCAACGTGATGCCGAGCCTGCACATGCCGCTGCAGTCAGGATCGGACACCCTGCTGCGGGCGATGCGGCGCTCCTACCGCTCGGAGAAGTTCCTCGGGATCCTCGACCGAGTGCGTACGGCGATGCCCGAGGCCGCGATCAGCACCGACATCATCGTCGGCTTCCCCGGCGAGACCGAGGCCGACTTCCAGGCCACCTTGGACGTGGTCGCCGCCGCCCGGTTCGCCGCAGCCTTCACCTTCCAGTACTCGATTCGCCCGGGCACGCCTGCCGCGACCATGCCAGATCAGGTCCCCGCCGAAGTGGTGGCCGAGCGTTACCAGCGCCTCGTCGACCTGGTCGGCGAGATCAGCTGGGCGGAGAACAAGCGCCTGGTCGGCACGCCGGTGGAGGTGCTGTTCGCCGACAACGAGGGTCGCAAGGACGCCGCCACCCAGCGGATGTCCGGACGTGCTCGCGACAACCGATTGGTGCACGTAGCCGTACCCGACGACCCGCACCTGCGTCCGCGTCCTGGCGATCTGGCCACCGTCGAGGTCACCTATGCCGCTCCGCACCATCTGAATGCGGACGCACCGCTGAGCAACCTGCGTCGCACCCGTGGCGGCGACGCGTGGGACGCTGCCCACGCGCAGTCAGCGCCGCCGTCCGGAGTGGCACTCAACCTGACCCCCCGAGGCTGACGGCCTGCTGAGTCAGAGAACGAGCCGAGGGGCCGGCATACCTGCCGACCCCTCGGGTTCGTCGTTGTCGCGGGCCCGTTGCCCGCTCAGATCGGTCGATCCGGATTACTGGCTGTCGCCACCCACCTGTCCCTTGAGGAAGTCCTGGGCCTGGTCGACCTGCGCGGTGTATTGGCCACCGGTCTGGGAGTCGATGAAGTCACCGACAACGTCGATGCCTTGCTTGACCTCAGTTTCGTGACCCTCAACCGCGTCCTTGATCTGTTCGACGATATCCATTAGGCCTCCTTCCTCTCCTGGGCGCCAGGTGGGTCCTGGAGCACTTCCATTGTGGCCCCGACCGACGCGAATTGCAGCCATCCGAGGTGCGAGAGTTGCGCACGAAGGCCGGAAATTTCTCAACCGGAGTCCTGGGGTCGCGCCGGTTGGGCGTGACCGCCATCGCAGGGGAGAATGCTGGAGTGAGCGAACTCCCGGTGCTGGCCCTCAACGGCCCGACCGCCAGCGGCAAGACCGCGGTGGCGGTCGGCGTCGCCCAGGCTTTGGCCGCAGACGGGATCGCCGCAGAAGTGATCAACGCCGATTCGATGCTGGTCTACCGCGGCATGGACATCGGTACGGCCAAGCCCACCCTGGCCGAACGTGGGGGCGTTCCTCACCATCTGATCGACATCCTCGAGGTCACCGAGACCGCCTCGGTGGCCGATTTCCAGATGCGGGCACGTGAACGCATCGCTGACTGTCGCGCGCGTGGCGTCGTGCCGATCCTGGCCGGCGGATCGGCGCTCTACGTGCATGCGATCGTCGACGAGTTCGACTTTCCGCCCACCGACGACGCCGTCCGGGCCCGCCTGGAGACCGAGCTGGACGAGCGCGGCGCGGCGCCGCTGTACGAGCGGCTGAAGGAGTTGTCGCCTCAGGTTGCGGCCGCAATCCAGCCCGGGAACGGACGCCGGATCGTCCGGGCGTTGGAGGCGTTGGAGGTGACCGGCGAGTTCCGCTCCGAATTGCCACAGTGGCGCTACGCGTTGACCAATGTGCAGCAGTTCGGACTGGACGTCCCCCGCGACATCCTGGACGCCCGCATCGATGCCCGAGTGGATCAGATGTGGGCCGCCGGTCTGGTCGCCGAGGTGCAGGCGTTGGAGGCCGCCGGTTTGCGCGAGGGGCGGACTGCCTCCCGCGCGATCGGCTACCGGCAGGTGCTGGCCATGTTCGACGGTGAGCTCACCGAGTCCGAAGCCCGCGCGGCGACCGCCCAAGGCACCCGCCGGTTGGCGCGTAAACAGTTGGGCTGGTTCCGTCGCGATGATCGGATCACCTGGCTGGCGTCCGACGAGGCGGCGCAGCGCATCGCGTCGGCGGTGCGAGCTAGGCTGCTGCAGGCAGATCAGGAGGTTGGCAATGCGCACGATCGAGTTCGCTAAGGGGCATGGCACCCGCAACGACTTCGTGTTGTTCGTCGACCGTGACGGCCTGATCGAATTGAGCGATGCCGAGGTGGCCTTCATTTGTGATCGCCGTGCCGGTATCGGTGCCGACGGGATCCTACGCGCGGTCGACTCCGCGCTGATGCCCGGCTATTCCGGCCAGCCCGGTGAGTGGTTCATGGACTACCGCAACGCCGATGGTTCGGTGGCCGAGATGTGCGGCAACGGCCTGCGGGTCTTCCTGCGCTACCTGGCTGAGGAGGGGCTGGTCGATGCCAGCGCCCCGGTGACGGTGGGTACCCGCGCCGGTCGACGGACCGGCCAGTTCCTGGCCGATGGACGGGTGGCGGTGACCATGGGTACGGCCACCACCGGTGAACAGGTCGAGATCACCCTTGATGGACGAACCTGGCCGGCGACAGCGGTCGATGTCGGCAATCCTCATGCGGTGGTGCGGCTGGAGCCGGGCACGGAGTTGGCCGCGCTGCCGTTGGCCATCGCGCCGGTGTGGGAGCCGGCCCGTGCCTTCCCGAATGGCGTGAACACCGAGTTCGTCCTCGATCGTGCGCCCGGGGTGATTCAGTTGCGCGTCTACGAGCGCGGAGTGGGGGAGACCCAGTCCTGTGGCACCGGCGTGGTGGCCGCGGCTGCGGTCAGCGCGCCGGGCGGCACCTGCCACGTCCATGTCCCCGGAGGCGAGTTGGACGTCGACCTGACCGGCGCCGAAGCGATCCTTACCGGCCCGGCCGAGATCATCGCCCGGGGACGGCTGAACGTTCCCCGCGGATCGGCCTGAGGTGGCGATGGACGACTACGACCTCGACGACCCCGAGATCGAGAGCTTCGACGGCGACCAGCTGGAACTCGCCGAGCGGCATTCGCTGCGGCGAGTGGCTGGCATGTCCACTCAGCTGGCCGACATCAGCGAGGTCGAATACCGCGATCTGCAGCTGGAACGGGTCGTGCTCGTCAGCGTCTGGACGACCGGCTCGCAGGTCGACGCCGACAACGCCATGGCCGAGCTGAAGCTGTTGGCCGAGACTGCCGGTTCCCAGGTGCTCGAAGGGCTGGTGCAACGCCGCAAGGCGCCGGATCCGGCTACGTTCATCGGCCGGGGCAAGGTCGAGGAGGTGCGGGAGGTGGTGATCGCCACCGGCGCTGATACGGTGATCTTCGACGGCGAACTCGAACCGGCGCAATTGCGCAACCTGGAGGACCGGGTCGGGGTCAAGGTGATCGACCGCACCGCGCTGATCCTCGACATCTTCGCCCAACATGCCAAGAGCGCCGAAGGTAAGGCTCAGGTCGAGTTGGCCCAGCTGCAATACCTGCGGCAGCGACTCCGCGGCTGGGGCGGCAACTTGTCCCGCCAGGCAGGCGGACGGGCCGCGGCCGGCGCGGGCATCGGTGGCCGTGGGCCGGGTGAAACCAAGATCGAGACCGACCGACGCCGGATCAAGACCCGGATCGCGGTGCTGCGCCGGCGGTTGCGTGAACTCGACCAGGTGCGTGAAACCAAACGCTCGCAGCGCTCCCGCAATCAGGTGCCGAGCGTGGCGATCGTCGGCTACACCAACGCCGGTAAGAGTTCGCTGCTGAACCGGCTGACCGGCGCCGGCGTCCTGGTCGAGAACGCGTTGTTCGCCACCCTGGACGCCACGACCCGACGCAGCGAAGCCAGTGATGGTCGAGTGTTCACCCTCACGGACACGGTCGGCTTCATCCGCCATCTTCCCCACGATCTGGTGGAGGCGTTCCGCTCGACCTTGGAGGAGTCGACTGCGGCTGATCTGTTGCTGCATGTGGTCGACGGCTCTGACCCGGATCCGTTCGGTCAGGTGAACGCCGTGCGGGTGGTGTTGAGCGAGATCGGTGCCAGCGGGGTGGCCGAACAACTGGTGATCAACAAGATCGATGCCGCCCCCGACGATGTGATGTTGGCGTTGCGCGGGGCCTACCCCGATGCGCTGTTCGTCTCGGCGCGCACCGGTGACGGTATCGCCGAATTGCTGGAGCGCATCGAGGAGCGGCTTCCGCGTCCCGGTGTCGAGGTGCGGGCACTGGTGCCCTACGCCCGCGGTGACCTGATCGACAAGATTCACACCGGAGGCGAATTCATCTCCACCGAGCACACCGCTGAGGGCACCCGGGTGGTGGTGCGGGTGAACGCGGACCTGGCCGGTGAACTCGCCGCGTACGCCGACCTCGACGCATGAGCGACCTCTCCGATCTGGCCGGACGGATCCTGGCGGCCGCCATCGACGAGATCGGCGGCATCACCCGCGATGGTCAGGTGCAGATGGCCGATCAGGTGGCCACCACGCTGGACACCGGCGAACACCTCCTCGTCCAGGCCGGTACCGGCACCGGCAAGTCCCTGGGCTATCTGGCCCCGGTACTGGCCCACCTGGCCAGCGATCCGCAGGCGCGGGTGGTGATCGCCACCGCCACCTTGGCGCTGCAGGCGCAGTTGGCGAACAAGGACATTCCGGCCGCGGTCGCCGCTTGTGCGCAGGTCAGCGGCACCACCGTCACCCATGCTGTGCTCAAGGGGCGCAGCAATTACGCCTGCTTGTTGAAGGTGCGAGACGGTCAGGGGCTGGAGCAGGACGCCCTGCTGCCGGAGCCGGGACAAACCTCCGATCTGGGTGCGGAGGTGGTGGCCCTGCGTGAGTGGGCCGAAGATCAGGCAGGCTCTGGTGGACTGGCCGACCGGGATGATGCCCCCGCGCATACGCCGGCGGCGTGGAACGAGATCTCGGTACCGGTGCGCGAGTGCCTGGGCGCCCAGAAGTGCCCCCAGGGTGCAGCCTGCCTGGTGGAGAAGTCGCGGGAGAAGGCGCGCAGCTCGGCATTGGTGGTCACCAATCACGCCTTGCTGGCGATCGATGCTCTGCACGGCGGCACGGCGCTACCGGAGTATGACGCCTTGATCATCGACGAGGCCCACGAACTGGTCTCCCGGGTCACCGGGGCGGCCTCGGTCGAGTTGAGTCCGTCCCTGGTCGAGCGGGTGGCCAAGCGCTGCCTGGCCTGGCTGAGCGACGACACAGGACTGGACTTCCTCGACGCCGCCGACGTCCTCCAGGCCGGCCTGGACGCCGCGGAGGTGGGCCGGATCACTGATCCGTCCGATCCGCTGAAGGAGGCGTTCGGTGCCGTCCGCACCGCCGCTCGGGCCGCGGTGAGCGGGCTGGGTGGTGGCGACGACGACGATGTCGAACGTCGTCAGGCGCAAGGTGCGGCGCAGGAGATCTTCGATGTGGCCGAGCGGCTGGCCAAGCTGGACGAACGCGACGTGATCTGGGTGTCGGAATCGGAACGGTTCGGGCGCCAGGCGGTGTGTGCGCCCTTGTCGGTGGCTGGTCTGTTGCGCAATCAGATCTTCGACGTCCATCCCAGCGTGCTGACCTCGGCGACGCTCAAGATTGGCGGTGACTTCACCTCGGTGGGCTACTCGCTCGGCCTGGGAGGGCCGTCCGAGGGTGGTTACCGGGCCCTCGACGTCGGCTCGCCGTTCGATTACCGCCGCCAAGGGATTTTGTACGTGGCGCGGTCGCTGACCCCGCCCAGTCGCGACGGCATCAGCCCGGAGATTCTGGCTGAGGTGGCCGAGTTGTTGTGGGCGGCCGACGGCCACACCCTGGGGCTGTTCGCCTCCCAGCGGGCGGCGGAGGCCGCCGCGCGGTACTGCCGCGAGCACGTCCCCGAGCGTCTGGTGCTGTGCCAAGGCGACGCGCACCTGGCGCGGCTGACCAGTGAGTTCATCAACGATCCGGAGGCGTCGCTGTTCGGCACGCTGTCGTTGTGGCAGGGCGTCGATGTGCCCGGTGACACCTGTCGGTTGGTGATCATCGACAAGATTCCCTTCCCTCGTCCGGACGACCCGCTGATGCAGGCGCGCCAGCAGGCGGTGGCCGAGGCCGGCGGCAACGGCTTCATGTCGGTGGCCGCCACCCACGCCGGCCTGCTGCTGGCGCAGGGCGCCGGACGGCTGATCCGCAGCCTGGAGGATCGCGGCGTGGTGGCGGTGCTGGATCCGCGCCTGGTCACGGCCCGTTACGGCAGCTTCCTGACTGCGTCGCTGCCAGACTTCTGGATGACCACCGACCGGGAGACCGCGATCGGGGCGCTGCGCCGGCTGGGTAACGGCGATGGGGGAGAGGCTGCCTGAATCAGGCCTCGCCGTGCTCGCCCAGTTGATGGGCGGCCTCGGCGTAGCCGGCGCTGCCAGGCAGGGCGGCGGGGCGGTAGATGAGCCTCACCACTCCGGTCGGGAACGCCTCGGAATGCACCAGTTCGAGGGGCTGCATTCCTGCATCGGCAGCGAAGATCCGCCGGCCGGTGCCGGCCAGTACCGGATGCATCAAGAGCCGGAGCTCGTCCAGCTCGCCGGCCGAGAGCAACTCGCGCACGATCGAGATCGAGCCGGCGACCAGGATGGTGCGCAGGTCGGGATCGAGTCGCAGCGAGGGAATCGCGGTGAGCAGATCGGCCACGGGCTCAACATTGCGCCAGCCCAGCGACTGGCTGCCCCTGGTGGCCACGAGCTTGCGCAGATCGCCTAGTTGTGCGGCGAACGCGGCGTCCTCGCCACCGGCAGCCTCGCGGTCGGGCCAGGCCCCGGCGAAGCTGTCGTAGGTCACCCGGCCGAGAAGCAGAGCGTCAGCGTCGTTGTAGTCCTCGGTGACCGCGGCAGCCATGTGCTCGTCGAAGTAAGGGAAGTGCCAGGCGGGATCGACTTCGGCCACGCCATCGAGTGAACAGAACAGGGTCGACACGAACCGGGCCATGGCCGATCATCCTCCAAGAAGCTCCTGCAGGCGATCGTGGTGATCACCACTGATGTCCACTATTTTGGTCCGACTGGTGGCCCCGGAGACAAGTGTCAATTCTCGCATGGTCAGGCCAAATGCCTCTGCCACGGCCCGCAAGGCTGCCTCGGTGGCTCGTCCGTCGACAGCCCGGGCCGACACCGCCACCACCAAGGTGTCGACGTCGTAGCGTCCGCCCACCTTGGTTCGCCCGGCACCGGGCTTGACCCGGATCGAGATGCGAATAGCTACACCCGGCGCAGGACGGCGACGACCTTGCCCAGAATGGAGGCGTTGTTGCCGTCGATGGGTTCATAAGCCGGGTTGTGCGGCATCAGCCACACCTGACCGGGCGTGCGCTTGAAGGTCTTCACGGTGGCCTCGTCGCCGAGCAGAGCGGCCACGATGTCGCCGTTGACGGCGTCGGGCTGCTGTCGAACGACCACATAGTCACCGTCACAGATGGCAGCGTCGATCATCGAGTCGCCCTTGACCTCCAGCAGGAACAAGGTGCCTTCGCCCACCAGTTGCTTGGGCAGGCTGAAGACATCTTCGACGGCCTGCTCGGCGAGGATCGGCCCACCGGCGGCGATCCGCCCAAGGATCGGCACCTCTACCGCCGGTGCGGTCGGGGCGGGGAAGTCCGGCTCCACCACGTTGGTTGCCGCGGGAGCGGGTGCAATGGAACTCGGCAGCCGCACCTCCAATGCGCGCGGACGATGGGGGTCTCGGAACAGGAAGCCCTTGGCCTGCAGCACCTTCAACTGATGTGCCGCCGATGATGAAGAGGCCAGCCCGACCCGGTCGGCGATCTCGCGAATGCTTGGCGGGTAGCCCCGTTCGGCGAGTGCGTCGCGGATCACTTCCAGAATGCGGCGCTGCCGGGCGGTGAGACCCTCGGCATCGACCGGGCCATCGGGGAGCTCACTGACGTTGGTGCCGAGTTGGGCGGCCACATCTTCTTTGCGCGGGCGGCCGGGTCGGCGTGCCGGAGGAACTGTCGATGCCATGACACTCACCGTAACCGGGCACCGGGAGGGAATCAAACATATGTTCGAGCGTGTCGTGGATTCGACACGATGCTGCGGGACTGTCAGTGGCGGGTGATGGAGTGGAGTCATCGACACGCCGAGCGAACAGATGTTCGAAAAGTGTCGGGCTGTTCGAGTAGAGTATCGAACAGATGTTCGAGAGAGGTGACGATCATGAGCGCAGTGCTGGTAGACGATCTGCTGGTCGAGGAGTTCCTGGCGGCGACGCCGGTGCGCCTGCGGTTGCTGCCCGGTGGGGCGGGCGTTGACGCTGATGATCTGGTCGTGGTCGAGCCCGCTGTGGTGGCCGCGACGACCCCGCGACGGACGTCCGGATCGCTGCGGCTGACCAACCGGGGCATCGCCGTCATCCTGGGTGCCTTCGCTGCGCTTTTCGCCACAGGGGTGGCGGTCGCGGTGACCAGTTTCCTCTCGGTGAGCGAGTCCCCGGTTGAGGCTCCGGTCGCCGCCAGCGTGGTGCGCTGAGCAGCGCTGCGCGACCCCCGTCGGGGGAGTGTGTGACGGGCGGCCCATGGCGCACCTCCGGTCCGCGGTCAGGTCTGTGTTTCGAGGGTGAGCGCGCGAATAGGCACTCCCAAGCGGACCGGAGCAGGCATAGAACAACCCCCGGGAGCGGTGTCGGTGGTTGCGTTGTCACCACCGTGGGGGCCGAATTGCGAACGCTGCGCGACACGCGAACGACGCGATCTTGCGTTGTGTCACCGCCGCGCGTAGCCTCTAGATGTAGTAGTTACACGCGTGTCGTTCGTCCACAGATTGTGGTCGTTCCCCACAATGTTTTCCACAGGTTCACTCACAGAACCGCTTCGAGAAAGGCCCGCAACGATGCACTGCCCGTTCTGCCGCAACACCGACACCAGGGTGTTGGACAGCCGGGTGGCCGAAGATGGCAAGAGCATCCGGCGTCGGCGTCAGTGCCCGGCGTGCGAGCGGCGATTCACCACCCTGGAGCAAATGCAACTGGTAGTGGTCAAGCGGTCCGGTGTGGTGGAGCCCTTCTCCCGGGAGAAGGTCATCACCGGAGTGGCGAAGGCCTGCAAGGGGCGTCCGGTCTCGGAAACCGACCTGGCCCGGTTGGGTCAGCAGGTGGAGGAAACCTTGCGAGCGTCCGGGCAGGCGGAGATCCCGGCAGACGAAGTCGGGCTGACCATCCTGGGTCCGCTTCGTGAACTCGACCCGGTCGCCTACCTGCGATTCGCCAGCGTGTACAAGAACTTCGATTCCGTGGACGACTTCTCCGAAGAGATCCAGACCCTGCGTCAACCGACGCTCAACACCCACTGAAACCCCCGCACCACCGCCCCCTTCAGAAGCGAAAGGCACTCCCATCATGACCGAGACCGTGAAGACCACCACGAAGAGTGGTCGCAAGGCTCCTGGACTGAAGATCGATCGGGTCTTCACCACTGCCGGCGTCCATCCTTATGACGAGGTCACCTGGGACTCCCGTGACGTGATCCAGACCAACTGGAAGACCGGCGAGACGGTCTTCGAACAGCGCGGGGTCGAGTTCCCTGATTTCTGGAGCGTCAACGCCTCCACCATCGTCACCACCAAGTACTTCCGCGGCGCGCTCGGCACCCCCGTCCGCGAGGCGAGCTTGAAGACGCTGATCGATCGGGTGGTGAAGACCTACCGCACGGCCGGCGAGGAGAACGACTACTTCGCGACCGAGGCCGACGCCGAGATCTTCGAGCACGAGCTGACCTGGATGCTGCTGCACCAGTACTTCAGCTTCAACTCTCCGGTCTGGTTCAACGTCGGGACCACCAGCCCGCAGCAGGTGAGCGCCTGCTTCATCCTCAGCGTCGACGACTCCATGGACTCGATCCTGAACTGGTACAAGGAGGAGGGGTTCATCTTCAAGGGTGGGTCGGGCGCCGGCCTGAACCTGTCACGGATCCGCTCCAGCAAGGAGCTGCTGTCCTCCGGTGGCACCGCCTCGGGGCCGGTGTCGTTCATGCGTGGCGCGGACGCCAGCGCGGGCACCATCAAGTCCGGTGGTGCGACCCGGCGTGCGGCCAAGATGGTCGTCCTCGACGTCGACCACCCCGACATCTACGAGTTCGTCGAGACCAAGGCCCGCGAAGAGGACAAGATTCGTGCGCTGCGCGATGCCGGCTTCGACATGGATCTGGGCGGCAAGGACATCGTCAGCGTCCAGTACCAGAACGCCAACAACTCGGTGCGGGTGAGCGACGAGTTCATGCGCGCCGTCGAAGATGGGTCGCCCTTCGGTCTGCGGGCGCGTGCCACCGGCGAGGTCATCGAGACTGTCGACGCGCGTGACCTGTTCGCCAAGATCTCCAAGGCGGCGTGGGAGTGCGCCGATCCCGGCATTCAGTACGACGACACCATCAACGCCTGGCACACCAACCCCGAATCGGGCCGGATCAACGCGTCCAACCCCTGCAGCGAGTACATGAGCCTGGACAACTCCTCGTGCAACCTGGCCAGCTTGAACCTGATGAAGTTCCTGCGCGATGACGACACCTTCGACGTGGAGAACTTCGTCAAGGCGATCGAACTGATCATCACCGCGATGGACATCTCGATCTGCTTCGCCGACTTCCCGACCGAGCCGATCGGTGAGACCACCCGCAACTTCCGTCAGCTGGGCATCGGGTACGCCAACCTGGGCGCGCTGCTGATGGCCGTGGGTCGCGGCTACGACTCCGACGGCGGACGGGCGTTGGCCGCAGCGATCACCTCGCTGATGACCGCGACCTCCTACCGGCGCTCGGCCGAACTGGCCGCCATCGTCGGTCCGTACAACGGCTACGCCCTCAACGCCGCCGCCCACCAGCGGGTGATGCGCAAGCATCAGGCCGCCAACGACGACGTGCGCACCTTCGACGGCCTCGACAAGCCGGTGCTCGCCGCGGCCTCGGGTGAATGGGGCAAGGTGGTTTCCCTCGGCGCCAAGAACGGCTTCCGTAACGCCCAGGCCTCGGTGCTCGCGCCCACCGGCACCATCGGCTTCATGATGGACTGCGACACCACCGGCATCGAGCCCGACT
>JAJTBJ010000022.1 GCA_021286985.1 Propionibacteriales bacterium | reverse complement strand
TTTCCAACGTCAACCTCGAAGTCGCGCGTGGCGAGATCCACAGCATCTGCGGGGAGAACGGTGCCGGCAAGTCCACGCTCATGAAGGTCCTGTCGGGCGTCTACCCGTACGGCACCTACGAGGGCGACATCTACTTCGACGGCGCCGAAGTGAAGTTCAAGACGATCCGGGAGAGCGAGCAGGCCGGGATCGCGATTATTCACCAAGAACTCGCGCTGATTCCCGAGCTCACGATCACCGAGAACATGTACCTCGGTAATGAGCGGGCCAAGCGCGGGGTGATCGACTGGAATCTCGCGAACGCCCAGGCGCGCGAGCTGCTGGCACACGTCGGGCTCAAGGAAGACCCTGACGTCCAGATCAAGAACATCGGCATCGGCAAGCAGCAGCTGGTCGAGATCGCCAAAGCGCTGGGCAAAGACGTCAAGCTGCTGATCCTGGACGAGCCGACCGCGGCCCTCAACGACGCCGACTCCCGACACCTGCTGGGCCTGCTGAAGGAACTGAAGGCCAAGGGCATCACGTGCATCATGATCAGCCACAAGCTGAACGAGATCGAGGCGATTTCCGACTCGATCACGATCATCCGTGACGGCCAGACCATCGAGACTCTCGACGTCGCCACCGACGGCGCCAATGAGGACCGGATCATCCGCGGCATGGTCGGACGTGACCTCGAACACCGCTTCCCGCTGCACACTCCGGTGATCGGCGAGACGCTGATGGAGGTCCGAGACTGGACCGTTGCCCACCCCGATGACAGCCAGCGACTGGTGGTCAAGGGCGCCGGTCTGGAAGTACGACGTGGCGAGATCGTCGGGCTGGCCGGCCTGATGGGTGCCGGACGCACCGAGTTCGCTCGCAGCGTGTTCGGTCAGAGCTATGGCACCAAGGTGAGCGGACAACTGTTCCTGCACGGCACCGAAGTCCATACCCGCAACGTCGGTCAGGCGATCGCCGCCGGGTTGGCCTACGTCACCGAGGACCGCAAGTCGCTGGGGCTCAACCTGCTCGACACCATCCGTGAGTCGATCACCTCGGCCGGGTTGCACAAGATCGAGAAGTTCGGCGTCGTGGACGATCGCGAAGAGATCACTGCGGCTGAGCGGTATCGCAAGGCGATGCGGATCAAGGCGCCGACCATCGAGGAGGGGGTGAACAAGCTCTCCGGTGGCAACCAACAGAAGGTGGTGCTGGGCAAGTGGCTGTTCACCGAGCCCGAGGTGCTGATCTTGGACGAGCCCACCCGCGGCATCGACGTGGGTGCGAAGTACGAGATCTACGAACTGATCAATCAGATGGCCGACGCCGGTAAGGGCGTGCTGGTCATTTCGTCGGAGTTGCCCGAACTGTTGGGCATCTGCGACCGGATCTACACCCTGAGTGCGGGTGTGATCACCGCCAATGTGGCTCGCGATGAGGCCGACCAGGAGATCCTCATGCGCTACATGACTCAACGAAAGGCAAACTGACCATGGCTGACACCACGACGGCCGTCCCCGAAGTCACGGCCCCACCGGCCGAGAAGGGACTGAAGGCCATTCTGGGCGGCAACTTCCGCCAGTACGGGATGATCATCGCCCTGTTCCTGCTGATGGTGTTCTTCACCATCCAGACCGACGGGCTGTTCCTCACCCCGCGTAACGTCACCATGCTGTTGGTGCAGAACTCCTACGTGCTGATCCTGGCCATCGGCATGGTGATGGTGATCATCGCCGGCCACATCGACCTGTCTGTCGGCTCGGTGTGTGCCTTCGTCGGTGCCGTGGTGGCGCTGTCGATGAAGAGCTGGGGCTTCCCCTGGTGGGCGGCCATCCTGCTGGGCGTCGTGATGGGTGTCCTGGTGGGCATGTGGCAGGGCTTCTGGGTGGCCATCGTCGGCATCCCGGCGTTCATCGTCACCCTGGCGGGCATGCTGCTGTTCCGCGGCCTGGACCTGATGATCCTGAACGCCGAGTCGATCACCGTGCCCGACACCTTCCAGGCGATCGCCAACGGCTACCTGCCGGCGGTGGGACCGAACACGAACTATCACAACCTGACCCTGCTGTTCACGGTGCTGGCTGTCGCTGCCGTTGTCTGGATGGAGATCGGCAATCGCGCCGCGCTGAAGAAGCACAACATGGTGATGCCGCCGGTGGCGCGTTCGGTGCTCAAGGTTGTCCTGCTGAGCGTGATCATCATTGTGGCCGGCATGCTGCTGGCCTCCTACCGTGGGGTGCCGGTGGTGGCGCTGATCCTGTTCGCCCTGGTGGGCATCTACAGCTTCGTCACCCGCAAGACCGTTTTCGGTCGTCACATCTACGCCGTCGGTGGCAACCGCAACGCCGCCCGGCTCACCGGTGTGAACACCACCATGGTCGACTTCCTGCTGATGGTGAACATGTCGATGCTGGCCGGTGTGGCCGGCATGGTTTACACCGCGTACCTGAACGCCGCCAACCCCAAGGACGGCACCGGCTTCGAGTTGGACGCTATTGCTGCGGTGTTCATCGGTGGTGCGGCGGTCGCCGGCGGCATCGGTACGGTGATCGGCTCGATCGTCGGTGGTCTGGTGATGGGTGTGCTCAACCTCGGCCTGGCCAACATGAGCGTCGACCAGAACGTCATCCAGGTGATCAAGGGTCTGGTGCTGCTGGGTGCAGTGGCCTTCGACGTGGTGAGCAAGAAGCAAGGCAAGCCGAGCATCATCGGCTTGATTCAGCGGACCTTCTCGCGCAGCGCACCGCTGCCGGGCGCGGTCGCTGAGGCCGAAGCCGTCAAGCATGAGGGCGCCGGGCTCAGCAACACCGATGAGCTGAGGTAGCAAAGGTCACAAGCGAGGGGTTCAGCTGGCGGGCTGGACCCCTCGTTGCTGTCTAGCTGCAGGCCGCGCAGCGTCCGAAGAGCTCCAGTTCGTGGTCGATCTGGGTGAAGCCGTTCTCGGAGGCGATCTGGTCGGCCCAGGCCTCAAAGGCGGGCGGCGAGATCTCCACCGTCCGACCGCAGTTGCGGCAGATCAGGTGGTGGTGATGGCCAGAGGAGCACCGCCGGTAGGCCGCCTGGCCGTCCGGGGTGCGGATGCAGTCGATCTCGTGGGCTTCGGCCAATTGCGCCAGCGTCCGATACACCGTGGCCAAGCCGATCGAATCGCCGCTGTCGCGCAGCGCGGCGTGGATCTCCTGGGCGGTGCGGAACTCGCCGTTGCGACCCATGGCCGCGCTGACCGCGGCCCGTTGCCGGGTACGTCGCGGTCCGGCGGTGTCAGTGCTCGTCATAGTGGTCTCCGTGCGGGGCGTGTCGGTGACCATTGTGGAGGTAATCGGTGTGATCTCCATGAATCACCGCACGGTGACCGCAATCGGGTCCGTGGAGGTGATCGGCGTGCAGGTCGGTCTCCTGGTGCGGCATCGGCGTCGGATCGGTGATTTCGATCACCGGCATCGCGCTGCGTTGGCGCTGCCGCAGGCCCGCGAGCGGGAGGCTGAGCACGAAGAGGGCGATCGCGATCACCACGATCAGCGATCCCGGGGGCGCGTTGAGGTAGAACGAGCCGATCACCCCGCTGACGGCCGCGGTGACACCGAGGCCGATCGCAGCGAAGAAGGACGCCCGGAATCCGGTCAGAGCGTTGTTGGCCGCGGCCACGGGCACCACCATCAGCGCGCTCACCATCAGCAGCCCGACAGTCCGCATCGAGACGGTCACGGTGATCGCGGCCAGAACCACGATCAGCAGGTTGTAGAACCGCACCGGCAGGCCGATCGTCTTGGCGAAGTCCTCATCGGTGCACACCGCGAACAGCTGCGGCATCAGGCCGATCGCGGCAGCCCCCACCAGGGCGGCGAGCCCGCCGATCAGCCACAGGTCGGCTTCGGTGATGGTGAGCAAGGACCCGAACAGGTAGTTGCTCAGCATCCCGGTGCCTTGGCCGACGACCCCGGCCAGCAGGACGCCCGTGGCCAGACCGCCATAAAACAGGATGGCCATGGCGACGTCGGCGCTGGCCCGTCCGGACTGCCGGAGCAGTTCGATGATCACCGCGCCCACCACCGCGACCGCCACTGCCATGGGTAGGGGAGCGGTGCCGGTGGCCAGCGCGAGACCCACCCCGGCGATGGCTACGTGGCCGAGGCCATCGCCGAGGAGGCTGAGGCGGCGCTGCACGATGTAGGCGCCGATGGCCGGGGAGGTGAGGCCGGCCAGGAGGGCAGCGATCAGGGCTCGCTGCATGAAAGCCAAGGTGAAGATGTCCATCAGTGTGACTCTCCGATCAGGCCACGTAGCAGCCGGTCCTCGGCCCGCTCGTCCTGCTCGTGGTAGTGGTCCGGCTCGGTCGGCGGGGTGCCGACGTGGATGACCCGGCCTTCGCGGAGCACGATCGCGTTGGTGAGCAGCGGAGTAAGTGCGCCGGTTTCGTGCAGGACGACCAGCACGGTGGTGCCCTGTTGGTTCAGCTCGCCGAGGAGGGCGGCGAGGCTGTCTTGGACGCCCAGGTCGACGCCGGCGAAGGGTTCGTCGAGGACGAGCAGTTCAGCGTCGCCGACCAGGGCTCGGGCGATCAGGACCCGCTGCTGCTGGCCGCCGGAGAGTTGGGTGAACGGACGGTGGGCCCGGTCGGCGAGGTGTACCTGCTCCAAGGCTTGGCTGACGCGCTGACGGTCGACCTTGCCCGCTGGGGCGAACGGACGTCGCACGCTGAGTCGGCCGGTGGCGACCACTTCGGCCACCGTGGCCTGCTTGATGTTGACCGTGCCGCGCTGGGGCACATAGCCCACCCGTTGCCAGTCGTGGAAGTCGCGGTCACTGATGCCGAACAACTCGACCTGACCCCCCTGATGGGGGATCAAGCCGAGCAGTGTGCGGACCAAGGTGGTCTTACCCGAGCCGTTGCCGCCCATCAGAGCGGTGAGTTCGCCGCGTCCGATCTCGATGGAGACATCACGCAGGATCGGGAGCCCGCCGAGTTCGACCAGGAGAGATTCGGTTCGAATCACCGGGTCGGTGGAACTTACTTGCATTGATTGGCTTTCTGGAGGGCAGCGAGATTGGACTGCATGACCTCAACGTAGTTGGTTCCGGCCGAGCTCTCGGTGATTCCCTCAATGGGGTCAAGAACTGCTGACTGCAGGTGCAGATCACCGGCGATGGACTTCGCTACCGCATCAGAGGTGAGCGTCTCGAAGAAGATGGTGGTGACGCCGTATTGCTTGGCCAGCTTCTGGACTGCAGCGATGCGGGCCGCGGTCGGCTCGGTGGTCGGGTCGAGCCCCGCGATCGGGATCTGGGTGAGCCCGTATTCGTGCGCCAGGTAGCCGAAGGCGGCGTGACTGGTGATGAACTGGGTGCGCGCGCAGGACGCCAGGCCGGTGCGGTAGCTCTGATCGAGCGCCTTGAGGTCGGCGACCAGGCTGCTGGTGTTGGCGCTCAGGGTGGCGGCCAGATCGGGCCGGGCCGCGCTCAGTGCGCCGCTGATGTTCTGCGCCATCGTCACCATGTTGGCCGGCGACAGCCAGATGTGGGGATCGATCGCGCTGGCCGGAAGCTCGCCGCCACCGTCGGCGCCGTCCTGGCCGGCGGTGAGCAGGCTGAGCCCAGCGGCGGCGTTGATCGCGGCCTTCGGGCTGGTGGTCTTGATCGCCTCGTCCACGGCGGCTTGGAAGCCTTCGATGTAGACCACGGCGTCCGCTGCGGACAGGTCGGCGACCTGGCGAGCGGTGAGTTCAAGGTCGTGGGGCTCGGTGCCGGGTGGGGTGAGGTTGGACACGGTGCCCACGTCACCGACGATGCGCTCGGCGAGGAACTGCAGCGGGTAGGCCGCCACGGTGACGTTCATCTTGGCGGCTGGGGTGGTCGTGGTGCCCGTCGGGGCGGTGCAACCGGTGACGGACAGGACGGCGGCCGCGACGCCGGCGACCAGCATGGTTCCTCGCTTCATCTTCATGAGAACCATTATCACTAAAGGGGTGGCGGTGTGCAAACCAGTACGCTGATCAGGTGATCGCGATCAGCAGATTCCGGGTGGACGAACCCGGCCAGGCGCAGTTCGTCGCCGACGCCGAGGTTGCTGTCGCCCAGTTCGCCGGCAGCGCCGGCTGCCTGAGTGCCGACCTGGTCCGCAACCTCGACGAACCCGGCTTGTGGGCGATCGTCACCCGCTGGGCGCAGGTGGGCGACTATCGGCGCGCGTTCAACGGCACCCCGGCCAAGCTCGCGCTGATTCCGCTGCTGTCCCAGGCCATCGACGAACCCAGTGCCTACGATCACCCAGATGAGGTCGGGGACAACGTTCCACGGGTAGGCTGAGCGGGCTGCCAGCCGGGCAGCATGTCGCGACGACGAGGGAGTACCCATGGCCACCCGCCTGGAAAATGTGATCAGCCTGACCAAGCGCCGGGGGTTCGTGTACCCCTGCGGTGAGATCTACGGTGGCACCAGGGCGGCCTGGGATTACGGTCCCTACGGCGTCGAACTCAAGGAGAACATCAAGCGCCAGTGGTGGCGTTCGGTGGTGCAGGGTCGCGACGACGTCGTCGGCCTGGATTCCTCGATCATCTTGCCGCGGCAGGTGTGGGTCGCGTCGGGTCACGTCGGAGTCTTCTCCGATCCGCTGACCGAATGCCTGAAGTGCCACAAGCGCTTCCGCTCCGACCAGCTGGAAGAGGCCTTCGAGTTCAAGAAGGGCCGAGCGCCGGAGTCGATGGCCGAGATCAACTGCCCCGAGTGCGGCAACCTGGGCCAGTGGACCGAGCCCCGTGACTTCAACATGATGCTGAAGACCTACCTCGGCGTGATCGAGGACGAGTCGGGCCTGCACTACCTGCGTCCCGAAACCGCTCAGGGCATCTTCGTGAACTTCAAGAACGTGGAGAACACCTCCCGGCAGAAGATCCCCTTCGGCATCGGCCAGGTGGGCAAGAGCTTCCGCAACGAGATCACGCCCGGCAACTTCATCTTCCGCACCCGCGAGTTCGAGCAGATGGAGATGGAATTCTTCGTCAAGCCCGGCACCGACGAGGAGTGGCACCAGCACTGGATCGACGCCCGCAAGCAGTGGTACATCGACCTGGGTATCAACCCCGACAACCTGCGCCTGTACGAACACCCGAAGGAGAAGTTGTCGCACTACTCCAAGCGCACCGTCGACATCGAGTACAACTTCGGCTTCACCGGCGGCGACGGCTGGGGCGAGCTGGAAGGCATCGCCAACCGCACCGACTTCGACCTGGGCACGCATTCGAAGCACTCCGGAGTCGACCTGACCGTCTTCGAGCAGGCCACCGGCGAGCGCTACCTGCCCTACGTCATCGAGCCCGCCGCCGGTCTGACCCGGTCGCTGATGGCCTTCCTGGTGGAGTCCTACACCGAGGACGAGGCCCCCAACACCAAGGGTGGGGTGGACGTCCGCACGGTGCTGAAGCTCGACCCGCGGCTCTCGCCGGTGAAGGTGGCCGTGCTGCCGTTGTCGCGCAACGCCGACCTCTCGCCGGTGGCGCGCAAGCTGGCCGCCGACCTGCGCGCGTTCTGGAATGTCGAGTTCGACGACGCCCAGGCGATCGGACGCCGCTACCGTCGCCAAGACGAGATCGGTACCCCGTACTGCGTGACCGTCGACTTCGACACGCTCCAGGATCAGGCCGTCACCGTTCGCGAGCGGGACACGATGAGCCAGGAGCGGGTCTCCCTCGACCAGTTGCCGTCCTACCTGGCTGCGCGTCTGCCCGGCTGCTGAGCCGGGCTCTGGCGCGGCGAGGGCTGCACCAGCGGCACGAAGCCGAAGCGGTAGCCGAATACCGGCTCGCGGTGGAAGTCGTGGCGGTCCCGGTCGATGACCCACAACACGGCGTCGGCCGGCACCACCATGCGTCCGCCGACGGCGAGTTGGTCCTCCAGTTCGACCGGGATCATGCCGGCATCGGCTGACACCAGGATCCGGTCGTAGGGTTCGCCGGCCGGGCTGCCGAGGGTGTGTGGATCGGCCTGCTCGATATGCGCCCACGGCAGGCTGACGGGCAGGTTCGCGCGGCCCAGCGCGACGAGTTCGGGAACGAGCTCCACCCCGACCACCGCGCCGGTGGGTCCGGTCAGGTGGGCGAGCAGAGCGGTCGTCCAGCCCGAGCCCGCGCCCACGTCGAGCACCTTGTTGCCGACTTCGACGTGCAGCAGTTCCAGCATGAACTGCACCGTCCACGGCTGGGAGTTGGTGGCGCCATAGCCGATCGGCAGCGGCTCGTCGCGTTCGGCTTGGGCGCGAACCTCGGGCGGAAGGAAGCCCTTCCGCGGCATCGCCGCCATCGCGGCCATCACCCGCCGATGCTCCAGCACATCACCAGACTAGGCGCGGGCGTCGGTCGTGGCGGAGGCTGATGCGGATGGGTACGTAGACTGTTCCTTCGGTTGAGCAGGAGGTTCAGGTGCGGGACGGGTTGCGTTTGCAGGCACCCGGTGGTGGCACGGTCACCCTCGGGATTCCGGTGGTGCTCGCTCCGATGGCCGGCATCACCAACTCCGCCTACCGTCAGCTGTGCCGCGAACAAGCCGCTTCGGTGCTGCCGGACGGGGGCGCAGCTCCCGGGCTGTACGTCTCGGAGATGATCACCTCTCGCGGCGTGGCCGAACGCATCCCGAAGACCTTCGACATGCTGCGTTTCGACGCCGGCGAGACCGTCCGTTCGGTGCAGTTGTACGGCGTGGACGCCGCAGTGATGGCCAAGGCCACCGAGATCCTGTGCAACGAGTTCGGGGTCAACCATGTCGATCTGAACTTCGGCTGCCCGGTACCCAAGGTCACCCGGCGCGGTGGCGGCGGCGTCCTGCCCTGGAAGCGGGATCGCCTGGCCGAGATTCTGCGGGCCACCGTGGTGGCCGCCGACCGCTACGGCGTCCCGGTCACCATGAAGACGCGGCTGGGGATCGACGCCGCGCACCTGACGTATCGGGACGCCGCTCTGATCGCTCAGGACACCGGCTGTGCCGCGATCGCCCTGCACGGCCGGACGGTGCAGCAGGCCTATTCCGGGCAGGCCGATTGGGAGCCGATCGCCGAACTGGTCGAACTGGTCGACATCCCCGTCCTGGGCAACGGCGATATCTGGGAGGCGCCGGACGCCGTCCGCATGGTCGCCCACACCAACTGTGCCGGGGTGGTCATCGGGCGTGGCTGCTTGGGACGTCCGTGGCTCTTCGCCGATCTGGCCGCCGCGTTCACCGGCAGCACTCAGCGGCGGCTGCCGAGCTTGGGTGAGGTCGGCGCGATGGTCCGTCGGCACGCCGAGCTGCTGGCCGAGTTGTACGGCGAGAAGCACGGCCTGACCGACCTGCGTAAACACATGGCCTGGTACTTCAAGGGTTTCGGAGTGGGTGGTGAGTTGCGGCGCGGCCTGGCGATGGTCGCCAGCTTCGCCGAGTTGGACGCGCTGTTGGCCCGCTTGGACGCCGAGCAGCCGTTCCCGACCACCGAGCTCGGTTCACCGCGCGGACGCCAGGGCACCCCGCGGGACCGGGTCACGGTGCCCTACGGCTGGCTGGATTCGACGCGCCTGGGCGACGACGACATCAGCGACGCCGAATGCGACGTCTCCGGCGGCTGATCAGCAGACTCAGCCGACCGCGATGGTCGCGGGCACCAGGATCGCGATCCAGCAGGCGATCCAGGCCACCGGAGAGAGAATGCCGACCACGATGGCCGCAACTCCCGGGCCGCGACCGCGGGCGCTGACCACGGCGACGATGCCGATGACGATGGCGACCACGGCGCCGAAAAGCGATCCGAGCCAGGTCATCATGGGGCTGGACGCGGACGCCATCCACGCCTCACCGAGCATCGACGTATCGATGTCGACCGTTCCGAGGGAGACCACCATCTGGGCCTGGATGTTGGCCAGCGGAATCACCGACACGGTCGCCACCGCCGTCATCAAGAGCGCCAAGGCCAGGGCGAACCGCCCCAACAGCGGATTCTTGCGCGGGCGAGCCGGTGCCGGGGGCGCCGACGGAGGTGGTGGCGGTGGCGGGTAGCCCATGCCCACGGGCGGCCCAGGAGGGTACGGCGGGGGATAGCCCGGCTGTGGTCCGGTCATGGCTGCTACTGGAATTGCTGGAAGGTCTGCCACAGCGCGATGAAGAAGTAGGTTCCCACTCCGATCGGCGCGAGGACTCCGAGGACGATTCCGATGATGCCGGTGACCCGTCCGCGGTTGGTGGCGGTGGCGACGATGGACAGGATCCAGCAGACGAAACCGATGGTGCTGGCGCCGCTGAGGATGACGCTTGGCAGGCCGAACTGCTGTTGGAGCAGTTGTTCATCGGCGTAGTTGTTGCCTTGGGCGGTGATCGCAGCTTGCTGAATGATCGCTGCCATCATGCCGACGGCCACCACTGAGGCGACGGTGGCGACCACCGTCCCTAAGAGCGAGATCGCCCCCATCGCGCCGCTGCGGGTCTGCGGGGCTGCCGCGGTGCCCGGATAGCCGGCCGGCGCGTACGGCTGGGCGGCCGGATAGGGCTGGGCGTACTGCTGCGCGGGCGGATACTGCTGCGCGGACGGATAGGCCGGGGCGCCGGGGTAGGCCTGAGGGGCAGCAGGGTAGACCTGCCCGGGGGCATCGGCGGGTGGCTGGGGCTGCTGCCAGCCCGGCTGCTGAGCGTAGGGATCCGACATGGCCCCCACCCTATTCCTGACGACTGGTTTGTCGAGGGTCTGTTCGACCCGGCCTGCCGACGGGTTTTAGTTGGCGGTGGCGAGAAGAATCCAGAAGAGCATGACCAACACGGGGCCGATGATCGACAACACGATGGCCAGAACCCCCATGCCCCGCCCACGGTTGGTCACCGCAGCCACGATTCCCATCACGAAGGCGATCAGTCCGGCCCACGAGGCGCCGGTGAGCAGCAGGTTGAGGGTGGGATCGATCGGGGTGTTGGCCAACCAGGCGGGAGTCACCCGCACCCCCTGGCGTGCCAGGGCGACGGCCTCACGCATCAGCGGCATCATCGGCAGGAAGCCGAGCGCCATCGTCAGGTTGGCACCGACGGTCAGGGCGAGCGCGGTCATGCCCAAGCCGGGACTCTTGCTGCCACGGTGGCGTCCGTAGGGGGACGATGAACGCGGCGTCGGGCGTGGTGCGACAGTCTCGACCGGTGTCGGGCTGAGCCCGGAGTAGGCGGAGAACGGCGTGGGTTGTGGGACCGCGTCGGGACGGTGGCGTCGTGGCGGAGGCGTCGGCGGCGGAACCGGGGACGACGCCGACCGCCCCAGGGAGTTATGCCCCCCGAGATGAGCGTCGAAGAGTGCCATGGATCCAGATTAAGCCCGACTTTGTAATGACTTACGGCAACAAGCGGGATGAGTCACTCCCTTTGTGCCTGCCCGATTCCGGTGCCGAATCGGCCGCCGCGGCAATAGTGGGCGTTTACGGCGGCGCCACCCGGTGAACGGCGGAGGTCACTCCTGCGAAGATGGGGGCATGGCTGATCTGCAACCCCGCGCCAAGGCATGGGCCACGACTATGGCCGGGCACACCGTCGACGGTGTGGTCCGGGCGCACGCGGAGGCGGGGCGGGTCCTCACCCCGTCCCCTGCGGTGCTGAGGGAGCAGCGTGAAGCCTGGGAGGCCGAGCACCTGCGCCCGGGCTCCACCCTTGCTCTGGGTGCGGGGCAGCGTGCCCGTGAAGAAGAGCCGGATATCGAACGCACGTGTTTTGAGCGAGACCGCGATCGGATCGTGCATTCCACCGCATTTCGCCGATTGGCCGGAAAGACCCAGGTGGTGGTGTTTCCCAGTGACCATCAGCGCACCCGGCTGACCCACGCCCTGGAGGTGGCCCAGGTGGCCACGTCGATCGCTCGCGGGTTGGGGGTGAACGTCGCGCTGGCCGATGCGATCGCGTTGGGTCACGACTGCGGCCACGGACCGGGCGGGCACGCCTCGGAGGACGCTTTCGACGCCTTCCTCGACGAGGGCTACGACCATGGCCCGTGGGGGGCGGACGTGGTGCTGACACCGCTGAACCTGTGCGCCGAAACGCTGGACGGCATCCGCAACCACTCCTGGTCGCGGCCCACCCCCGCCACCGTCGAGGGCGAGATCGTCAGCTGGGCCGACCGGATCGCCTACTGCGCCCACGACTTGGAGGACGCGGCGGCGGCAGGCATCGTCGACCTGGCTGATCTGCCCTCGGCCATCGCCGAGGTCGCCGGACGCACCCGCCGCGCCCAGCTGGGCACCTTCGTCCAGGCGGTGATTGAGGCCACCTCTGCGACCGGCACGGTGGGCATGCCTCCGGACGCCGCGGCAGCGCTGGCCGGGCTGCGGGCCTTCAACTACGAGCGCATCTACACCCGGCCTGAATCGCTGGCCCAGTCGGTGGCGGTGATCGAGGTGCTGCGGGCCTTGGTGGAGGAGTTCGTGGCCCGTCCCGGGAGCCTGCCCGACGATGTCGAGCGCGACCCACAGACCGAGGCCGATCGGGTGCGGGCCGCAGTCACCTACGTCGGCGGGATGACCGATCGGTTCGCCTTCGAAACCGCGATCGCTCTGCTGGACTGGGATCCGGACCGATTGCCGAAGGGCATCGGGCGCGGCGCCTGAGTAGGGCCTAGACTTCGGCCGTGGCAGGCATGATCAATCCCGAGGATCTGCAGACCGTCCGGGAGCGGTCGCGGATCGAGGATGTGGTCGGCGCCCACGTCACCCTGCGGCGCGGCGGTGGCGGTTCGCTGACCGGCCTGTGCCCGTTCCACGAAGAGAAGACTCCGTCGTTCCATGTCACTCCGGCCCGGGGTTACTACCACTGCTTCGGGTGTGGTGAGGGCGGGGACGTCTTCGACTTCGTTCAGAAGATCAACAACGTCACCTTCACCGAGGCCGTCGAATACCTGGCCGACAAGGCCGGGGTGCAGTTGCGCTATTCCGACACCGGCGGCCAGCGCACCGAGCCGGGGCTGCGGCTGCGAGTGCTGGAGGCCAACAAGGCGGCCGCGGAATTCTTCTCCGAGCAACTGATGAGTGGCGCCGGGCTGCCCGGACGCCAGTTCCTGGACGGTCGTGGCTTCGACCGTGATGCGGCGCTCCGCTTCGGCATCGGGTTTGCGCCCACCGGCGGTCACGAACTGCGAGATCACTTGCGCGGCCGCGGCTTCAACGATGCCGAACTGGTCAAGGCCGGACTGATTCGCGAGCAGGGCTGGGACTTCTTCCAAGGCCGGGTGTTGTGGCCGATTCGGGACGCCGGCGCCTCCGTGCTCGGCTTCGGGGCGCGCAAGATCTTCGATGACGACCGGATGCCGGCCAAGTACATCAACACCCCCGAGACGCCCGTCTACAAGAAGTCCCAGGTGCTGTACGGGCTCGACCTGGCCCGGGTGAACATCGCCAAGAAGAACCAGGTGGTGATCGTCGAGGGCTACACCGACGTGATGGCTTGCCACCTGTCCGGGGTGGACACCGCCGTGGCCTCCTGTGGCACTGCTTTCGGCGACGAGCACGCCCGGCTGCTGGCCCGACTGCTGGGCACCGGCGATGTCAGTGGCGGCGAGGTCATCTTCACCTTCGACGGGGACGCCGCCGGCCAAGCCGCAGCGCTGAAGGTGTTCAAGGGTGATCATCATTTCGGCTCGCAGACCTACGTGGCCGTCGCGCCGGGCGGGCTGGACCCGTGCGATCTGCGCACCGAGCAGGGGGAGGCCGCCGTCCGCGACCTGGTGGCCCGGCGGGAGCCGCTGTACCGCTTCGTGATGCGCAATGTGATCGCCGGCTACGACCTCGATCGGGCTGATGGACGCCTGGCTGCCGTTCGCGCGGCTGCGCCGCTGGTGAGCAGCATTCGAGACGCCAGTCTGGTGCTCGGCTATGTGCGGGAGTTGGCGAAGCTGATCGGGATGGACCCCGAGGAGGTGCGCCGCGAAGTGAAGGCGGCCCAGGCCCGTCGTCCGGCTGCTGCCGAGTCGACCGCGCCGGTGCCCGATGAGGTCGAGCCGGTGCGCACTGCGCTGCGTCCGCCCTCGCCGAACGATCGTCGGCTGGAGGCCGAACGGGCCACGCTGCGGCTGATCTTGCGCTCGCCGGAGATCTTCGGCGAGGACTGGAACCAGCTGCAGCCCGAGGACTTCACCGACCCGGCGTATGCCACTCTGTTCGCCTCGGTGCTCAGCGCGGCCGATGGCGCTGACAGTTGGCCACAGCGGGTGGTGGCCGCCAATCCTGACCCGGTGTTGGAGCAGTTGGTGATCACCCTGGTGGTCGAACCGGTGCTGCGCGAGCCGACTCCCGCCTATGCCGCGGAGTACACCGCGCTGCTGCGCGTGCAGACGCTGGCCCGGCAGATCGCCGAACTGAAGTCGAAGCTGCAGCGCACCGATCCGACCGCCGATGCCAAGGCGTACAACACCTTGTTCGCCCGGCTGGTCGGGCTGGAGGCGCAGCGCCGCGAGCTGTTGACGATCGTCACCGGCCCTGGGTTGTGAGGTCGGGGCTGTGAGCCGATCGGCGCGATCGATGTTGTCCGATTGTTGCCCTCCACACCGCCTCGGCTGAGCACCCCGGACGTCCGCACGCGGGCCAGGCTCGGGGCATGGACGAAGTTGAACTGCTGAGCGCAGACCAAGAGCGCCGACTGGCGCGGACGATCGAGGCCGGGATCCTGGCCGAGCATTTGCTGGCCACCGGAGATCGCCCGGTGGTGGCGTCGATGGCCGAACTCAATGCGCTGGCCACCGAGGGACGCCACGCGTGGGAGCACTTCTGGCTGGCGAACGTCCGGCTGGTGTGGATGCTGGCCGGCGCGGAGGCTGCCCGCGCCCGGCTGTCGGCCGAGGAGTTGTTCCAGGAGGGCTGCGTGGCGCTGGCCGGCGCGATGCAGCGGTTCGACCCTGAGCGGGGTCGATTCAGTACCTACGCCCTTCCTCGGATCCGTCGCCACCTGCACGACGTCGCCGCGACGCGGTTCGGGGAGTTGTCGCTGCCGACCAGCCGGGCTGTGCAACTGTGGCGGCTGCGTGGCCAGTTGAGCCGCCTTGACCAGGAGTATCGCCGCGAGGTCGGCGCCAAAGAGGTGGCGGCCGAGGCCGAGCTGCCGACCGCGTGGGTGCGTTCGGTGCTCAGCCACCGACGTCCGGTGCCCTTGGAGACGGTGGACGACCGGGGTCTCGTCGACGAGGCGGCCACCCCGGTCGATCGCAGGATGGTCGCCGCCGAGGTGCGGGAACTGCTCGACCGGGTGCCCGCAGCGGAGGCCGACGTGCTGTCCCTGCGGTACGGGCTCGGCGGGGCAGAGCAGCTGAGTCTGGCGGCGGTCGCCGGTCGGCTCCGGATGAGCCCGAGCACCGCGCGGCGGTTGGAGTTGCGGGGGTTGGCCCGGTTGCGTCAGGTGGTTGCCGGGCCGCTGCCCGCCTAGTACTCCGCAGGCGCCAGTCGGACCAGCAGATCGAAGGGGTCGCGGTCGACCCGGCGGGCGGCGACCGTGATCAGCATCGCGGCCAGTCCGCAGGCCAGGGCCAGCATCACCGCGGCTGCGGCAGTGGCGTCCATCGCCTCGGTCAGCAGGATCCACCCGGCCGCGCCCACGGCCACCACGAAGAAGAAGCCGCTGAACCAGGCGAAGATCTTCAAGAACATGCCTTGGCGGTGGACGCCCACCCGCGATTGGTCGTTGGGGTTGAGGATGCTCGACATCGCGCCGATGCCCACCCCGGTGACGATGACGCCGAGCCCGGCGAGGATCCCCAGGCCCACTTCGTCGAGGCGGTTCTGGATCACGCCCTCAACCACGGTGAAGCCGACCAGTAGCGGCACCAGGTAGAGCAGCGGTGCGGTCACCTTGCCGACCAGGACGGTCGACATCGGTGCGCCGGAGGCGACCAGGTAGCGGGCGCCCGGCCCGTCGTAGCCGAACACATTGAAGCTGCCGACGACGACGGCCAGGGCGGCGAAGGCGGCGGTCTGGCCGGCCAGGCCGGCCCCGGTGAAGGTCGAATGGGCCACCATCACGCCCATCACCGGCGGGATGATCAGGGTCTGAATGGCCTTGGGGGAGCGGAAGAAGAAGTAGCGCCACTGTTGGGAGATCGCCGCCGTCCGTGGGCTGGACGGCAGTGCGGCCAGTCCGCGCGGAACCAGCGGCAGGGCTTCGGTAACGCTGCGGCGATAGCCCCGGGCCAGGCTGGAGTTGTCGCCGCGCACTCGGCGTCGCAGCGACCACGCCCACACCGCGATGGCGGCCACGATGGTGGCCACCACGACCGTCATGCGGGCCAGATAGTCCGGCCAGTTGCCGTCGCGGGCGTCGATGATCGCGTGTGCGGCAGCGCCCGGCGGCGTCCAACTGGCGACGGCGCCCAGCGGTCCGGCGAGCTGGCTGTTGACCGAGGCGATGGTGGTGCGCAGTTGCATGGCCACCGCGTAGAGCGCCAGCACCATCATTGCCGCGGCCAGCGCGGCAATGTCTCGGCCGCGACGCGAGCGCAGCGACTCCGACAGCAGCGACTGTGCCGAGCGGGACACGGCCACGCACATCACGGTGAAGCCGATTGCGCTGATCAGAGCAAGGATGCGGGCCAGGGGAGTGTGGCCCAGGGAGGCCACCGGTCCGGCGGCGAAGAGCATGGTGAAGGTGGCCGTGGGCGCGATCAGGGCACCAGACAGCAAGCCGATCACCTGCTGCCAGGCGGTCAGGGGGAACTGCTCCAACCGGCGGGGGTCGACGGTGCCGTCGGCCAGGGTCGGCTCGAGGATCGGACCCATCAGCCAGGGCACCGAGACGGTGATGAACGATCCGAGCAGCAGGACGTCGCCGAAGCCCGGGTCGGTGCCGAAGACCGCGGTGGCCGCACCCGCGATCAGGCCGAAGACCCCGCCGACCACCCAACTGGTCACGTAATAGGCCCCCGCGCCGGAACTGCCGCCGCGCGCCCGGGCGGCGATCAGCAGCCTCAGTCGGACCAGGATGAGAGCCACGTCAGCTCACCTTCTGCCAAGTCCCGACCACCGACCAGATCGACGAAGGCGTCCTGCAGGTTGCGTCCTTGGGCGATCTCGTCGACGGTCCCTTCGGCCACCACCCGGCCTTGAGCGATCACCACCACCCGGTCGCAGAGCCGCTGGACGACGTCCATCACGTGGCTGGCGAAGACCACGGTGCCGCCGCCGGCCCGGAAGCGTTGCAGCAGGTCTTCGATCACTTGGGCGTTGACCGGGTCGAGCGCGCCGAACGGCTCGTCCAGCACGATCACCCGCGGATTGTGCAGCAGAGCGACGCCCAGGCCGATCCGCTTGAGCATGCCCAGGGAGAAGTCGGCAATGAGCCGGTCGCGGCCGTCCTCCAGGTCGAGGACGTGGAGCAGTTCGGTGGCGCGCTCGGCGATGACGGCCGGGTTCATGCCGCGCAGCATGCCGGCGTACTGCAGCATCTCCGGCGCGGTGAGGCGTTCGAACAGCACCGGGTTGTCCGGCACGAAGCCGAGCAGTGATTTGGCCTTCAGCGGGTTGGGCCAGACAGTCACCCCGCCGACGTCGGCGTTGCCCGCGTCGGGTTGGAGCAGACCGGTGAGCATCCGCAGGGTGGTGGATTTGCCGGCGCCGTTGGGTCCGGCGATGCCGTAGAAGCTGCCTTGCGGGATCTGCAGGTCGACGCCGTCGACCGCGCGCAGTTCGCCATAGGTCTTGACCAAGCCGGTTGCGTGGACCGCGAACTCCACGGCGTCCTTCCCCGCCGTTGTCCCCCACGGCGTCCAACAGACAGCGTAACCGGCATCGGTTTCCGGCTCGCCGCTGGCGAGCGGTTAGACGTGGGTGGGCTGGGCGTCGGTGGGGGTTTGGGGAGCGCGGTCGGCGGAGGCGGCGATGGCGATCGCAGTGATGGTGACGCCGGTGAGCGCCAGCCCGAGGATCTCGACGGCGTTCCAGCCGGCGACCTGCCACAGCCAGGTGGCTGCCGCACCGGCGATGGTGCTGCCCAGGTAGTAGGCCAGCAGGTAGGCGCTGGACGCCTGCGCGGTGCCGCGGTGGCGGCGCGCTGCCCGGTCGACCACCCAGCCGCTGAGCAGCGAGTGGGTGCCCAGGAAGGCGAAGGTGAGTAGTCCGAGGGCGATGAACATGCCGAACACCGACGGCAGCGGGGTCAGCAAGACGGCGATCGGCAGTCCGGCAGCGCCGATCAGGGTGGCCACGCCTCGTCCGCGGCGTTGGGCGAGGCGACGCAGCAGGTAGGGGGCCGCGATGCCCAGAGGGTAGGCGAAGTACACCCAGCCGGCGGCGTGGCCGAGGCTGAACGGTGGGGCCTGCAGCTGGAAGGCGGCCGCGTTGTAGATGGCCACGAAGGCCCCCATGCTGGCGAAGCCGGCCACGCACAGCCAGGCCACCACGGCATCGGACGGCGCCAGTACGGTGCCGAGCAGGACGTGGCGCAGCTCGGCTCGCTGCGGCCGCCAATCCGACGGCACTGGCAGCAGCGCCCACAGCACCAGGCCGCTGATCAGGGTGAGCAGGCTCATTGCGGTGGCGGTCACCGTCCAGCCGCCGAGGGCGGCCAGCGGGCCGGGCAGCAGCCGTCCGACCGCCCCGCCGACGGCCGTGCCGGCGATGTAGGCGGCGTTGGCGTGGCCGTGGGACTCTCGCGGCACTGCTTCTCGTAGGTAGGCCAGGGCGGCCGCGGGGAACCAGGCCAAGGTGACCCCGACCAGCGCTCGGACGACCAGCAGCGCCGGCCAGGTCGGAGCGAAGGCCGCCGCCAGTCCGAGAATGCCGGAGGCCACCAGCGAGGCGCGCATCACCTGGACCCGTCCGAACCGGTCGGCCAGGGAGCCGGCCATCAGCAACCCGATGGTGAGCGCAGCGGTGGTGATCGACAGGGCGTGCGCCGACTCCGCAGGGGTGACGTCGTATTGGCTGACCAGCAGTGGCAGCAGGGGCTGGACGAAGTACAGCAGCGAAAAGTTGGCCAGGCCGCCGAACATCAAGGCGACCAGCATGCGCTGATAGCCCGCCGCCGCGTGGGTGGTGGCGGGCACGAGTTGTTCAGGCACCGCACTAGTGTGCTCCTGATCGCGGGCGCCGGCTGGCGGCACAGCGAACGCGAAACGTGGCCGCGGCGGCCGAGAGCTCAGCCCAACGCGCTGCGGGGCACCTGAACGAAGGCGATTCGCTCGCGCCAACTGCGCTTTCCGGTCTCGTACAGCAGGCCCACGCTGGCGGCGTCCAGTTCGACCAGATCGGAGTAGGCCGACGGTCGCGCCTTGCCGCCGATCAGCGGCCCCTTGCGCCAGGAACTGCCGCCGTTGGTGCTGATGAAGATGCGCATGTCTTTGCGAATGCTGAGGTTCTTGGTCTTGATGAACGACGGGGCCGACAGCAGCAGCGGGCCGCCGCTGGTCTGCAACAGGCTGGCTTCGACGGCCATGGTCTTCACTCCGGGGCGCGTCCGGTACGTCGAGAGGGTGGCGCCGGCGTCGGTGGAGATGGCGAACACCCGGTTGGTGCCGGGCTTGGTCTTGCGCTTGTCGCGGTAGCTGACCAGGAGGCGACCGTCGGGGAGTTCGGCGATGGTGCCCTCGATGAGTTGCAGCTTGCCCGGCGCGGCCCGATCGAAGCCCACCTGCCAACTGACGCCGCCGTCGTCGCTGTACAACGCGTAGGTGCCGTAGTGGCCGGACTTCTTGTAGCCCATGGCGAAGATCAGCCGGCCGGCCGCGGGGCCGTGGGTCAGGACCAGGCCGTGTCCCGGCCCTTGGAGTCCGCCCTTCCAGCGGGCGGGGTTGGTGACGCGCACTCGGCCATCGGCCAGGGGAGTCCAGGTGGCTCCGTCGTCGCTGCTGCGTTGGAGATAGAGGCCTTGGTACACGTCGTGGGTGTCGCGTAGCGAGCTGAACAGCAGCAGCGAGGAGGTCGTCGGATCCCACAGCGGGACCGGGCTGGACAGGTGGTTGGAGCCGAGGTCGGCGACCACGGTGAGCGGCCCCCAGGTACAGCCGCGATCGGTCGAGGTGCGGGCGACGATGTCGTAGTTGCCGCGGTCGGTGGTGGAGTCATTGTCGCGTCGTTCGGCGAAGGCGACGATGGCGCCGCTTCCGGTGCGGACAATCGCGGGGATGCGATACCAGGTCTTGGCTGCCGCCCGGGAGGCGAAGGGCGTCGAGGTACAGGCGGCGGTGGTGGCGGCGAGCGTGCGCAGGGTCTGGCCGGGCACGGTCGCCGCGATGGGGACGGCCTGCGCGGGGAGGGCGGTGGGCACGGTCGACACGGCGATGGCACTGACCAGTGCGCCGAGGGCCATCAGGAGACGATTCATGGCAGCGGGTCGCCTTCGGGAGGGGATTTCAGGTTACGTCGCTGTGCGGGTCGCGGTAAGTCCGCTCCCGGAGGACCGCCGTGGACGCGGTGGCGCCCAAGAAGACGTCAGGGGAGGTCTCCGTCCGAGGCGAATTACCGGGCGACCGTGACGGCCGCGGACTTGGCCGACGTCGCCTTGTAGTACTTCGCCGTCACGCTCACCTTGACGGTGATCCGCTTGCCGCGGTCGGACTTGGTCAGCTTGTAGGTCGACTTGGTGGCGTGGCTGATCTTCTTGCCGTTTCGGTACCACTGGTACTTCGTCGACGACACCGAGTCCGACCAGACCGGCTTGTGGGCCGTCAGCTTGTTGCCGACGGTCAGGGTGCCGCTGATCCAGGGGGCGTTGACGACCCGGAGGTTGCCGGTGGTGATCTTGCCGCTGCGGCTGCTGGACTTCACGCTGTGGTCGAGGTTGGTGACCGTGACCCACAGGTACTTTCCGTAGTCGGTGCGGGTGGCGGCGTAGCTGCTGCCGGTGGCGCCGGAGATCGCTGCCTGGTGCCAATACTTCTTGCCGTGCTTGGTGGTGTACCAGCGGCGGTACCACTGATAAGTCGCTCCGTAGTGGGCGGTCGCGCTGGTGACCCCGAACACCTGGCCCACGCGCGCCGTTCCCGGCCAGGAGACCGACGCCGTGGTGGACGGGTAGGTGCTCAGGGGCGGGGTGACCGTGGGGCTGCTCCCGCTGTTGGTACCGACACCTGCCTTCACTGCTGCGGCCACCGCTGCGCCGGCGTTCACGATGCCGGAGCCGCAGGTGCCGGTCGGGCAACCGTCAGCCAGCGGGGTGGCGGTGCCACGGAGGTAGGTGTCGATGGCGGCGGGGGCGAGATCCCTGTTCAGGGACTTCAACAGTGCAGCCACGCCTGCGACATGTGGCGCCGCCATGGACGTG
>JAJTBJ010000294.1 GCA_021286985.1 Propionibacteriales bacterium | reverse complement strand
TGAGCAGCGAGCGAAGCGAGCGCGTCGAAACCACCCCTCGACAAGCTCAGGACAGGCCAAGCTCAACCAACAAAAAGCGCTGGTTGAGCAGCGAGCGAAGCGAGCGTGTCGAAACCAACCGCCCGCCCATGGCAAGACAGGTCGCGCAAAACCTGACGCCACAAGGCCTTCTGCCAGGCCAGCTGACGCCCTCCATCGCACCGGCGCGACGCTCCAGAAGGGGGCGCCGTACGGGCTCGACGCGATTGGCGACCCTTGACTCCATCACGCGGTCGGGGTTTCGATGGGTTCACCCCCAATGACGAGGAGTCGATATGTCCTTGCGTCAGACCATCTCCACGTGCCTTATTTCAGGACTGATCGCCGTGTCAGCCACCGTCCCGTTTGCCTCCGCAGCCCAGGCCAAGCAGCCCAGCCCGTCACCAATGCCGACCACGGGCAAGGGCTCGGAGAAGGCCCACAGCTCGGGCCGATTCGTCGCGCAGCACTCGCTACGCGCCCCGGTCACCAATGAGAACTTCTACTTCGTGATGGCCGATCGGTTCGCAAACGGCGACACCAGCAACGACACCGGCGGCATCCCCGGCGGAGTCAACGACCACGGGTTCGATCCCACCAACAAGGGCTTCTACAACGGTGGCGATCTGGCCGGCCTGCTCGACAAGATCGACTACATCAAGGGCCTGGGCACCACGTCGATCTGGCTGACGCCCAGCTTCAAGAACAAAGCCGTCCAGCTGGAGGACGGGCCATCGGCCGGCTACCACGGCTACTGGATCACCGACTTCACCCAGATCGATCCGCACCTGGGCACCAACGCCGAGCTGAAGAAGCTGGTCGACGCGGCGCACACCCGGGGCATGAAGGTCTACTTCGACATCATCACCAACCACACCGCCGACGTGATCGGCTACACCCAGGGCGCGCGCACCGCGTACGTCCCGAAGGACGCCCCGGGCGGCGCGTACAAGACCGCGTCCGGCAAGGCCTTCGATGATCGCGACTACGCGGGCACGAACTCCTTCCCCGCACTCGATCCGCTGACGTCCTTCCCCTACACCCCGGTGCTCGATCCGGGCGAGGAGAACCTCAAGGTTCCGGCCTGGTTGAACGACACCACGCTGTATCACAACCGGGGCAACACCACGTTTACCGGTGAGGACTCCGCCTACGGCGACTTCTTCGGGCTGGACGATCTGTTCACCGAGAATCCGAAGGTCGTCAACGGAATGATCGACATCTACCAGACCTGGATCAGCCAGATGGGGATCGACGGGTTCCGGATCGACACCATGAAGCATGTCGACGACGCGTTCTGGCAGAAGTTCGGTCCGAAGGTGCTGGCCTACGCCAAGGCCCACGGCAAGTCGGAGTTCTTCATGTTCGGCGAGGTGTACGACCTGAGCCGTCCGTTCACGTCGACCTACTCCACGCGCGACAAGATGCAGGCCGTGCTGGACTTCCCGTTCCAGGACGCCGCCCGCAACTTCGCGTCGAAGAGCGAGGCGACGTCCGGGCTGAAGACGCTGTTCGAGGGCGACGACTGGTACACCGATGCCGACTCGAACGTCTACCAGCAGCCCACCTTCCTCGGGAATCACGACATGGGACGGATCGGCTATTTCGTCACCGCCGACAACGCCGGTGCCAGCGAATCGGAGTTGGTGGCTCGCGACCGACTGGCGCACGAGTTGATGTACTTCTCGCGCGGCAATCCGGTGATCTACTACGGCGACGAGCAGGGCTTCACCGGTTCTGGCGGAGACCAACTGGCCCGTCAGACGCTGTTCGCCAGCAAGGTGCCCGAGTATCTAGACGACAATCTGCTGGGCACCGACAGCACCCACGCGGTCGACAACTACAACCCCGATTCGGCGATGTATCGCACGATCACTGAGTTGTCGGCGCTGACCAAGCAGCATCCGGCGCTGCGCAACGGTGCCCAGCAGCATCGCTATTCGAGCAGCGAGGCGGGCATCTACGCCTTCTCGCGGATCGATCGGG
>JAJTBJ010000021.1 GCA_021286985.1 Propionibacteriales bacterium | reverse complement strand
GTAGTTCACCTGGCCGGCCGAGCCGTACAGGCCCACCACCGAGCCGATGAAGATGATCCGGCCGAAGCGGCCCCGGATCATCGACTTGGCCGCGCGCTTGGCACAACGGAAGGCGCCGGCCAGATTGACCTCGATCACCTGGGCGAAGTCCTCTTCGCTCATTCGCAGGATCAAGGTGTCCTTGGTGATCCCGGCGTTGGCCACCAACACCTCGATCGGACCGTGGGCGGCCTCAGCTTCAGCGAAGGCGGCCTCGACCGCCTGCGGATCGGTGATGTCGGTCGCAATCCCGAGCACTCCCTCGGGGGCGGCGCCGGTGGTGGACAGGCCGGCCACTCGGTGGCCGGCGGCGGCGAAATCAGCGGCGATCGCGGCACCGATCCCCCGACTCGCCCCGGTCACCAGAACGCTGCGCGGCGTCGCGGTCTTGGTTTCAGTCACGCAGCGAAGGGTAGCGGACCTCGGCGTCCGGCTCACTCCTGCCCCACCGCTGGTCAGTTCTTCTTCTGGGTGTTCGGAGCCTCCGATCAGGTCAGGTGCGCTTCAATAGGTGGTGAGGCTGCTGGCTCGGCGAGCGCATCGTGGCCACTCGCCACCGGCCACAGCGCGGCAAGGACGGAGAACCCCCGATGAGACGCGTGACCCTGACGTTGGCCATGCTGCTGGCGGTCACCGCCGGCTGCGCAGCCACCCCACCGCCATCCGCACCCGAGCTGAACGGCACCGCCTGGGTCGTCACCGCGATCACAGCCTCCGCCACGCTCAGCGACACGCGTCCCACCCTGAGTTTCGGTGCCGGCCGCTACAGCGGCACCACCGGCTGCAACTCCTACGGCGGGGACGCCACCATCGCCGGCACCTCAGTGCGGCTCGGGCCAGCGGTGGTCACCGCGATGGCCTGCCTCGATGAGCGGGTGATGGCCCAGGAGGCGAAGTTCCTGGCCGTCCTGCCCGAGGTCGCCTCGGCCCGAGCCACCCCCAACGGTGTCGAACTACTCAACTCCGCGGGCCAGAGCCTGCTGAGCCTGGCTCCGACCCCCACGCCCTCACCCCGGGCCCTGATCGGCACCACCTGGACGTTGACCACCATTCGATCCGCCACCTCGGCCACGTCAGTAGTGAACGGCAGCAGCGTCACTGTCACCCTCGCTCAGAACCGCTACACCGGAAAGGCCTGCAACACCTTCGGCGGCGACCTCACCGTGAGCGGCGATCGGATCAGTTTCGGCGCGCCCCACTCGACCAAGATGGCCTGCCCGTCGCCCGAATGGTCAGCTCAGGAGGCGGCCGTTCTCGGCAGCCTGACCACACTCGCCTCCTGGACCATCTCCGCCAACACCTTGACCTTGTCCGCCCCGGACGGCTCGGGCCTGGACTTCGTGGCATCGTGAGGCTTCAGGAAGCGGCCACGTTGTTGGCGTGCCCGGTGTGCCGGGACTCGTTGTTCTTCGGCGACGGCGCTCTGCGCTGCTCGGGAGGCCACAGCTACGACGTCGCCCGCCAGGGCTATGTGAACCTTCTGGGCGCCGCTGAGCCGGCCAATGCCGACACCGCCGACATGTTGGACGCCCGCGCGCGCGTCCATGCCGCCGGGGTGTTCGAGCCGGTGACCACCTTGCTGAGCAGCCTGACCGAGGGACGCCGGCGGGTCATGGAGGCCGGATCCGGAACCGGTCACTACCTGTCGGCCGCGTTGGGGTCGGCGAGCGACAGCATCGGCCTGGGGCTCGACGTGTCCAAGGCTGCCGCCCGCCACTGCCTGCGCACCGACCCGCGGATCGCGGCGATCGTCGCTGATGTGTGGAAACCCCTCCCGGTGCGCGACCGTGCGGTGGAGGTGGTGTTGGCAGTGTTCGCGCCCCGGAATCTGCCCGAGTTCGCCCGCATCCTGCGCACCGACGGACGCTTCATCGCGGTCACTCCGCGTGCGGGGCATCTGGTGGGGCTGCGCGACGCCTACGGCCTGTTGGACGTGCCCACCGGCAAGGCCGAGCAGGTTGCGGCGGCCGCCGCGGAGTTCTTCGACCTGATCGACACCCGGGTGGTGAAGTACCGCCTTCCGGTGAGCGAAGCCCTCGCCCGCGACCTGATCGCCATGGGGCCCAATGCCTTCCATCAAGTGCCGACCTCGGTCGCGGCGTCCACGATCACCATCGACGTCACCGTCCAGGTCTTCCAGCCGCTGCCGTAGCCGTCCACCGAGTGGAACGAGGTCGCGCCTCACCGGCGTTGTCCGGTTGAATCTGCACTGGCGTCCGAATCGGTCTGATCAAGGAGATCTCACATGTCCCAGGACGCTTCACCGCGCACCCACGCCCCCGCGAAGTCCAATCCCTGGCTGGTATTCGTCCTGCTCGGGGTGATGTTCGCGATCATCACCGGCGCCATGCTGATTCCAGGCGCGTGGGACCAACTCGTCACCGTCCCGGTCTCGAACACCCGCGGTGGCCGACTCTGGGAGGCCATCCAATCGCTGGGCTTCGCCCCCACGGTCGCGATCACCGCCACCATTTCGCTGGCGTGCATCGTCGGCGGGTTGATCGCTCGTCGCCGAGGCCGTGCCTCGCACTGAGCCCGCCGTTGCCCACCACTGCCTGGGGACATCGGCAGGTGCCGGCGGTGCGGAACCGGTAGTGGTGGGAAGATGAGGCCATGACAACCTGGCCGGATCGCGCTGCCGCGCAGCTCCTGGCCGAGCTCACCGGCAAGATCGACCACCAGCTGACCCATGCCCAGGCGCTGCGGCGGGAGTTGCATCGCCATCCCGATCTCAGCGGGGCCGAGCGTCCCACCGCCGATCGGCTGCGCCGCGCGCTGCCGGGATTGAAGGCCACCCGGGTCGCCGACACCGGCTTCTTCGTCCGCCTCGGGCCGCCGGGACCAGCGGTCGTCGTCCGCAGCGAACTGGACGCGCTCCCGCTCACCGAGCAGACCGGAGTGAGTTGGGCCGCCGCCGACGGAGCCATGCACGCGTGCGGCCACGACGTCCATCTGGCCGCGCTGTGGTCGCTGCTGGAGGCAGCTCGATCCGTCGAGCTTCCCGTCGGCCTGATCGGGCTGTTCCAGCCCCGCGAGGAAGTGCAGCCGTGCGGGGCGGAGTCGGTGATCAGTTCCGGCGTGCTCGATGCAGAAGACGTCGTGGCGGTCATCGGTGCGCACGTCCAGCCGCGGGTCGCACCCGGGGTGATCAGCACCGGCCCAGGTGCGGTGAATGCGGCCGCCGACCGGTTCGAGATCATCATCCACGGCCATCCCGGCCACGGCGCCTACCCGCACGTGACCATCGACCCGGTGCCGGTCGCCGCAGCGATCATCACCGGGCTGCAGGAACTGATCGGACGCACCATCGACCCGCTGCACCCGGCGCTGATCTCGGTCGGACGGCTGGAGGCCGGCACCGCAGCGAACATCATTCCGGCGACCGCCCGAATGGAGGGCGTCATCCGGACCATGGACGAGGCCGACCGCAGTCACCTGCAGCAGGCCATCCGGCAACTCGCCGAGCACACCGCCGCCGCACGCGGTGCCCACGCCGAGGTGATCATCACCATCGGCGATCCGGTCCTGTTCAACGATCGCCGACTGGTGCGGTACACCGATTCGCTGATCGGCCACCTGGGGCTGCCGCTGGCCCACGAGCCGTTCCGCTCGTGCGGGGCCGACGATTTCTCGCACTACACCACGATCGCGCCGATCATGATGGCCTTCGTCGGCGTCCATCAGGATCCGACGGTGCGCTTGCGGCATCGCTCCGATGCCCTGGCCCGCCAAGAGATCGGCCTGCATCACCCGGAGTTCCTGCCGAGCGAGGATTCCGTCCGAGCCGTAGCGTTCACCCTTGCCAGCGGATATCTGGCGGGCACCCAACTGGCTCACGACCAGGGCTGATCGGGCCAGCTCGATCAGGGCAGAGCGATCAGGCCACGCCGATCAGGCCAGGCTGACCAGGTCGAGGTAGTCGGGGTTCCACAGATCCTCATCGCCGTCAGGCAGCAGCAGCACCCGATCGGGATTCAGCGCGGTCACCGCGCCCTCGTCGTGCGTCACCAGCACCACCGCGCCGGCGTAGTCGCGGATCGCGGCCAGCACTTCGGCCCGCGATGCCGGGTCGAGGTTGTTGGTCGGTTCGTCGAGCAGCAGCACGTTGGCCGCGCTCACCACCAGCATCGCCAACGCCAACCGCGTCTTCTCCCCACCGGACAGGACGCGAGCAGGCTTCTCGACATCGTCGCCGGTGAACAGGAACGAACCCAGGATCTTGCGCATCTCGGTCTCGTTGAGGTCATCGGAGGCGGTCATCATGTTTTCCAGGACGGTCCGCGACACGTCCAGGGTCTCGTGCTCCTGCGCGTAGTAGCCCAGCCGCAACCCGTGTCCGGGGATCACCCGACCGGTGTCGGGTGATTCCAGGCCGCCCAGCAGCTTCAACAAGGTGGTCTTCCCCGCGCCGTTGAGACCCAGAACGACCACCTTGGAGCCCCGATCGATCGCCAGATCTACGTCGATGAAGACTTCCAGCGAGCCGTACCCCTTGCTCAGTTCCTTGGCCGTCAGCGGCGTCTTGCCGCACGGTGCTGGCTGCGGCAGCCGGATGCGCGCCACCCGGTCGGAGGCACGCTCGGACTCCAACCCGGCCAGCAGCTTCTCGGCGCGCTTGGCCATGTTCTGGGCGGCGACGGCCTTAGTGGCCTTGGCCCGCATCTTGTCTGCTTGGGCCATCAGCGTCTCGGCCTTGCGCTCGGCGTTGGCCCGTTCGCGCTTGCGGCGCTTCTCGTCGGTCTCGCGCTGCAACAGGTAGCGCTTCCAGTCCATCGAGTACAGATCGAGCTCGGCACGGTTGGCGTCGAGGTGGAAGACCTTGGTGACACACGCTTCCAACAGCCCCACGTCGTGGGAGATCACGACCAACCCGCCGGAGTACGACTGCAAGTACCCGCGCAGCCAGATGATCGAATCGGCATCCAGGTGGTTGGTCGGCTCGTCCAGCAGCAGAGTGTCGGCACCAGAGAACAGAATCCGGGCCAACTCCACCCGCCGTCGTTGACCGCCGGACAGGGTGCGCACCGGCTGGGAAAGCACGCGATCAGGCAGGCCCAGGTTGGCCGCGATCCGGGCCGCCTCGGACTCGGCGGCGTAACCGCCGGCGGCAGCCAACTCCGCCTCAGCGCGAGAGTAGGAGGCCATCGCCTTCTCCTGCTCCTCACCTTCGGCGGTCGCCATGGCCATCGAATAGGTGGACAGCCGCCGCAGGATCTGATCCAGCCCGCGGGCGGACAGGATCCGGTCCTTCGCCAGTTGCTCGGGATCGCCGGTGCGCGGATCCTGCGGAAGATAGCCGATCTGTCCGGTGCGAGTGATCTGGCCGCCGGCCGGCAACGATTCCCCGGCCAGAATGCGGGTCAACGTGGTCTTGCCAGCGCCGTTTCGTCCGACCAATCCGATCTTGTCGCCGGCGGCGACCTGAAAAGAAACCGGGGACAGCAACAACCGGGCACCGGCCCGTACCTCAACATCTTTGGCTACCAACATCGCCTGGCAAGGTTATCCTGCCGCGACCGCTCGCATTCCCACCGTGGGTCCCTGCGGCGCCTCCCCCACCTGGCTGGTCCCTGCGAAAGGGTCTGGCTGACGATCAGCCTTGCGGCGACCCGGGGGGACGTCCCCGGCGCGGCAGCGGACCGGCGTCACTGGGCGCCCGTCCGGCCTTGGTGAGCGCTTGCCGGAGCAGCAACTCGATGTGGGCGTTCACCGAGCGCAGGTCGTCGGCGGCCCACCGGGTCAACGCCTCATGAACGGCAGGGTCGAGGCGAAGCAGGACGGACTTACGCTCCCGTCCTGCTTCGCTTCCACTCGTTTCGGCCATGGCTCAGGTGTACAGCGATCCGGTGTTCACCACGGGCGCGACCTGCGCCGAGCCGCACAACACGACCAGCAGGTTGGACACCATGGCGGCCTTGCGCTCTTCGTCCATGTCGACCACGTGCTCGTCCTCCAGTTGCTGCAGCGCGCTGCGCACCATGCTCACCGCTCCTTCGACGATCTTCTCCCGCGCCGCGATCACGGCCGCAGCCTGCTGCCGCTGCAGCATCGCGTGGGCGATCTCGGGGGCGTAGGCCAGGCTCGAAATCCGAGCCTCGACCACTTCGAGGCCGGCGATCGCGATCCGCGCGCCAACTTCGGCGGCCAGTTCGGCTGCGACGGCGTCGGTGGAGCCGCGCAGGGTCTCCTCACCGGTCGCGGCGTTGTCGTAAGGATGAGTGGAGGCCACATGCCGCAGCGCCGACTCGGCCTGCACCCGGACGAAGCCGTCGTAGTTCTCCACCGCGAACACCGCCTTGGCGGTGTCCGTGACCTGCCAGACGATGATGGCGGCGATGTTCACCGGATTGCCGTCGGCGTCATTCACCTTCAACTCGTTGGTCTCGAAGTTGCGCACCCGCACCGACACCCGCTTGGGCAGGACCAGCGGCAAGGTGGCCCGCAGACCGGTCTCGCGCACCGTCCCGACGTAGCGGCCGAACAGCCGCAGGACGACGGTCTCGCCGGGGCTGACTACTCGAATCGCGGTCACGGCCAGGCTCAACACCAATACCGAGAGCACCCCCAGGCCAACGAAGGCCGCCGGGTTTGCTCCCGCCTCATCGGCCTGTGCGGCCAGTCCGAAGCCGGCGATCGTCGTCATCGTGGTGATCACCACCACCAGCACGGCCCACAGCCCGTTGACGCCCCACGCTGGACGCTCGGCGATCTTCACCTGGACAGGAGTCCGCGGCGCAACCCCGGACTCGTCCATGCTGTCTCGCACGGAATCAACTGCAGACATCTCCATCACTCCCTCTGAAAAACTGATAGCAAATTGATATCACTTTTCCGAGGGGTGGGCAAGGGACAACTCAGACGTTGTAGCCGATCGCCCGCAACTGCTCGCGGCCATCCTCGGTGATCATCTCCAGGGTCCACGGCGGCAGCCACACCCAGTTGATCGACACCGAGTTCACCAGGCCCTCTAGTGCCAGCTGGGTGTGGTACTCGATCTGGTCGGTCAGCGGGCAGGTGGGCGAGGTCAGGGTCATGTCGATCACCGCGTCGTTGCCGACGTCGATGGTCACCCCGTAGACCAGGCCCAGGTCGACCACATTGACCCCCAACTCGGGGTCGACGACGTCCTTCATCGCCTCCAACACGTCCTCCTCGGACGGGCGAGCGTTGGGCACCTCGCCAGGGAAAGTGTCGTTGACCAGATCGGAGGGTCGCACGGACTCGCTCATCTCACTCCTGCCCTTCTGCAGCCAAAGCCTGGGCGGTCGCGTCCTTGAACGCCGACCAGCCCAGCAGGGCGCACTTCACGCGCGCCGGAAACTGGGAAACCCCCACGAAAGCCACCGCATCCTCCAGCCGCTCCTCGTCGGGTTCATAGCGACCCTGGGAGTGCATCATCTCGGTGAAGTCGTCCAGCAGACTCAGCGCCTCGGTCACGGTCTTGCCGATCACCAGGTCGGTCATCACCGAGGTGGACGCCTGCGAGATCGAGCACCCCACGCCGGAGTAGGACACGTCGGTGATCCGCTCGCCGTCCAGGGCCACCCGCATCACCACCTCATCACCACAACTGGGATTGACATGGGTCACTTCGGCGCCGTACGGCTCGCGCAGGCCCGAATGATGCTTGGCCTTGTAGTGATCCAGGATGATCTCCTGGTACATCGCTTCCACACTCATCGCTTGCCTCCGAAGAAGTCGGCCACGTACACCAGGCCATCGGCCAGCGCGTCCACCTCGGCGGTGGTGGTGTAGAGGTACAGCGAGGCCCGGGTCGAGGCCACGATCCCCAGCCGCTCGTGCAACGGACGCGCGCAGTGATGCCCGCCCCGCACCGCGATCCCGCGGGAATCGAGCAGCTGCATGATGTCGTGCGGATGGATCTCCTCGCCGTCGGCGGTGCTGAGCGTGAACGAGATGGCCCCGCTGCGATCGACCGGACGGGTCGGCCCCAGCAGCTTCAAGCCCGGCACCGCAGCGATCCGAGTCAGCGCATAAGCGGTGATCCGTTCCTCGTGCAGGGCGATGTTCTCGATCCCGATGGCGTTGAGGTAGTCGATGGCCGCCCCCAAGCCGACCGCTTCGGCGATCGGCGGCGTTCCGGCCTCGAAGCGGTGCGGCGGAGTGGCATAGGTCGAGCCGGTGAGCTTGACCACATTGATCATTTCGCCACCGCCGAGGAAGGGCGGCAAGCCGGCCAGCAGGTCGTAACGCCCCCACAGCACGCCGATACCGGTCGGGCCGAGCATCTTATGGCCGGTGAAGGCCACCAGATCGGCACCCAGCGCGTCCACCTTCACCCCGGCGTACGGGACGGCCTGGGCGGCGTCCACCACCATCACCGCGCCCACGGCGTGCGCTTGGGCAGCGATATCGGCCACTGGGTTCACCGTGCCCAACACATTGGAGACCGCGGTGATCGAGACCACCTTGGTGCGCTCGTTGATCAGGTTCTCCGCGGCGGCCTTTTCCAGGTCGAGACGGCCGTCATCGGTGATGTCGAACCACCGAAGGACGGCACCGGTGCGCTCGGCGGCCAACTGCCACGGCACGATGTTGGAGTGGTGCTCCATCACCGAGATCACGATCTCGTCGCCGGGCTGCAACCGGCTGCCCAGGGTGTAGGCGGCCAGATTGAGCGCCTCGGAGGCGTTCTTGGTGAACACGATCTCCTGCGGGCCAGCAGCGCCGATGAACGCGGCCACCGTGGCCCGCGCCCCTTCGAACGCCGAGGTCGCCTCACCCCCCAGGGTGTGCATGGCCCGGGCGACGTTGGCGTTGTGGTCGCGGTAGTGCGCGTCCATCGCCTCGATCACCGAGGCCGGCTTCTGCGAGGTGTTGGCCGAGTCGAGGTACACCAGCGGGACCTCGCCGACCTGGCGAGCCAGGATCGGGAAGTCCTCGCGAATGGCGGCTACGTTGTAGCCGGTGGTATCAGGCATTGGCCTTCGCGGCCTTGACGAAGCGGTCGTAGCCTTCGATCTCCAGCCGTTCGGCCAGCTCCGCGCCGCCCTCTTCGACGATATGACCGTCGACGAAGACATGGACGAAGTCAGGCTTGATGTAGTTCAGGATCCGCGTGTAGTGGGTGATCAGCAGCACGCCGCGGTCACCGTTGGCGGCGTAGCGATTCACCCCTTCGCTGACGATCCGCAGCGCGTCGATGTCCAAGCCGGAGTCGGTCTCGTCCAGGATGGCGAACTTCGGATTGAGCAACTCCAGCTGGGCGATCTCGTGGCGCTTCTTCTCGCCGCCGGAGAAGCCCTCGTTCAGCGAGCGGGCAGCGAAGGTGCCGTCCAGGCCGACCTTGTCGAGAGCGGCGTTGACGTCCTTCACCCAGGTGCGCACGGCGGGGGCCTCGCCGGAGAGGGCGGTCTTTGCCGTGCGCAGGAAGTTGGCCACCGACACCCCGGGCACCTCGATCGGGTACTGCATGGCCAGGAACAGCCCGGCGCGGGCGCGCTCGTCCACGCTCAGCTGGCTGAGTTCCACACCGTCGAGGGTCACCGAACCGGAGGTGATCGTGTACTTCGGGTGGCCGGCGATGGAGTAGGCCAGCGTCGACTTACCCGAGCCGTTGGGGCCCATGATGGCGTGCACCTCGCCGGAGGCGACGGTGAGATTCACGCCCTTGAGGATCTCCTTGGGACCGGATTCGGTCTCCACCTCGACGTGCAGTCCGCTGATGCGAAGTTCACTCATGTCGTCAGTTCTCCTGGCTTGCGATCGGGTTGTCTTGGTCGATGTAGATCTCGCCGGCGTCGATCCGGACGGGATAGGTGGGTACGGGGGTCACCGCGGGCGGGTCGAGCGGGGCGCCGCTGCGCAGATCGAAACGCGCGCCGTGAGCGGAGCATTCCAGCGTGCAGCCTTCCACCCAGCCCTCACTGAGCGGGACGTCAGCGTGCGAGCAGCGATCACGGACGGCGAACACGCCCTCGGCGGTGTTCACCACCGCGACCAGGTCCTTGCCACCGAGATCGACCGAAATGGCGGTGTCGGTCGGCAGGTCGGCCAGCGCGCAGGCGCGGGTGAAGCTCATGCGGTCACCTCTTCGCTGCCACCCACCAGCACGGCGAGCTCGGATTCGACCGCGGCCATCAGCCGGGTCTCCACCTCGGGCACACCGATACGGCGGATGATGTCGGCAAAGAAGCCGTAGACCACCAGTCGACGGGCTTCGTCCTCGGGGATGCCGCGGGAGCGCAGGTAGAACAGCTGCTCGTCGTCGAAACGTCCGGTGGTCGAGGAGTGGCCGGCGCCTTCGATCTCGCCGGTCTCGATCTCCAGGTTCGGCACCGAGTCGGCCCGGCACCCGTCGGTGAGCACCAGGTTCTTGTTGGTCTCATACGTGGTGATGCCCTCGGCCACCTTGCGAATCAGGACGTCGCCCACCCACACCGAGTGCGCATCCTCGCCCTGCAGCGCGCCGCGGTAGTCGACGTGACTGACGGTGTGCGGCGCGTTGTGGTCGACGAACATCCGGTGCTCGATGTGCTGGCCGGCATTCACGAAGTAGACCCCGAACTGCTCCAGCGAACCACCCGGGCCGGCGAAGCGTGCGGTCTCAGCCAGCCGGATCACGTCGCCGCCGAGGCTGGCGGTGACCGTCCGGACGTGGGCGTCGCGACCCACCGACACTGCGTGATGCCCGCCATGGACGGCGTCGGCGTCCCAGTCGGCGATGGTGACGAAGGTCACCTTGGCGCCGTCACCGACGACCAGGTCGGTCTTGTCGGCGAAGATGGCCGAACCCCGGTAGCGGATCACGATCGTGGCCACCGCGAAGGCCCCCACGGTGATCACCAGATGCTCGGCGACGTCGCCGCCGAGGCCGGTCCCGGTGAGCACGATCGGCTCGCTGAGCTCGACATTGGCACCGATGGCCAACTCCACTCCCCCGGCCGAGTTGCGGGCGGCCAGCGCTGAGATCCGATCGATGGGCGCCTCCACAGCCAGTTCCCTGGCCCGGGCGGCACTGATCGGCTTGATGGCGACGCCGGCGGGCAGGACGTTGTCCCACTCCAGACCGGCGCCGATTCGCTCGGCATCCGACAGCAGCGCGCCGAGGCGGCGCAGCGGGGTGAAGCGCCACACCTCCTCGCGTCCGGTCGGCAGCGGGTGATCGGTCAGCTCCCACGACGGGGTCGGATGCAGATGGGAGACGACAGCCTCCACCGCCTCGGCCACATTAGGCACAGCAGTCACGTGTGATTCCCTCTCCAGGCGGCCGCAGGCGTCAGCCCACGGCTCCTTCCATCTGCAGTTCGATCAACCGGTTGAGCTCCAAGGCGTACTCCATGGGCAGTTCGCGGGCGATCGGTTCGACGAAACCGCGCACGATCATCGCCATCGCCTCGTCCTCGCTCATTCCCCGGCTCATCAGGTAGAACAGCTGATCCTCGCTGACCTTCGACACGGTGGCCTCGTGCGCCATCGACACGTCATCGGTGCGGACGTCCACGTAGGGGTAGGTGTCGGAGCGGGAGATGGTGTCGACCAGCAGGGCGTCGCACTTCACCGAGCTCGCCGAGTGGTGGGCGCCTTCGGTGACCTGCACCAGGCCACGGTAGGACGACCGTCCGCCCGACCGGGCAACCGACTTGGAGATGATCGAGCTGGACGTGTGCGGTGCGGCATGGACCATCTTCGAGCCGGCGTCCTGGTGCTGGCCTTCGCCGGCGAACGCGATGCTCAGGGTCTCGCCACGGGCGTGCTCACCCATCAGGTAGACCGCCGGGTACTTCATGGTCACCTTCGACCCGATGTTGCCGTCGACCCACTCCATGGTGCCGCCGGCCTCGACCGTGGTGCGCTTGGTGACCAGGTTGTACACATTGGTCGACCAGTTCTGGATGGTGGTGTACCGCACGCGGGCGTTCTTCTTCACCACGATCTCGACCACCGCTGAGTGCAGCGAATCAGAGGAATAGATCGGGGCGGTGCAGCCCTCGACGTAGTGCACATAGGAGCCCTCATCGGCGATGATCAGCGTCCGCTCGAACTGGCCCATGTTCTCGGTGTTGATCCGGAAGTAGGCCTGCAGCGGGATCGACACATGGACGCCCTTGGGCACGTAGATGAACGAGCCCCCCGACCACACCGCGGTGTTCAGGGCGGAGAACTTGTTGTCCCCCAGCGGCACCACGGTGGTGAAGTACTCGCGGAACAGCTCCGGGTGCTCCTTCAAGGCGGTGTCGGTGTCGAGGAAGATCACGCCTTGACGCTCAAGCTCTTCGTTGATCTTGTGGTAGACCACCTCGGACTCGTACTGGGCGGCCACGCCGGCCACCAATCGGGCCTTCTCAGCCTCGGGAATGCCGAGCCGGTCGTAGGTCCGCTTGATGTCGTCGGGCAGGTCGTCCCAGGTCTGGGCCTGCTTCTCCGTGGAGCGCACGAAGTACTTGATGTTGTCGAAGTCGATGCCGCTCAGGTCAGCGCCCCAGGTCGGCATCGGCTTGCGCTCGAACATCTTCAGCGCCTTCAGCCGCAGTTCCAGCATCCATTCCGGCTCGCTCTTCAGCGCCGAGATCCTGCGCACGGTCTGCTCGCTCAAACCACGCTCGGCGATGCTGCCGGCGGCGTCGGGGTCATGCCAGCCGTACTGGTAGGCACCCAGCGCTGCCAGGTGTTCTTCCTGGGTCTGACCCAGGCCTGGTGCTGAGGCGGGTGTCGCGGTGGTCATACCGACTTCCTTTCGAACTCTGCGCCCGAGCGAACCGGACGCGGCACGTGGGTGGTGCACACCCCGTCGCCATGGGCGATCGTGGCCAGGCGCTGCACATGGGTGTCCAAGAGGACCGCGAAGGCCTTGGTCTCGGCCTCACACAGCTGCGGGAATTCGGCAGCAACGTGAGCGAATGGGCAGTGGAACTGACACAGCTGAACCCCGGTCGACAGCGGCTTCAACGAAGCCACGAACCCGGCCTGGGTCAACGCTTCCACCAACGCCTCAGCCCGAGTGTCGTATTCCGGCACCAGGGCCTCGAAGCGTTCGGCGATGGGCTCGGTGATGGTGGTCGCGAACTGCTCCACAGCGGCGTCCCCGCCGATGGCCTGCAAGTAGCGCAAGGCGTCATTGGCCAAGCGGTCGTAGGCCTGAAAGAAGTTGCCCCGCCCCGTGTCGGTCAACTCGAAGACCTTGGCGGGACGTCCGCGACCGCGGGGGCCGTAAACCCGCTGCTCGCGGCTCTTCACCTCACCGGTCTCCAGCAGGACGGTCAGGTGTCGCCGTACTGCCGCCGGGGTCAGGGTGAGCCGGACGGCAAGGTCGTTGGCCGTCGACGGGCCGTGCTGCAGGATCGAGCGAGCGACCCGGGTCCGGGTGGACGCGTCCGCCGCCGCCTGCGCCTCGATCTCGGCGCTATCAAGCCCCTCGGTTTTCACAACTCCATTCTGACCTAAATGCTCGCGCCGTCAAACGCGGCGTCCAGGATCGACATCGATCGGTAACGAAGGCCCGAGCTTCCCAGCTGCGGCCGCGGCGCCTCCGGGCACCCTGAAGGCCCGACCCCGCCACCGCGGACGTGCCCACGATGCGACCCGACCCGCCCACGATCCGACCAGATGGACCCGTGGAGCCCCAAACGGGCGTAGAGTAGTTGGTGGAGTTTGTTACGTCATTGGATTGTCTTGTCAAAGTAGACAAGCAGCACTCCCCCTGATGCAAGGAAGCAGAAGTGAGTAGGACGCAAGGCCCGGCAGCTCTCCGGGAGCATCGCAAAAACATTCGACCCTTCGCCGTGCTCGGCCTCGGCGGATTGCTGGCCCTCCTGGCCGGCTGCTCCGGCGGCCCGTCCGGTGGGAGCGGTGAGCACACCTCCGAAGTGAACCTCAAACTGCCCGATCTCAGCACGGCGGTCTTCTTCGGCGGAGTGGACGGACGCACCCTGTTGCTGGCCGGCCTGCTGATCTGCGTCGGCGGCCTAGCGTTCGGCCTGGTCAGCTACCGCGCACTCCAGAAGCTGCCGGTGCACCGCTCGATGCGGGAGATCTCCGAACTCATCTACTCCACCTGCAAGGCCTACCTGCTGCAACAGGGCAAGTTCCTGCTGGTGCTGTTCGCCTTCATCGGCTCGGTGATCTTCGTCTACTTCACCTTCCTGGCCGGGCTGGGCGTCGACCGGGTGCTGATCGTGCTCGCGTTCGCGGTGATCGGCATGGCCGGCTCCTACGGCGTGGCCTGGTACGGCATCCGGGTCAACACCTTCGCCAACTCCCGCACCGCGTTCGCCGCCCTCGACGGCAAGCCGCTGCCGGTGCACCGCATCCCGATGCGTTCGGGCATGAGCATCGGCATGGTGCTGATCTCCACCGAACTGTTGATGATGCTGGTCATCCTGCTGTTCCTGCCCGCCGATCTGGCCGGTGCCTGCTTCATCGGGTTCGCCATCGGCGAGTCGCTGGGAGCGTCCGCGCTGCGGATCGCCGGCGGCATCTTCACCAAGATCGCCGACATCGGCTCGGACCTGATGAAGATCGTCTTCAAGATCAAGGAGGACGACGCTCGCAACCCCGGCGTGATCGCCGACTGCACCGGTGACAACGCCGGCGACTCGGTCGGCCCGTCCGCCGACGGCTTCGAGACCTACGGCGTCACCGGGGTGGCCTTGATCACCTTCCTGCTGCTGGGCGTCCACGACCCCAAGATGCAAGCCACCCTGCTGGTGTGGATCTTCACCATCCGGGCGATCATGCTGGTGGCCTCGGCGATCTCGTATCTGGTCAACGATCAGTTGGTCGCCGCCCGCTATCGCAACGCCGACCGGATGGACTTCGAACACCCGCTCACCCAGCTGGTCTGGATCACCTCGATCACCTCGATCGTGCTGACCTACCTCACCTCGTTCCTGATGCTGGGATCGCTCGGCGGCGACGCCGACGGAATGTGGTGGAAGCTGGCCACGATCGTGTCCTGCGGCACCCTGGCCGGCGCGCTCATTCCCGAACTGGTCAAGGTCTTCACCTCGACCTCGGCCAAGCACGTCCGTGAGGTCGTCAAGTCGTCCCGCGAGGGCGGCCCGAGCCTGAACATCCTGTCCGGCCTGGTGGCCGGCAACTTCTCCGGCTACTGGCTGGGAATGGCCATCGTTGGCCTGATGGCGGCCGCCTTCGGGATCAGCCAGCTCGGCACCGGCATGAGCGCGCTGATGATCGCGCCGGCGGTGTTCGCCTTCGGCCTGGTCGCCTTCGGGTTCCTCGGCATGGGTCCGGTCACCATCGCGGTCGACTCCTACGGTCCGGTCACTGATAACGCCCAAAGCGTCTACGAGCTCTCCCTGATCGAAGAGGTCGACGGCATTGACGCCGAGCTGCGCAACGACTTCGGCGTCGAGCCGAACTGGCGGGCAGCCAAGCAGATGCTGGAAGAGAACGACGGCGCCGGAAACACCTTCAAGGCCACCGCCAAGCCGGTGCTGATCGGCACCGCGGTGGTGGGCGCGACCACCATGATCTTCTCAATCGTGATGGCGCTCACCTCCGGCCTGACCGAAAACATGGAGAACCTCTCCCTGCTGCACCCGCCGTTCCTGCTCGGCCTGATCGCCGGTGGCGCGGTGATCTACTGGTTCACCGGCGCGTCCATCCAGGCGGTCACCACCGGGTCCTACCGGGCGGTGGAGTTCATCAAGGCCAACATCAAGCTGGACGGTGTGACCAAGGCCTCAGAGGCCGACTCCCGCAAGGTGGTCGAGATCTGCACCGTCTACGCCCAGCGCGGCATGCTGAACATCTTCTTGGGCATCTTCTTCTCCACCTTGGCGTTCGCCTTCATCGAGCCGTACTTCTTCATCGGCTACCTGATCTCGATCGCCACCTTCGGGCTCTACCAGGCCATCTTCATGGCCAACGCCGGTGGCGCCTGGGACAACGCCAAGAAGATCGTCGAGGTCGATCTGCACGCCAAGGGCACCGCCTTGCACGACGCCACCATCGTCGGCGACACCGTCGGCGACCCCTACAAGGACACCTCGTCGGTGGCGCTCAACCCGGTGATCAAGTTCACCACCTTGTTCGGCCTGCTGGCGGTCGAGTTGGCGGTCAGCCTGACGGCGGCCGGCACCGGCGCTCTGGTACCGGTCCTGGCAGCGGTGTTCTTCGCCGCAGCGGTGTTCTTCGTCCACCGTTCGTTCTACAACATGCGCATCCGCGGCGGCGTCGGCGAAAGCGACGGTTTGCCTGCTGAGCCGCCCGAGCCGTCCACCACCACGCCGCCTGCACCCCTGGCGACGCCCACCCCGGCATCGGCGGACAATGGAAACGACCTCGTGAAGACAGGTGAGCAGAAATGAGAAGGCTGGCCATCAAGTGGGATTCGGTCATCGTCGAGGCCGACGGCACGGTCGGCGGACATGACGCCGGCGCGACCCTGGTTCGACGACTGCTGCGGTTGACCGACAATCCGATCCTGATCGGACCCGGTCAGCGCCGCTGCCAGGGCTTCGAGTTGATGCCGGTGGACTTCGTCGACACCGACGCCACCGTGGTGATCAACCTCGACGTGCTGGACTCCACCCGGATCTGGCGGACTCTGCGCGAGCATGGCGAGAAGCCCGCAGTGATGAACTTTCAGTGGGGTCCGACCACCACCTATGCCGACGAGGTACCCCAGCTGATCGAGGCGCTCTCGTTTGCGCTGTTCCCCACCTTCGCCAACTCGGAGCGAACCGCTTTGGCGGTGCGCGAGACCGTCCGCCGCTGGACGGTGCCGGCGGTGGCCGAGAAGTCCCGGGTCGCCTGGGCCAACCTCGGCTTCACCGTCGACCACGTCCAGCCGCGGCGTCCGACGCCGGTCCCGGTCGTGCTCTACCCGGCGATCTACCTCTCCGAACGCAAGCGTCCGCGGATCTTCATCGACACCGTCGAGCGCATCCATCGCAAGACCCCGATCCGGGTGGCCATGCGGTTGCATGAGTCGCATCTGGTCTCGGAGTTGGCCATGAGCTTGTCCCAGCGGGAATGGTTCTGGGTCGGCCCGCTGACCGCGACCCGGGTGTCCTACTGGGAGGCGCTGGCCTCCACCACGGCATTCTTGGCCACCGCAGCCGAGGAGTCTTACGGACTGGAGTATGTCGAAGCCATGGCCGCCGGCGTGATCGGCGTCCTGCCCGACACCGGCTGGGCCCGCGCCTTGGTCCCGGCCGACTACCCCTACCTGTGGCGGACGCCTGACGAGGCCGAAAAGCTGCTGCTGCGGGCCGTCAACGAGCCGGAGGCATGCCGGGCCGAGTTGGACGCCCTCGCCGGGGGCAACTTCACCGCCTGGATCGCGGCCAAGCACAACGACAGTTCGTTCGAGGACGCACTGCTGCACAAGGTCACCGAGTGGTTCGGCTGACCCAGGAATTCTGAGAACTTCCGATCCCGGTATCCGCCACGGACCCGCGCTCATCCGTGGCGGAGGGTGCAAAGCCCGTACCGACATCGACTGCCCGATCGCCCGCGTGCGATCGGGCAGTCTTGGGTTTGCTAAGAACCCGGACCGATTGGACTCCCGGCGTCGCCAAGCCGGTAGCATTGCTGCCCTGGCTCGTTCGCCGAACGGCAAGGCAGGGTGGGGTACCTGATGACGAATTCGTTGGTGCAAGTGGTGCGCCACGCCGACGTCACTGATCTGGCCACCCGGTCCGCGCAGCGGCTTCTGGATGCCTTGATCGAACTCCAGGCCGACGGCCGCACTCCCCAGCTGTGCCTGGCCGGGGGTCGGGCAGCGATGGCGGTCTATGCCGAATTTGCCCGGCTGATCCCCGATTCCGATCTGGACACCACCCGCTTGGAGCTGTGGTGGTCCGACGAGCGGTTCCTCCCCACCGATGATCCTGAGCGCAACGCCGGCCCGGCCCTGGCGCTGCTGGCCAGCGCGTTCAGCATCGATCCGGCCCGCACGCACCCGATGCCCAGCGCGGACGGCACCATCGATGCCGGCGCTTCGGCCGCGCTCTATGCCAAGGAACTGGGCGACACCACCTTCGACATCTGCCTGTTGGGCATGGGCCCCGACGGTCACGTGGCCTCGATCTTCCCCCACCATCCGTCGAGCGAACCGGCCAACCAGCCGGTGATCGGGGTCAGCGATGCCCCCAAGCCGCCGCCGGAGCGGATCAGCCTGACGATCGCTCGAATCAACACCTCCGCGCAGGTGTGGCTCCTGGTGAACGGCGCCGACAAGGCGTCCGCGGTTGCCCGCGCTCTGGGAGAAGATCCGTCGCTGCCCGCCGCACGAGTCGCCGCACGCGAGCGGACGCTGTGGCTACTCGATGAGGAATCTGCAGCCGAACTGCCCTACTTCGTCTGTACGGGCTGAAGCGCCCGCAACTGACAGCCCTGCTACTGACGACTCAGGAGCAGGTAGTGACGGCTCAGTAGATCACTTCGCCGGACGCCCGGCGGGCGCGCAACGACTCCAGCGCTTCGGTGAGAATCGCCACGGCTTCGTCGTTGGAACGACGCTCCTTCACATAAGCAAGGTGCGTCTTGTACGGCTGAATTTTCGGCGGCGGCGGCGGGTTGTCGGAGTCCAGGTTGGCCGGCAGCCCACAGCGCGGGCAGTCCCAGGTTTCCGGGACCAGCGCCTCAGCGGCGAAAGCCGGACGAGTCTCGTGCCCATTGGCACAGAAGTAGGACACAAACAGCCGAGGCGCGGCGTCGCCGCGCTCAGCTTCGCCCATCGGACCAGCGCCGACCCGGCTGCCGCGAATGGCACTACCACCTACCAACGAAGTGCTCCCTTTTCAGAATTGGAGGCTGCGCCTCACCCAAGCGCCCCGAAATCGGGGAAGAACCGATAGAGCACCAGCAGGCCGATGATGCTGGCCAGCCAGATCAAGCCGATGATGATGGTCAGTCGGTCGAGATTTCGCTCCGCCACCGACGTACCGCCCATCCCGGTGGACATACCGCCACCGAAGAGGTCGGACATACCACCGCCGCGGCTCTTGTGAAGCAAGATGAACAGGGCCAGCACGATGCTGGTAAGGATGAGCACCACCGAAAGGGTTGCAATCGGCCAAGTCATCGCTAGTGGAATCACCGGAGAATCCTAACTCAGGTAGGGCATTACCGCCGAACCGAACTGCAGGCGCCGACCGGGAGTTCCGATCGGCGCCTGCAGAACGGCGTGATAGGGAGTGTCTCGGGCGGTCTCAGCCGGCCGAGTAGTACATGACGATGCGAGCGAACTCGTCAGCGTCCAGGCTCGCGCCACCCACCAGGGCGCCGTCGACGTCCGGCTGAGCCATGATGTCGACCACGTTGGAGGCCTTCACCGAGCCGCCGTACTGAATGCGCACGGCCTCGGCCGTGGCCGCACCGTACTTGTCGGCCACGAAGCCGCGAATCGCCCCACAGACCTCCTGCGCATCCGCCGGGGTGGCGACCTCGCCGGTGCCGATCGCCCAGACCGGCTCGTAGGCGATCACGGCAGCAGCGATCTGCTCGGCGGTCAACGGCGCCAGGCACTCAGCGATCTGGGACAGCACATGCGAGACGTGGGTGCCCTGCTTGCGAATCTCCAGAACCTCACCACAGCAGATGATCGGGGTCATCCCGGCGGCGAAGACCACCGCGGCCTTCTCCCCGATCAGCGCATCGGTCTCGCCGTGGTACTCACGACGCTCCGAGTGCCCGACCACGACATAGCTGCAGTTCAGCTTGGCCAACATCTCGGCCGACACCTCGCCGGTGTAGGCGCCGGACGCGTGCACCGACACGTCCTGAGCTCCCCACTTGACCGGCAGTTTGTCGCCCTCGATCACGGTCTGCACCGAACGCAGATCGGTGAACGGCACGATCACCGCGGCCTCGGACTTGGTTTCGTCGTAGCGGAAGTCCTTCAGGGTCCAGGCCAGCTTCTGCACCAGCCCGGTGGCCTCAATGTGATTGAGGTTCATCTTCCAGTTGCCCGCCATCAACGGGGTGCGTGCCATTTCAGTTCTCCTCTTCCAGCACAGCCAGACCTGGCAGTTCCTTGCCCTCCAGGTACTCCAGGGAGGCGCCGCCACCGGTGGAGATGTGCCCGAAGGCTTCATCGGCGAACCCGAGGGTCCGCACCGCAGCGGCCGAATCGCCGCCACCCACCACCGTGAATGCGTCCGCGTGAGCCAGCGCAGTGGCCACGGCGGTCGTCCCGGAGGCGAACTCGGGGATTTCGGACACACCCACCGGACCGTTCCAGAACACGGTCTTGGCGCTACCGATCGCCTCAGCGAACAGCTTCTCGGTCTCGGGCCCGACGTCCAGCCCCATCTGATCGGCGGGAATCGCATCGGCGGACACCACGGTCACCGGACCATCCACCGTGCGGGCGCCAAAGTCCATCCCCGCCGCCACCCGGACGTCCACGGGCAGCAGGATCTGCTTGCCCGCTGCCGCAGCCTCGGCCAGGTAGGCCGTGCAGGTGTCGATCTTCTCGGCGTCCAGCAGCGAGGTGCCGATCTCGTGACCGGACGCCTTGATGAAGGTGTAGGCCATGCCGCCACCGATGATCAAGGTGTCGGCCACCTTCAACAGGTTCTCGATCACCGCCAGCTTGTCGGCCACCTTGGCCCCACCGAGGACCACGACATAGGGACGCTCGGGGGTCACGGTGAGCTTCTTCAGCACCTCGACCTCCTTGGCCACCAGGTAGCCGGCAGCGCTCGGCAGCAACGTGGCCACGTCGTAGACGCTGGCCTGCTTGCGATGCACCACGCCGAAGCCGTCAGAGACGAACACATCGCCGAGAGCCGCATACTTGGCCGCCAGCGCCGCCCGCTCGGCCTCGTCCTTGGACTCCTCGGCCGGTTCGTAGCGCACGTTCTCCAGCAGGACGATCTCACCATCGGCGAGCGCGGCCACCGCGGCCTGAGCACTGTCGCCGACGACGTCGGCGGCCAGGGTCACCGGCGCGCCGATCAACTCGCCCAGTCGCTTGGCCACCGGGGCCAGCGAGTACTTGGGGTTCACTTCGCCCTTGGGCCGGCCCAGGTGGGCCATGACCACGATCTTCGCGCCGTCGTTGCGAAGCTTGGTGAGGGTGGGCAGTGCGGCCTTGATGCGACCATCATCGGTGATGGTCTCGCCGTCCAGCGGCACATTGAAATCGCAGCGGATCAGCACTCGCTTGCCGCGCAGGTCAGGCAGGTCGTCGACTGACTTCATGAGTCCAGCCTTTCTCATACTGGGTTGAGGACGACGGGCCGACCCGCGAGTGTTCGCGAGCCGGCCCGGTCGTCGGTGTTGGTGATTGTGAGGGTCAGAGCTTGGAGCCCACCAGCACGGTCAGGTCGACCAGCCGGTTGGAGTAGCCCCACTCGTTGTCGTACCAGGCAACAACCTTGACCTGGTTGCCGATGACCTTGGTCAGCGGCGCGTCGAAGATGCTGGACAGCGGGTAGGTCTCGATGTCCTTGCTGACGATCGGATCCTCGTTGTACTCCAGGATGCCCTTCAGCGGGCCCTCGGCAGCGGCCTTGACGATCGCGTTGATCTCTTCGACGGTGGTCTCGCGAGCGGCCTCGAAGGTGAGGTCGGTCACCGAGCCGGTCGGCGTCGGCACCCGCAGGGCGTAGCCGTCCAGCTTGCCCTTCAACTCCGGCAGGACCAGAGCCACGGCCTTCGCCGCGCCGGTGGTGGTCGGGACGATGTTCAAGGCGGCGGCGCGAGCCCGACGCAGGTCGGAGTGCGGGGCGTCCTGCAGGTTCTGATCCTGGGTGTAGGCGTGGATGGTGGTCATCAGGCCCTTGACGATGCCGATGCCGT
>JAJTBJ010000293.1 GCA_021286985.1 Propionibacteriales bacterium | reverse complement strand
ACTTCGGCATCCGCGAGCACGCGATGGGCAACATCCTCAACGCCATCAACACCGGTCTGACCCGCGCCTACGGCGGCACCTTCCTGGTGTTCGCCGACTACATGCGCGGTGCGGTGCGCCTGGCGGCCTTGCAGAAGATCCCGACCATCTTCGTGTGGACGCACGACTCGATCGGCGTCGGCGAAGACGGTCCCACGCACCAGCCGATCGAGCATGTGGAGAGTCTGCGGATCATGCCGGGCATCGACGTGATCCGTCCGGCCGATGCCAACGAGACCGCCCAGGCGTGGGCGCTGGCTTTGTCGCACACCGACCGGCCGAGCGCGCTGATCCTCTCGCGTCAGGATCTGCCGATCTTCGACCGTGAGGCGGACGGGATGGCCCCGGCCACTGAGGTCGCGAAGGGCGCCTACACCTTGATCGAGGCTGACGGTGAGTTGAAGGTGGTCATCATCGCCACCGGCTCTGAGGTGTCGGTGGCCGTCGAGGCGCGCGCCGCGCTGCAGGCCGAAGGCATCGGCACCCGGGTGGTGTCGGCTCCCTGCTTGGAGTGGTTCGACGCGCAGCCGGCCGACTACCGCGCCTCCGTCCTGCCGGACGGGGTGGCCAAGGTCGCCGTCGAGGCGGGCGTGCCCACCGGCTGGCGCGGCTACGTCGGCCAGGCGGGCGAGATCGTCGGCATCGATCACTTCGGTGAATCGGCCTCGGGCAACGTGCTGTTCGCCAAGTACGGCTTCACCGCTGACAACGTCGCGGCCAAGGCCAAGCTGGCGCTGTCTCGGCTCGGCTGAGGTTGCCTGCCACGTTGAGCGGACGGCGGACGCGCGCCAACCTGCTGTTGCTGCTTGCCTCAGCAATCTGGGGGTTCGCGTTCGTCGCTCAACGGATCGGTGCGCAGTACGTCGGACCGTTCACCTTCAACTCGGTCCGCTTCGCGCTGGGCGCGCTGGTGGTGGTCGCGATCATCGCCTGGCGCGGCCTCACCGCGCGGCACCCGGTTGCGCGGGCGAAGCGCCGCCAAGCCTGGCGGGACGTGCTCGGCCCGGGCATCGCCGCGGGGGTGTTTCTGACCGTGGCCAGCGCCCTGCAACAAGGGGCGATGAGTTCGGTGCCGGCGGGGAACGCGGCGTTCATCACCGGGCTGTACATGGTGTTCGTGCCGGTGATCGCGGCCTTCCGTGGCCATCGCAGCAGCGTCTCGACCGTGCTGGGCGTGGTGTCGTCGGTGATCGGGCTCTACCTGATCGCGGTGACCGACGCGTTCACCATCGGCTTCGGTGAGGTGCTGCTGATCATCTCCACGCTGGCCTGGACCGGCCAGATCCTGGTGATCGACCATTACGGCGGTCGGCTGTCGGCGCTGCGCTTCGCGGTGGTGCAGTTCGTCACCTGCTCGGTGCTGTCGGCCCCGGCCGCCTTCGTCACCGAGCCGCACCCCTTCGGTGGCATCGACCAGGCGCTGGTGCCCATCCTGTACGGCGGCCTGCTGAGTGTCGGCATCGCCTTCACTTTGCAGGTTGTCGGCCAGCGAGACGCCCTGGCCACGCACGCCTCGTTGATCATGGCCATGGAGTCGGTCTTCGGCGCCCTGGGGGGTGCGCTGATCCTGGGAGAGTCGATGGGTCTGCGCGGCTACCTCGGTGCCGCGTTGATGGTGGCTGGAGTGGTCATCTCCCAGCTCGGAGTGGCCGCGCGCACCGTGCGGCCACCAGAGACTCCGCCGAAAGCCGGGTCATCAGGGCCTCAGGCTGGCGTCGCCGAAGAGACTCCGCACGAAGCAGGGAAAAGCGGCCCTTCCGCCGGGTCATCACCCGGCTAGCTGCGGGCCTTCAGCCGACCGCGGGCGCCACCTCGACGAAGCCCAGCGCCATGAGTCCCTCGACCTGATCGTCGCCTGCCACGGCGAGCAGGTTGCGGGCGTCAGCCTCCGCCGCGGCCCACGCGCGGGCGAGCAGGTCCTCGCCGGGCGCGCAGACCGCCCACTCGCCGTCCACCCACACCTGTTCTGCAGGCCGGACGGGGTCGC
>JAJTBJ010000020.1 GCA_021286985.1 Propionibacteriales bacterium | reverse complement strand
GCGCTGGTTGAGCTTGTCGAAACCGAGCCTGGCTACTCCAGGGGGTCGGACGGCAGGCCGATGGTGACCTCGTCGGACATCGCCGGACGTCCATGCACCAACGGGACGAAACCGGTCAGCGTCGGCAAACGCAGGCCCTGGCCGAACAGCGGCACCGGGACCGGGTCGATGCCGGCGATCTCGATGTCCTGACCGCGGACGCTGACCACGCCGCCGGGACCGTCCTCCAAGGTGAAGGTGATCCGGTCGGGGGTGAGCTCGGCGCGAATCCGGGAGCCCTGCACCATGAAGGCGAAGCGCAGGCTCGCCCACCCGTCGGGCAGGCGCGGATCGAAGGTGATCTCTCCGCTGTAGTCGCGCATCCCGGCGAAGCCGTACACCAGCGCATTCCAGACCCCACCGGCAGAGGCGATATGCACCCCGTCCCCGGTGTTGTGATGCAGATCGGCCAGGTCGACGAAGACGCCCTCCATGAACGACTCCAGGGCGCGATCCTGGTAGCCGACCTCCGCGGCGATGATCGACTGCACCACCGCTGACAAGGTGGAATCCCCGGTCGTGATCGGCTCGTAGTACTCGTAGTCGGCGCGCTTCTCCTCGGTGCTGAAGTCGTCGCCGGCCAGGAACAGCGCCAGGATCGCGTCGGCCTGCTTCAACACCTGGAAGCGGTAGATCACCAGCGGGTGGTAGTGCAGCAGCAGCGGCAGCTTCTCCGGCGGGGTGTTGGCCAGATCCCACACTTCGCGCTTGAGGAAGTCCTCGTCCTGAGGATGCACCCCGAAGTCGACGCTGTAGGGGATGGTCATCGCGGTGGCCGCCTCCTGCCAGCCGGTCACCTCCGTCTCGGTGAGGCCGAGCGCGTGACTGACGTCGAGGTACTTGCCGGGATCGGCCTCGGCCAACTCCAGGACGGCCTGCGCGGCGCGCCGCAGGTTCATTCGGGCCATCAGGTTGGTGTACAGATTGTTGTTCACCACCGCGGAGTACTCGTCCGGCCCGGTGACCGAATGAATGTGGAACTTGCGCTCGGCCCCGCGGAAGAAGCCCATGTCGTACCAGAGCCGGGCGGTCTCGACCAGCACCGGCAGGGCTTCGGTGACCAGGAAGTTGTGGTCGGCCGAGACGTCGGCGTACTTGCACATGGCGAAGGCGATGTCGGCATCGATGTGGTACTGCGCGGTGCCGGCGGCGTAGTAGGCGCTGGCTTCCTCACCGTTGATCGTCCGCCACGGGAACAGCGCGCCGCGCTGGCTCATCGCCTGGGCGCGGCGCCGTGCTGCGTCGAGCATGTTGATCCGGAACCGCAGCACCCGGCGCGCCAGGCTGGGATTGGTGTGGGCCAGGAAGGGCACCAGATAGACCTCGGTGTCCCAGAAGTAGTGGCCCTCGTAGCCGGCCCCGGTGACGCCCTTCACCCCGACGCCGCGACCGTCGGTACGTCCGGTCGCCTGGGCGAGTTCGAACAGGCACCACCGCACCGCCTGCTGCAGCGCCGGATTGCCGTCCAACTCGACGTCGGCGTTGCTCCAGTAGGTGGCCAGCCACTCGCGCTGCTCCTCGACCAGCACCTCGCGCCCGACCTGGCGGGCGTCTTCCAGCGTGAGCTGGCACATGCCGGCCAGTTCGGCGACGTCGGCCGTGGCCGGGCCGTCGGTGTAGGCCAGCCACTTCACCACCAGGATCGGTTCGCCGGCGCGGGCCTGCACGCGGTAGGTGCGGCGGCCCAGATCGCCATTCATCCGGGACTCGACCGAGACCGGGTTGTGGGTGAACAGTTCGTGATCGACGCACACCGCCATGCCCAACCCGGAGTTCGCGGTGCGGTAGCCGAAGAACATCCGGCCCTGCTCCTCGTACTGCAGCTGCGACAGCAGCACCCGGTTCTCGAACGAGGCGGCCTTGCGGGGATCGAAACCGACCGGCTTGGCGCCGGCGCTGGGCGCCTCGTCCTGGCGGTTGCGCACCTCGGAGGTGATCACCACCTCGGCGTCATCGTCCATCACCGTGACGTTGAAGGTGAGCACCGCCAGATTGCGTCGGGTGAAGGAGACCATTCGGGTGGACTGGACGGCCACTCGTTTGCCCGTGCTGGTCACCCAGATCAGGTCCCGGCGGAGCATGCCGTCGCGGAAGTCGAGGCTGCGATGGAACGACTCCAGGTTGGCCGTGCTGAGTTGCAGCGTCTCGCCGTCCACGCTGAGGGTGATGGTCTTGGCGTCGGGCACATTGACGATCGTCTGGCCGGTCTTGGCGAAGGCGAAGGCCTCCTCGGCGTGCCGGATCCGCCAGGTCTCGTGGAAGCCGTTGATGAAGGTGCCGTGGGCGTAGGCGTCCGCGTCGCCCTCTTCGTGGTTCCCCCGCAGCCCCAGGTAGCCGTTGCCGACGGCGAAGATGGTCTCCCGAGCGCCCAGACCGATGGTGTCGTAGCGGGTCTCGGCCACCCCCCATGGTCGGATCGGGAACCGAGTGCGGTCGACCGGGTCGTTCTGGGGAGCTCTCATGGCAGCAGGTCTTCGAGATCGGCGACGACCACATCGGCGCCTGCGGCGATCAGTTCAGCCGACCCGACCCCGCGATCGACGCCGATGACTCGGCCGAAGTTGCCGCTGCGTCCGGCAGCGACCCCGCTGATGGCGTCTTCGAACACGGCTGCGGCCGCGGCCGGGACGCCTAACAGCTCGGCCCCGCGCAGGTAGGTGTCGGGGGCCGGCTTGCCGGGCAGTTGCTCGGCCGCGGCGCGCTGGCCGTCAACCAGCACCCCGAAGCGGTCGCGCAGGCCGGCAGCGCGCAGGACGGCGTCGGCGTTGGCCGAGGAAGACACCACAGCGAGCTTGATCGTGGTGGTGGCCAGGTGATCCAACAGGCGCAGCGAGCCGGGGTAGGGGGCCACGCCCTCGGTGTGCAGCACCTCGGTGAAGGTGACGTTCTTGCGGTTACCCAGCCCGCAGACCGTCTCAGCCTCGGGGAGGTCGGACGGCTCGCCCTCGGGCAGGACGATGCCGCGGGAGGCCAGGAAGTCGCGCACTCCGTCATAGCGGGGCTTGCCGTCGACGTAGGTGAAGTAGTCGGCGTCGGTGTAGCCCGGCCGGCCGTGAGCGTGGAGGAACTCGTTGAACATCTTCGACCAGGCGCGACGGTGTACCTCAGCGGTCGGCGTCAGGACCCCGTCGAGGTCGAAGAGGGCGGCCTCAATGCCACCCCACACATTCAGTGAAGAGCTCACTAGAGAATGCTAGGGCCCCGGTCGGCGAAGGCGTGGGCAATCGAGCGGTGGCGCTAGGCTTATCGCTGATGACTTCTGCTACCAACGCCGACTTGCCGACCAGCACCGCCAGCCTCACCGGCTGGGGTCGCACGGCTCCCACTTCCGCTCAGGTGCTGTCCACGCCCGACGTGGACGTGATCGCCCAAGCGGTGGCGGCGGTGGCCGCTGCGACCGCTGACTCGCCGTCCCACTTGCGTCGCGGAATCGTGGCTCGCGGACTGGGCCGCTCCTACGGAGATGTCGCCCAGAACGCCGGTGGCCTGGTGGTCGACATGACTCCGCTGAACACCATTCATGCCATCGATCCGGTCACGGCGACCGTCGATGTCGATGCCGGCGTCAGCCTGGACACGCTGATGCGGGCCGCGCTGCCGTACGGACTGTGGGTGGCGGTGCTCCCGGGCACCCGGCAGGTGACCGTCGGCGGTGCCATCGCCAACGATGTGCACGGCAAGAATCACCACAGCGCCGGTTCGTTCGGCGACCACGTCGCGTCCCTGCAGTTGCTGGTCGCCGATGGTCGGGTGCTGACCCTGACCCCCGCGGGCTCGCCCGATGATCCTGACGCCAGCATTTTCTGGGCCACGGTCGGTGGCGTCGGGCTGACCGGCATCATCCTGCGCGCGGTGTTGAAGATGACCCGCACCGAGACCGCCTACTTCATCGCCGACGGTGTGGTCACCCACACCCTGGAGGAGACCGTCGCGGCACATTCCGACGGCTCGGAAGCCAACTACACCTACTCCAGTGCGTGGTTCGACGCGATCAGCCCGGCGCCCAAGCTGGGGCGGGCGGCGATCTCCCGCGGGTCGCTGGCCACCCTCGACGAGCTGTACGAGTACGCGCCGAAGCTGGCCGTCGATCCGCTGGCCTTCCACGCCAAGCCGTTCCTCGAACTGCCCGACGTGTTCCCCAACGGGCTGGCCAACAAGTTCACCTTCTCCGCGCTCGGTGCGGTCTGGTACGCCAAGAGCGGCAATTACCGCAACAAGGTGCAGTCGCTGACCGGCTTCTACCACCCGCTCGACATGTTCGACGAGTGGAACCGGGCCTACGGATCGCACGGCTTCCTGCAGTACCAGTTCGTGGTGCCGCCGAGCGCGGTCGATGAGTTCAAGCGCCTCATCCGCGACATCCAGGCCTCGGGTCACTACTCGTTCTTGAACGTGTTCAAGCTGTTCGGCGAGGGCAATGCCGCGCCGTTGAGCTACCCGATGGCCGGCTGGAATGTGTGCGTCGACTTCCCGATCAAGTCCGGGCTGCACGAGTTCCTCGCCGGTCTGGACGCCCGCGTCCTGGAGTTCGGCGGAAGGCTGTACACCGCCAAAGACTCCCGCGCCACCGCGGCCACCTTCCACGCCATGTACCCCGAGATCGATTCCTGGCTGGCGACCCGCCGCCGAATCGACCCCGACGGCGTGTTCGTCTCTGATCTGGCTCGCCGCCTCGAACTCGTCTGACAAGGAGAAACCCTCGTGATCGATGCCACTGGCAACCCGCAGACGATTCTGCTGCTCGGCGGGACGTCCGAGATCGGCCTGGCCATCGTGAAGGAGTACCTGGCCAAGCAGCCGCTGCGGGTGATCCTCGGCGTCCAGCCGGGTGATGAGCTGGCCGGTGACACCGAAACGGTGCTGAAGGCGGCCGGGGCCGAGGTGCACAGCCTCACCTTCGACGCCACCGCATTCGACACTCACCCGGCCGTGATCGAGGAGGCCTGGCTGATCGCCGACGTCGATGTGGCCGTCGTTGCCTTCGGCATGCTGGGCGATGCTGAGCAGCTGTGGCAGGACCAGGCGAAGGCCGTCCTTGCCGCCAACATCAACTACACCGGGGCGGTCAGCGTCGGGGTGCTGCTGGGCCAGAAGATGAAGGCCCAGGGCTACGGCCAGATCATCGCGATGAGCTCGGTGGCCGGCGAGAAGGTGCGCCGCTCCAACTTCGTCTACGGCTCCACCAAGGCCGGCTTGGACGGCTTCTACCGGCTGCTGGGGGAGGCGCTGGCGCCGTTCGGGCCGAAGGTGCTGGTGGTTCGTCCCGGCCAGGTGCGCACCCGGATGTCGGCGCACGTGAAGGAAGCGCCGCTGACCGTCGACAAGGAGCAGTTGGCCACCCAGGTGGTCGACGCCGCGCGCAAGGGGCAGAAGCTGATTTGGGTGCCGACCCAGTTCAAGCTGGTGATGTGGGTGTTGAAGCACATTCCCGACCCGATCTTCCGTCTGCTGCCGCTGTGACCCAACCTGCAGCGTGACCACCTCACGCCTGCAACCATTCGCCCTCGCATTCTGAGATAGCCCGCGAGTCGCGCCCATTTCGGGGCGATCGGGGGCGTCTGGTTTCCACCCTGCGATCGCGCGTCGGATTCGCCAGGTCGGGATTTGCCTAGATGGCTTTCGCCGCGCTCATGGCAGGATCGAAGCCATGACGACGATCAGCGTTGAACGTCATCCGGCCTGGCTGCGCCTCAAAGACGCGGTCACTGCAGTGCAAGCCGTCCAGACCCAGGACGGCTCGATCCCGGATCCTGACGACCATGCCGCCGCGGCCCAACAGGTTGCGGTCATCACTGCGGCGATCGATGAACTCGCCCCGCAGTTCCCTCACGACGCCGACTATCTGGCGGCCGCAGTGATCGACTTCCGCCGCTGGGCCACCGAAGGCTTCGGTGTTCCCGACTTTCTGGATTCGCTGGTGGCCTTCCAGCCGCAGCGGCATCGCGTCGACGGGCTGCGGCATCTGGTGATCTTCCCGATGTACACCCAGAACGGCTCCCGCGACCGCCACGTCGAGGCGCTGCTGGTCGAGGTGATCTGGCCGGAGTTCGTTGCCCACCTGGAGGCTGGCGACTACAGCAACAAGCTGTTCGTCTCGCTGCGCCTGCTGGACTTCACCTCCGGCTACGACACCAACTCGGCGGTGCTCTTCCCCGAAACCGTGGCCATGCGCGAAATCCCCACCTTCACCTGGGGGGCGATCTTCCAAGACCGCGAGTCGGCCCGATTCCGCCGGGTCGTCCGGGCCGCAGCGGACGTGACCAAGCTCGCCTTGCCGCCCGACGCCGAGGCCATGGTGGCCGATCAGGAACTGGCCGAAAGGGCCTTCGTGATGTGGGATCTCATTCACGACCGCACCCACATGCGGGGCGACCTGCCTTTCGACCCGTTCATGATCAAGCAGCGGATGCCGTACTTCCTCTATTCGCTGGAGGAGCTGCGCTGTGACCTGACGGCCTTCACCGAATGTGTCCGGATCGAGCAGCGGTTGAGCGCGCGCAAGACCGCGGCCGAGCTGCTGTCGCCGGCTGAGGAGGAGACGCTACGGCATGCTCGGCTGGTGCAGTACGCGGTGATCTTCGACCGGATCTTCCGTTTCGCCATCACCGGCACCCGGGTGCGCAACTACGACGGGGTGGGCGGGCAGCTGTTGTTCGCCTGGCTGCACCAACACCACGTCCTGCACTGGACCGACACCGCCTTGGCCTTCGACTGGGACGACGTCCCGGCGGCAGTGGTGGCGCTGGGGGAGCAGATCAATGATCTGTACTGGCGTTCGATCGACCGCCCCAAGCTCACCCACTGGCTGGCCGCCTACGAGTTGGTGCGCTCGGTGCTGGCGCCGCATCCGGCTTCGGTGTGGGCACGCGGCCTGCCTGAAGAGATCCTCGCCGGGCCGCCGAAGGGGTACACCGATGCGGTGCTCGACGATGAGTTCCCGCTGTCGATGTTCTACGAGGCATTGGACAAGAAACTGCGTGACGTGATCGCCTCCACGTCCGGGATCCGGGGCGACGATGACTGATTCGGTGAGTTCTCGACTGGTGCTGGTGGCTGGCGCCACCAGTGTGAGCGGCGCTGCGGCGACGGGCGCGTTGTTGGCTGCGGGCGCGCGGGTGGTGGCTGTCGGCCATGACCCGGCCAAGCTCGAGCCGCTGGCTGCCCTCGGCGCCGACGTGGAAGCCTGCGACTTGACCGATGAGACGGCCGTCCATGATCTGGCCACCCGCGTCCACGACCGCCTCGGCCGGCCCGACGGCGTCCTGCACCTGGTCGGAGGGTGGCGCGGCGGTGGTGGCCTCGGTGGCCAAAGCGAGGCTGACTACCGCTTCCTGGAGCGGTCACTGAGTGCCCTGCGGCACGTCAGCCGGGCCTTCGACGCCGACCTCAACGCCTCGACGGCGGCGCGCACCGCGATGGTGTCCTCCACGGCGGTGGCCCGTCCGCTGGCCGGCGGTGCGAACTATGCCGCAGTGAAGGCGGCGGGGGAGGCGTGGATGCGGGCGGTCGCCCAGGGATTCGCGAAGACCGCTCGCGAGGCTGGCGAGCCGCTACGGGCAGCGGCAGTGATCTTCCGGGTCACCGAGCTTGCTGGCCGTGAGGACGCGCTGGCTACCGCTTTCGCTGACTTGTGGGCGCAGAGCGCTGCCGAAGTGAACGACCGCATCATCGAGCTGTGACCGACTCGCCGACCAGAAAGCTAGGCTGCCAATCGTGACCACCCTGCATGATCCCGGCGCGCGGGACTTCGCCTCCGACAACTACGCCGGCGTGCACCCCGAGGTGTTGGACGCAATCGCGGCAGCCAATGGCGGACACCAGGTCTCCTATGGTGAGGACGCCTACACCGCCCGGCTGCAGGAGGTGACCGTCCGGCATTTCGGTGAGGGTGCCTCCGCGTGGCCGGTGTTCAACGGCACCGGCGCCAATGTGGTGGCGCTGACCTCGATGCTGCCGCGCTGGGGGGCGGTGATCTGCGCGCGTACCGCCCACATCCACGCCGATGAGGGTGGTGCGCCGGAGAAGGTGGCCGGCATCAAGTTGTGGGCCGTGCCCACGCCGGACGGCAAACTCACCCCCGAGCTGATCGACACCGAAGCCTGGGGGTGGGGCGACGAGCATCGCGCGCAGCCCAAGGTCGTCTACCTGACCCAATCCAGCGAGCTCGGCACGGTCTATACCCCCGATGAGGTGCGGGCGATCACCGACCATGCCCACGCCGCCGGCATGAGCGTCTATATGGACGGGGCGCGGCTGTCGAACGCGGCGGCGTCCCTGGAGTTGCCACTGCGGGCCTTCACCACCGATGTCGGGGTGGACGTGGTCAGCTTCGGCGGTACCAAGAACGGCGCTTTGGCAGCGGAGATGGTGGTGCCGCTCAGCCCGCAGGCTGCCGAAGGGCTGATCTACCTGCGCAAACACCAGATGCAGCTGGCTTCGAAGATGCGGTTCGTCTCCGCGCAGCTGATCGCTCTGCTCGATGGCGACCTGCACCTGCGCAACGCGCGCCAGGCCAACACCATGGCGCAACTCCTGCGGCGCGGCGTCGAAGACGGCCTGGCCGACGGCACGATCGCCGGCATCAGCTTCACTCAACCGACCCAGGCGAACGCGGTCTTCGCTGCGGTGCCGCCCGACACCGCAGCACGCTTGCGCGAACGCTTCCACTTCTACGACTGGGACGCCGCTGTCGGGGAGGTGCGCTGGGTGTGCAGCTTCGACACCACCTCCGCCGATGTGGAGGCGTTCCTGGCGGCTGTGCGCGGCGAGTAGCCGTCCTCGCCCCGCGCTGACCAGCGCACAGGGAAGCGGCCCCGCCGTTCAGGCAGGGCCGCAGGTGAGAGGAAAAGTGTCGGGCTTCGTTGTTGGTGCCTCCTCGGATTGGTTGCTGATCACCAGTCCATGCCCCACCGCTGTGCAGGGCCGAGGCAGTTGCTGTGGGAGCGCTCAGAATCCGGCCGTGGCGGCGAGGTGGCGGGTGAGGTCTGCCGAATAGGGCAGCGCGACGCCGTCCAGTTCGCGCACCGGCATGATTCCGCGAATGGAGGAGGCCAGCCACAGGCCGTCGGCGTCAGCCAGGTCTTCGGGGCGGAACAGTGCCTCGGACGCGCCCACTCCTTCGGCGCGGGCGGCATCCATGATCACCTCGACGGTGACCGACGGCAGAATCCCGGTGCCTCGGGTGGGGGTGGTCCACAGCTGATCCTCGGCGGCGATGATCAGACCGGCGCTGGGGCCTTCCAGCAGGAAACCGTCGGTGCTGATGAAGATCGCTTCGCCGACCCCACGGCGGACGGCCTCGCGCTTGGCCGCCAAGTGCACCGCGTGGGAGAGATTCTTCACCCCACCCAGCAGCCACGGGGCGTCCCGGAAGGCGTCCGAAGCGGTGCCACGGCTCAGCGTCACGGCCCGCACGCCCTGGCGGGCCTGGGTGGCGTCGGCTGCGGTGGTGATGGTCAGGAACTGTGTCGGTTCGGACGATGAGTGCTCCGGCCCGCGGGTGCGAACCAGCTTCAGTACCGCCTCGCCCGGCGTGTCCCAGGCCGCGACTGCCTCGGCGATCAGCGCCCGCCAGTCGGCCTCGACCAGCGGCGGCAGCTCCAGCGCGTCCGCTGCCCTCGCGAAGCGTTGCAGGTGCCGGTCAAGGTGGTCGACTCGGGTGTGGCCGTCGGTGACCACCACGCGGACCGCGTCGTAATAGCCGTCCCCACGTGTGAGGCCGAGATCGTCGGCCGTCACCAACCCGACACCGGGCGCCACGACGCCCCGACCCATCACCGCTACTACTTGCGTCATCTCGCTCACCTCAGGGGTGATCCTAGGCCCCGCCCTAGCAGCTAGGGCGGAGTGTCGCCAGGGGGTTTGCCTACCGCTGGATGCCGCCTTGAGCTGTCCCTCCCACAGCCAATAGCCTGCCGGGATGGCAGACCAGCTCACCCACCCCTCCTTCACCCCTCCGTCGGCCGATACCCATCTGATCCCGCCGCCATCGGCGCCGATCGTGGCAGCCGAGCCCGTGCCGGGGCTGCTGCCCGGACACGGTTTGGTCCGGGTGAACATTCAAGGCAGTGTCATGACGTCCTCGATGATCGTGCCGAGCCTGATGATCGACGGACGCCTCCTCACCTCCCGGTATGGGGTGAACGCCTTTCAGGTGCCCGCCGGGGTGCACAAGGTGGAGGCCTACGCCCAATGGATGCGTCGCTACGGGCAGGCCTCCTTGGACGTCAACGTGCCGCCGGGGGCGGCAGTGGAGGTGTTCTATGCCGCTCCGCTGCACCAGTTCACCACCGGCAACATGGGCCTGACCAAGCAACCGCGCAAGGGTGTGGCGGCCATGGTCGTGCTGCTGTCACTGATCTTCGTCCCGCTGATCGCGGCGATGGTGCTGGCCGTCCAATTCGGCTGAGTCACAAGGGAAGATATCGGCCACCTGTGAGTTCGGCGCGCCCTCGCCGATTCTGACCCGGAGGCGCTGTCGCGGTTCTAGCCTGGCGTTATGAAGCCGGTGAACCGCCGCACCGCGATTGGCACGATCGTTGGAGCCGCCGGAGTAGTTGCAGGTTGTGCCGTCACTCCTCCCGGAACGTCGGGGGTTTTCGCGTCTCCGAGTCTGCCCAGCTCACCCGCGCCGTCGCCATCGGCGACCGTGGACGAGCGGGTTCGCGCGCCGCTGACGGGCATGCCCGTCGATGATCCGAACTCGCTCAACCACGCCGCAGTCGCGGTGAAGGTCTCCGATGTGCGCTCGGCGCACCCGCAAGCCGGGCTGAACTCGGCCGACATCGTGTTCGCCGAACCCAACGGGGTCAGCTATATCCGCTTGTGCGCGGTGTTCCATACGTCCTTTCCGGAGTTGGTCGGGCCGGTGCGCTCGATCCGTCCGGTGGACGTGCCGCTGCTGAGCCCGATGAAGCCCGTGTTCGGCAACACTGCGGCAGCGCTGTGGGTGATGAACTATGTGGCGTCCTTCAGCCGCTACATCGAGAATCTCTACTCGTTCAAGGCGGGGGTGCATGGCACGTCGGCCTACTACACGATGCCGCACCGGTTCCGAGTTCACTCGGTCTTCTGCCGGCCCGACGAACTCCGCAAGCTCGCCGTCCGCAACACCGTGGCGCCGGTGCCGTACCTGCCGTTCGCGGCCTCGGCCGACCAGGCGTCGACCGCCACGTCATCGTTGGTAGCCAAGACCATCGCCGTCCCGTGGGGGCCGGGGGACACCTGGAACACCGGCTACCACTACGACGCCAAGACCGGCCGCTATCTTCGCGACGAGCCCTGGGGGCCGCACATCCTCACCGATGGCCAGCGGGTGGTCACCGACAACGTCCTCGTGGTGCGGGCGTCCTGGAAGATGGACAAGATCTACCCCGGTGGGGGAGACCCTGATCCGGTGGTGAACATCATCAACGCCACCGGCACCTTCTACTACGCGCACGGTGGCAGCTACGTGAAGGGCACCTGGAGCAAGGGTGCGGTCAACGAGGTGTTTCAGTTCACTTGCGAGGACGGCTCCCCGCTGCAGCTCGCGCCGGGGCGCACCTTCATCGAACTGCCTCAGGTCAACGCCAAGGTGAAGCTGACATAGGCGCGGTTCCGCAAGGGCGGTAACTGCTGATTTCGCGAAGATGGTTTCCGCAGGCAACTAGTTCTAGCCTTGCCGGATGGTTGAACCGACGAGCGAGCGAGCCCATGAGGTGCTCTCTGCGCTGACCCGCCTGATTGCCTACTGGTCGTCGGCCGAAGTCCAAGATCGCATCTCGGCGCCGGTCGGTCTGGGGCTGACGACCTCGGAGACCTCGGTGCTGTATCTGCTCGGAGTGCACGGTGGCAGCTGTCGGCCCAGCGAGTTGGCCGCAGAGGCACGGCTCAGCCGTCCGACCGCCTCCAAGGTGATCACGCGACTTGAGACTGCCGGTCTGGTCGTGCGCGGCACCGACCCAGGGGACGGACGTGCCCAGCAGCTCAGCCTCAGCCCGGCCGGACGGACGGCGGTGGACGGGCTGGTCGGGGTGGGGGTCGACATCGTCTCGGCGGCGATGGCCGATTGGTCGGGTGCAGAACAGGCAGCGGTCGCCGAGTTGGTCCCGCGCCTGGTGGCCGAACTCGTCGGCCCCACGAAGCTTCCCCCGGCGTCCGCCGGGGAAGGGCCGCGAACCCGCACAGAGGTTCGCTGAACAAAAGGAGGTGGCCAGATGGCTCGTACATATGTGGTGACTGGTGCGGCATCAGGGATCGGCGCGGCGACAGCAGCGATGCTCCGCAGCCGCGGTGAGACCGTGATCGGGGTGGATCTCAAGGGCGTCGAGGTGGACGCGGACCTCTCCTCTGCTGCCGGACGGACGCAGGCGGCTGCGGCGGCTACGGCGGCCGCAGGAGGCGTGGTCGACGCGGTGATCGCCTGCGCCGGCATTGCCCACCCGATCGCCAAGACGATCAGCGTGAACTTCTTCGGGATGACCGAGTTCCTCACCGCCATGCTGCCGGCGTTGGGCACGTCGCCGGCTCCGCGGGTGGCGCTGATCAGCTCGATGGCATCGCTCCAGCCGAACTCCGCTGAACTGGTCGAGGCCTGCCTGAGTGGTGACGAGGCCGCGGCGTTGGCGATCGCCGGGCCGCTGGAGGAGTCGGGGCCGCAGGCCGGTGGCGCGCTGATCTACGGCTCGTCCAAGCGCGCGATCTCGCGCTGGGTGCGTCGCGAAGCGATCACGCCGGCCTGGGCTGGGGCGGGCATCCCGCTGAATGCGGTCGGTCCCGGGATCGTGGTCACGCCGATGACCGCAGACCTGCTGGCGACGCCGGACATGGTCGCCTTCGTCGATCAGGCGGTGCCGATGCCGCTGAACTACCACCAGCCGCCGGAGTCGGTGGCTGCGCTGCTGATCTGGTTGACCAGCGTCGAGAACACCCACATGGCCGGACAGACGGTCTACGTCGACGGTGGTTCGGATGCGGTGCTGCGCGGTGACGACATCTGGAGCTGCAACGACAACTGGGGTCAGTGACCTGGCGCGGTCCGAGAAGAATGCAGCAGGCCCCGGGTTACCCCGGGGCCTGCTGTGTGTTCCAGACGAGTGATCCTCAGATCACATGTCGAAGTACATCTCGAACTCGTGCGGGTGCGGACGCAGACGGATCGCGTCGATGTCGGCGCGCTTCATCTCGATCCAGGTCTCGATCAGGTCGGCGGTGAAGACACCACCAGCGAGCAGGTACTCGTGATCGGCCTCGAGGGCGTCGAGCACACCGTCCAGCGAAGCCGGGACGGTCGGAACCTTGGCGTGCTCCTCCGGGGGCAGCTCGTAGAGGTCCTTGTCGACCGGGGCCAGCGGCTCGATCTTGTTCTGGATGCCGTCGAGGCCGGCCAGCAAGCACGCGGCGAAGGCCAGGTACGGGTTGGACGACGGGTCGGGGCAGCGGAACTCGATGCGCTTGGCCTTCGGGTTCGAGCCGGTGATCGGGATGCGGATGCACGCCGAACGGTTACGAGCGCTGTAGACCAGGTTGGTCGGAGCCTCGAAGCCCGGCACCAGGCGGTGGTAGGAGTTCACCGTCGGGTTGGTGAACGCCAGCAGCGACGGAGCGTGCTTCAGCAGGCCGCCGATGTACCAACGAGCGGTATCGGACAGGTTGCCGTAGCCGGCCTCGTCGTAGAACAGCGGGGTGTCGCCGTTCCACAGCGACTGGTGCACGTGCATGCCCGAGCCGTTGTCACCGAAGATCGGCTTCGGCATGAAGGTGACGGTCTTGCCGTTCGCCCACGCGGTGTTCTTGATGATGTACTTGAACTTCATCACATCATCGGCCGCAGCCAGCAGGGTGTTGAACTTGTAGTTGATCTCGGCCTGGCCGGCGGTGCCCACCTCGTGGTGCGCGCGCTCGACCTCAAGGCCGACCTCTTCGAGGTTCTTCACCATGATGTCGCGCAGATCAGCGAAGTGATCCAGCGGCGGCACCGGGAAGTAGCCACCCTTGTACTTCACCTTGTAGGCGCGGTTGCCGCCCTCTTCTTCACGACCGGAGTTCCAGGCGCCGGCCTCGGAATCGATGTAGTAGAAGGAGGAGTTCTGCTTGGTCTCGAAGCGAGCGGAGTCGAAGATGTAGAACTCGGCCTCGGGGGCGAAGAACGCCTTGGTGGCGATGCCCGAGCTGGCCAGGTAGTTCTCAGCCTTGCGCGCGATGTTACGCGGGTCGCGGCTGTAGGGCTCCTTGGTGAGCGGATCGTGAACGAAGAAGCTCACGACCAGGGTCTTGGCGGTGCGGAACGGGTCGATGAAGGCGGTGCTGGGGTCAGGCAGCAGGGCCATATCGGACTCGTGGATCTTCTGGAAGCCGCGGATCGAGGAACCGTCGAAAGCCAGGCCGTTCTCGAAAACGTCCGGGCCGAAAGATCCGACCGGAACGGTGAAGTGCTGCATCACACCAGGAAGGTCACAGAACCGGATGTCGACCATCTCGACACCCTCGTCCTTGATGTAGGCCAACAGGTCGTCGGCGCCTTGGAACATGTCTCCTCCAAAGTTCTGTGGACTGAACTACGGACACGCTACGGACCGGGCGTAACTGAGGGGTTGCGTCCATGTTTCAGGGAAGTTACACGGTGTCCCAGCAGGCCCGCCCACAAATGTGCAAGTTGCCTAGCTGATCTCGTTTCAGCTTCGTTCTTGGCCCCGGCTGCGCTACGTTCGTGCGCATGCTTCGCTACATCGGCAAGCGGCTGCTGAACTACGTCGTACTGCTGTACGTCGCAGTGTCGCTCACCTACTTCCTCGCCGCTACTCAGTTGAACCCGCGCGCGCTGTTCGCGCTGAGGCAGCCTCCGATTCCGCCCCAGATCGTCGAGGCGCAGTTGCGGCAGTACAACCTGAGCGATCAGGTGCCCTTGCTGGAGCGGTATTGGATCTGGCTCACCGGCGTCTTCCACGGCGATTGGGGTTACTCCCCGCTCGGGGTCAGCGTGGCCGAGCAGATCAGCACGCGCATGTGGGTGAGCCTGCGGCTGCTGCTGATCGGCACCCTCGCCGGCATCCTGATCGGCGTCGCGGTGGGGGCCTGGACGGCCACTCGCCAGTACATGCCCAGCGACCGGACGATCACCGCCTTGTCGCTGCTGATCATCTCCACCCCGGCCTTCGTGGTCGGCACCGTCACCCAGATGATGGCGATCAGCGTCAACAACGCCACCGGCAGCCGATTCTTCGAGTTCATCGGAGAGACCGGAGACGTCGGCAACTATCCGTTGGCCGACCTTGTCGACAGAGCCCAGCACCTGTTGCTGCCGACCTTGGTGTTGATCCTGCTCGGGGCGACCTCGATGAGCCGAATCCAACGCAACCTGATGCTCGATTCGCTGGGCGCCGACTTCGTCCGCACCGCGCGGGCAAAGGGTCTGCGACAAAGCAAAGCAGTGATGAAGCATGCGCTGCGCACCGCGCTGATTCCCACCGGCACCTACCTGGCCTACAGCGTGGCCACGATGTTCGTCGGTGCGACGTTCACCGAGCGGATCTTCAGCTTCCCCGGCATCGGCCAGTACGGCGTGGACACCATCACCAACCGTGACGTGAACGGCGTGGTGGCAGTCACCGCCTTCGCCGGCGTCTGTGTGCTGGTGGGCGGCATCTTGAGCGACATCATGGTCGCGATCCTGGACCCGAGAGTGAGGCTGGCATGAGCGAGCTCGTCGTCGCCGAAGCCACGATCAAGCCTCAGCGCCGCCTGACCCGCGGGCAGCTGATCTGGCGTCGTTTCCTGCGCAACAAGACCGCCGTCTTCGGGGCGGCCGGAATCATCTTCCTGGTGCTGTTGGCCCTGCTGGGGCCGCACCTGCTGTATTGGAAGTTCGACGACATCGACACCGGCGCGTTCCTGGCGCCGCCGGACTCGGCACACCTGCTGGGCACCACCCAGGCCGGACGTGACGTGCTCGCCCTCACCGTGCGCGGGCTGAGCAAGTCGCTGCTGATCGGTTTCCTTGTCGCGCTGATGTCCACCTCGATCGCGGCCCTGGTCGGGGCATCGGCGGCCTACCTGGGCGGCTGGTACGAGCGCGCCATGCTGTGGATCATCGACCTGCTGCTGGTGATCCCGAGCTTCTTCCTGATCGCTGTGGCCTCCCGGGGCGCCCCCGAGGGCGATGCCTCCTGGCTGATCCTGGTGGTGTTGCTGGCGGCGTTCGCCTGGCCGCTGTCGGCCCGCGTGGTGCGGTCGATGACCTTGTCGATCCGCGAGCGCGAGTACGTCTTGGCGGCCAAATTCATGGGGCTGTCGGCCTTCCGGATCATCGTCCGGCACATCCTGCCGAACGCCTCGTCGCTGCTGATCATCGACGCCGCTCTCGGCGTCGGCTACGCGATTCTGAGCGAGACCGGCCTGTCCTACTTCGGCTTCGGCGTGCAAGCGCCGGACACCTCGTTGGGCACGCTGATCGGTGAAGGTTCGACGATGGCCACCACGTTCCCGTGGATCTTCCTCGGGCCGGCAACGGTGTTGGTCTTCTTGGTGATGTGCGTCAACGCCGTCGGCGACGGCCTGCGGGATGCACTCGATCCCAGTTCTGCTTCCGGAGGTCGGGCATGAGCATCCAGCCGTTGAAGACCCGTCGCACCCAGGCCGGGCAGACCGTCCTGAGCGTGCGCGATCTGCACGTCACCTTCCCCAGCGAGGCCGGTCTGGTGCGCGCGGTGCGCGGGCTGAGCTTCGACCTGGCCGCGGGCGAGACCATGGCGATCGTCGGCGAGTCCGGTTCGGGCAAGTCGGTGACCTCGCTGGCCGTCATGGGGCTGCATCCGCCGACCACCCGGATCACCGGATCGATCAAGCTGCACGGCGAGGAGCTGCTCGGTCAGAACGACGACCAGCTCTCGAACCTGCGCGGGCGCGACATGGCGATGATCTTCCAGGATCCGCTGTCGGCGCTGACCCCGGTCTACACCGTCGGCGACCAGATCGTCGAAGCGATCCAGGCCCACTACGACGTGTCGAACGCGAAGGCCTGGCAGCGTGCGATCGAACTGCTGGACTTGGTGGGCATTCCCAACCCGCAGACCCGGGTGAAGTCGTTCCCCTTCGAGTTCTCCGGCGGCATGCGGCAGCGGGTGATGATCGCCATGGCGATCGCCAATGACCCGGACGTGATCATCGCCGACGAGCCGACCACCGCGTTGGACGTGACCATTCAGGCCCAGGTGCTCGAGGTGCTGAAGACCGCGCAGAAGGAGACCGGGGCGGCGATCATCATGATCACCCACGACCTCGGCGTGGTCGCCAGCATGTCGGAACGGGTCGTGGTGATGTACGCCGGACGTCCGGTGGAGACCGGCTCGGTGGACGACATCTTCTACCAGCCGCGGATGCCGTACACCATCGGTCTGCTGGGCACTGTGCCGCGGCTGGACCAGTCGACTCACGGAGCCCTGCCGGTGCTGGAAGGCAACCCGCCTTCGGTGGTGGAGCTGCCGCCGGGGTGCCCGTTCGTGCCGCGCTGCCCCAAGGCGGTCGACCGGTGCAAGGCGTCGGAGCCTGAGCTCGAAGCCACCGATTCGCCCACACACACCGCGGCCTGTCATCGGTTGGCCGAGCTGGAGGGCCAGGGGCACGCCGAGCTGTTCCCGCCGCCGGAACTCACCACTTCCGAGTTGGCCGAGCTGCCCCGCGAGCAGCGTCCGGTGGTGTTGGAGCTCACCGACCTGAAGCGTCACTACCCGCTGATGAAGGGGGCGATCTATCGCCGCCGGGTGGGCACGGTCTACGCCGTCGACGGCATCGACCTCGACCTCCGCCAGGGCGAGACTCTCGGTCTGGTGGGGGAGTCCGGCTGTGGCAAGTCCACGACCCTGCTGGAGATCCTGAATCTGGGCAAGCCGACGGCCGGCGCGGTGAAGGTGCAGGGGCGGGACACGTCCACCCTCACCCGGCACGAGCGCAAGGAGTTGCGGCGCAACCTGCAGGTGGTGTTCCAGGATCCGATGGCCTCGCTCGACCCGCGGCTACCGATCTTCGACATCATCGCCGAGCCGATGCAGGTGCACGGCTACAAACAGGCCGACATCGAACTCAGGGTGCGGGACTTGTTGCGCCTGGTCGGGCTCGAGCCCGGTCACGCCGACCGCTACCCCCAGCACTTCTCCGGAGGTCAACGCCAGCGCATCGGTATTGCTCGGGCATTGTCGCTGGAGCCGAAGGTGATGGTGCTGGACGAACCGGTGTCCGCGCTGGACGTCTCCATTCAGGCCGGCGTGATCAACCTGCTGGACGATCTGCAGGGCAAGCTCGGACTGTCGTACGTGTTCGTCGCCCACGACCTGGCCGTGATCCGGCACATCGCCGATCGGGTCGCGGTGATGTACCTGGGCAAGATCGTCGAGATCGGTGATGTCGAGCGGGTCTACAACGATCCGGCGCACCCCTACACCCAGGCGTTGCTGTCGGCGATCCCGATTCCGGATCCGAACACCGAGCGCACTCGTCAACGCATCGTCCTGTCGGGCGATCTGCCCAGCCCGGCGAATCCGCCCTCGGGCTGTAAGTTCCGCACCCGGTGCTTCCGCTACGCGGTATTGGACGAGGCGTCCCAGGCCCGCTGTCGCGATGAGGTCCCCGACCTGGTTCAGCGCGTGGGGGACCAATCTGCGGCGTGCCATTTCGCCGGTCCGGTGCGGGCAGATGAGCTTGCCACACGGTGAATATCGTTAACAGGTCGTAACCGAGGCCTTCGCCCTCCCGCGAGTCGTTGGCGGTAGCCTGAGGGACAGTCTGGGCCAACGCTGCCGCCACGGTGGCGTAGGCCAGGCATCGTCACTACGGAGGAAATGTGAAGGCTTCGAAGATCCTGTTGCCCGCACTCGCAGTTGGTCTGGCATTTACGCTTGCCGCCTGCGGTGGGCCATCCACCCCGGGTTCCGGCGGCTCAGGCGGCGGCGTGAATGCTGCCGGCGGCTGGGACATCAACCAAACCCCTCACGATCAACTCGCCGCTGGTGAGTTCGTGGGTTCGATCAGCTACCCGATCGCCACCTGGAACGTCAACTCGGTCGACGGCAACGATCAGGAACTCACCTTCCTTGAGTCGCCGATCTCGCCGGCCTACTACGACTACAACGGGGTGGGCGAGCCGATCATCAACAACGACTACCTGCTCAGCGCCAAGACCGAGGTCAAGCCGAACCTGGTGGTGACCCTCGAACTCAACCCCAAGGCCGTCTGGAACGACGGCAAGGTGATCAGCGCTGACGACTGGATCGCCACCTGGAAGGCCCTCAACGGTTCGGACGAGGCCTACCACCCGGCCTCCACCGACGGCTGGAGCGAGGTCACCTCCGTGGCCGCCGGCGCCAATGCCCAGGAAGTCGTGATCACCTTCAAGTCGACCTACCCCGACTGGACTGCGATCGTGGCCGGTGGCCCGATGCGCGCCGAGGGTGCGGCCACTGCCAAGGAGTTCAACTCCGGCTGGAAGGAGTACAAGGACGCGTACTTCACCGGTCCGTTCAAGGTCTCCAACTGGGACAAGACCAGTGGCATGGTCACCATGGTTCCCAACGACAAGTGGTGGGGCGCCAAGCCGCTGCTGACCAAGATCACCTGGAAGCAGATCAAGAGCGACGGCCTGGCTGCCGCTTTCGCCAACCAGGAAGTCGACTACTACGACATTGGTGCTGACGCCGCGGGCTACGCCCAGGCGAAGGGTGCGCAGAACTCGGTCGTGCGGGTTGCCGCCGGTCCGAACTTCCGTCACTTCACCTTCAACTCCAAGTCGCCGATCCTGTCCGACGTGAACGTCCGTCAGGCGCTGCTGCAGGGCATCGATCGTCAGATCATCGCCGACTCCGACCTCGCCGGTCTGCCCGGCGACAAGAAGCCGCTGAACAACAACCTGTACGTCGCGAACCAGCCCGGCTACGTGGACGAGGCCAAGGCCACCGGCCTGGATTACAACCCGGAGCAGGCCAAGGCCAAGCTGGACGCTGCCGGCTGGAAGCTGAACGCGACCACCGGTTTCCGCGAGAAGGACGGCAAGCAGCTCGATGTGGTGTTCGCCGTGCTGGCTGGCGTGAAGGCGTCGGAGAACGAAGGCCTGCAGGCTCAGAACTCGCTGAAGCAGATCGGCGTGAATCTGAAGCTGAAGAACGTCGACATCCAGAAGGATTGGCCGGGCGTCCTGGTCAACCACTCCTTCGACATCATCGCCTTCTCCTGGATCGGTACCCCCTACCCGCTGGTCAACATCGGCCAGATCTACGGTGGAACGACCAAGGGTGGCGAGTTCGCCCCGGGCGACTCCAACTTCGCTCAGCTGGAGATCCCGAAGGTGATGGAGCTGAAGCCGCAGATCGATACCGAGATGGACGCCGCCAAGCGCGCCACCATGGGTAACGAGGCTGCTCAGGCCATCTGGGAGTCCGTGCACACGCTGCCGCTGTACCAGCGTCCGATGCTGATTGGCGTCCGCGCCAAGCTGGCCAACATCGGCGCCCTGGGCATGGCGCGCATCCCGAAGTGGGAGAACGTCGGCTTCACCAAGTGAGCTGATTCCAACCCAAGCGCAGGGGTCGAGCCTTCGGGCTCGGCCCCTGTCGCCGTGTGTGGGGCTAGAGCAGGGCAACGATGCGAGCGACGCCCAGGGCAGGCCCGCCGGCGCTGCGGAAGGACGCCGCCAGCTCGGCCAGGCCGGACGGACGGTTCCGCCCGTCCAGGATCGCGGTAGCCAGGCCACGGAGACGTTCCGCACTCACCCGTCGTGGGGCCAGCACGGCGCCGGCATCGAGTTCGGCGAGACGGTAGGCGTTGAAGAACTGATCGCCGCCCAGCGGGGTGACGATCATCGGCACCTCGGCCAAGACTGCGTCGGTAATGCTGCCGAAGCCGCCGTGTCCGACGTAGAGGTCGGCGTGGGCGAGCAGCTCGGCCTGCGGCACGAAGTCCCGCACGATGACGTTGCCGGGCACCTCCCCGATCCGGGCCACCGATTCGGGGCGCCCGGCGGTGATCACCACGAGCGCTTCGCTGCCGGCGAACGCCTCGATCACCCGGCGGAAATAGCCGATCCAGCCGTTGTAGACCGTGCCGAGGGTGACGTACACCACCGGTCCGGGGTGTGCGGCGACCTGTGCCACCAGTTCGTCGTCGGTGCGCAGCGTCCGGGTGGGGCGGGGGCCGAGGTAGACGCAGGTGTCGTCGAAGTCGTCGGCGCGCGGCTGGTAGAAGCGGCTGGCCACGGTCAGGTTCAGTCGATCCGATTGCGGTGCCAGCATGCTGACCACGTCGGCGCCGCCGTTGCCGAGCAGTGCCCGGCCGGCCAGCTGGCTGCCCAGGCTGCGCAGGCGGGGGCTGGCCAGCCCGTGGCGGACGATTCCGGGCAGCGCGTCGGCGCGGGACATCAGCTCGGCCATGGTTCGATCGTTCTGCCAGAAGATGGGGGAGAACCGGACCACCGGGACGTCCAGGGCGTCCTGGATGGTGTGGAACTGCGGCTGGAGTCCGCTGGCGACGACGACGTCATAGTCGGGCCCCAGCTCGATCGTGCGGCGGGTCACCTCGTCGAACAGCACCCGGGCCGCCAGGCCCTGAACCACCTGGGTCACCGGCTTGCCATGGAGATAATCGGCATAGTCGATCAGGCGCGCGCCGGCACCCTCGACGCCGACGCGGAAGGCCTCCGGCATCAGGTAGTCGATCTGATGCCCGGCCTCAGACAGGGCCGCGACAAGGGGGAACGTGGGAGTCGCCAGCCCGTAGGTGGGGATTCCGGTGATCAGGATTCGTGCCATGACGTCTGCCCCTCAGGACGTGGAGGAGTGGCAAATCGATGCTCAGCGGTGGTGGTGCCGAGACTGGTGGCCAGGACCGGGATCGAACCGGTGACCTTTCACTTTTCAGG
>JAJTBJ010000292.1 GCA_021286985.1 Propionibacteriales bacterium | reverse complement strand
GCTCGAGCGGGGACGCCAGGAGAAGGCGGCAGTTGCGTCCGCTCCTTCTGAGGCGAGTGAAACCCCCGACTCGGCTGTGCCGATCAGCGCGCCGACTTCGAGCGCCCCGGACGAAGCGGAGCGGGAAGCAGGCGAGAGCCTGGCGCCTCCGGCGGAAGGACTGGGGGCGCCGCAATGGCCGTCCGCCGCGCAGGCGGCTACTCCCCGGTGAGCTTCCATTCCGGACGGACGCCGCTCAGCACCCAGGCGGCTTGACGGGCGGCGCCGTCGGCGACGTACTCCCCGGCCGGCGGCACCACCACCGGCACATCGAACAGTTGCTCGGCGACGATCGGTACGGCCGGGTTGGCTGCGGCGCCACCGATCAGCAGGAGTCTCCGCATCGGTGTCCCGTTGTCGCGGATGGCTTGCACGCCGGCGGCCAGCCCGCCGAGCATGCCCTCCACGGCGGCCCGCGCCACGTTCTCCCGTGTGGTCGAGGCCAAGGTGAGGCCTTCGAGCGTGGCGGTGGCGTCGGGCAGATTCGGGGTGCGTTCTCCCTCGAAGTACGGCACGAGGTGGAGCCCGCCCGCCCCGGGGGACGCCTGCAGTGCCAGGCGGGCGAGCTCGTCATGATCGACACCCAACAAGGCGGCGATCACATCCAGGACGCGGGCGGCGTTCAACGTGCAGACCAACGGCAGTTGGACGCCGGTCGCGTCAGCGAATCCGGCGACGATGCCGGTGGCATCGGTGCTCGGTTGGGAGGTGCAGGCGAAGACCGTGCCCGAGGTGCCCAGCGAGATCACCACGTCGCCGTCGGCGAGATTCAGCCCGAGCGCGGCGGCGGCGTTGTCACCAGCACCTGGCCCGACGACGAAGCCCGGCCCCGGCACGCCCTCCGACGGTCCGAGCACCCGCGGCAGCCGGACGTCGTGGCCTAGCGCCCGCACCAGCAGGTCACGGTCGTAGCTACCGGTGACAGGCGAGAAGTAGCCGGTGCCCGAGGCGTCGGAGCGGTCGGTGACCAGTTCGTCGAAGTCCGGCCCGAGCGCGGAAGCTGCGGCCGGTCCGTAGCCGCGCAGCCGCCAGGTGAGCCAGTCGTGCGGCAGGCAGACCGCGGCGACGCGGGCGGCGTTGTCGGGCTCGTGGTCGCGCAGCCAGCGCAGTTTGGTGATGGTGAAGGACGCCACCGGCACCGAGCCGGTGCGCTCGGCGAACTCGTCGGCGCCCACCTCGGCGATCAGATCGTTGGCCGCCTGCGCCGAGCGGGTGTCGTTCCACAGCAGGGCAGGACGGATCACCTCACCGGCTTCGTCGAGGACGACCATCCCGTGCTGTTGTCCGGCGATGCTGACCGCGGCCACGTCGTCCAGCCCGCCGGCGGCGGCGAGGGCCTCGGTCAGGGCCGTCCACCAGTGCTGGGGATCGACTTCGGTGCCGGCCGGATGGGACGCCCGGCCGGAGGAGAGCAGTGCCCCGGTGCGGGCGTCCCGAACGACGACTTTGCAGCTCTGGGTGGAGGAGTCGACCCCGACGACCCTGACCATGGCCGACCTAGCGGGCGCCGAGCAGATGCTCGGTGGCGAGCTGCTGCAACCGGACGAAACCGAACCCCAAGCCGCCGTAGTAGGCGCTGGTGTCGAAGTCCTCGTAGGACGCGCGGTCGGCCTTGAGGTCGGCGTAGGTCTCGCCTTCGCTCAGCGTCGGGACGGCCAGTTCGGCCACCTTCGCCTCGGCCAGCGCGGCCTGCACCTCGGGATCGGCGCGGAACGCCTGGGTGCGTTCCTTCAGCAGCAGGTAGGTGCGCATGTTGGCCTGCACCGAATCCCACACGCCGCTCTCGTCCTCGGTGCGCGAAGGCTTGTAGTCGAAGTGGCGCATGCCGGTGTAGGCCGGGCCGCCGTTGGGCCCGCCGTTCTCCAGCAGGTCGACCAGGGCGAATGCGTTGTGCAGATCGCCGTGCCCGAAAACCAGGTCTTGGTCGTACTTGATGCCGCGTTGGCCGTTGAGGTCGATGTGGAACAGCTTGCCGTGGTACAGCGCCTGGGCGATGCCGGCGGCGA
>JAJTBJ010000291.1 GCA_021286985.1 Propionibacteriales bacterium | reverse complement strand
GACGGCCGGACGTCCCAGCGGATCTCGGCGGCGACGTTGATCATGCCGCATTCGAGCAGATCCTCGGCGTAGTCCTCGAACTCCGCCCAGGACGCCATCGGGTAGGGCAAGCCGTTGGTGGGAAGCTGTTGGAAGATCATGGTGCGCTGGGAGGCGTAGCCGGAATCCTCGCCTTCCCAATACGGCGACGAGCAGCTCAGCGCCAGCAGGTAGGGGTAGAACCGGGACAGCCCGCAGGTGATCGGCAGCGCCTTGTCGCGATGGTCCACACCGATGTGGACGTGGGTGCCGCAGATCGCCATCTGCTTGCCCCAGAAGCCGGTGCGCTCGGCGACCACGTCATAGCGGGAGCCGTGGAAGCGCTGCTGATCGGCCGCCCGGCTGAACGGATGCGAACCCGACCCGATCACGCCCAGCCCCAGCGGGTTCAGCGCCAGTTGCACCTGGTGGAGACGCTCGGAGACGTCGTAGACCGCACCGCCGACCGTCCGATGCGCACCGGAGACGAGTTCGATCATGTTCTTGAGGTATTCCTTGCGGATGGGTCCCTCATCGTCGGCGCCGCACGCGGCCAGCACCGACTCGGCCTCGGGAGCCAACTCGCCGCTGTCCAGGTCGACCAGCGCCAGCTCCCATTCGATACCCACGCTCGATTGCGCGGATGGAGCAAACTCGATGAGCATCTTCGCTCCTCACTGTGGGGTGCCCCGATTCTAGGTGAGGCCCCCACTCCAGGAGCAGAGCCCCTGGTAAACGTCGGGTGAGCGGGAGGAATACGCAGAAAGCGGCCCCGTGTGCGGGGTTACCAGACCAGGATGATCTTGCCGGTGTTGTCCCCGGACTCCAGACGGACATGGGCCGCGGCAACCTCGTCGGCAGCGAACCGGGACTCAGGGGCGAGTCGGATCGCGCCGGAGGTGATCAGCGGCCAGACCCGCTCGGCGACCGCCGTGCAAATCGCCGTCTTCTGAGCAACCGGACGGAACCGCAGGCTGGTGGCGGTAACCGTGGCGCGCTTGGTCAATAGCCGATTGAGGTCGAGGGTGCCCTTACGTCCGCCCTGCAGGCCGATGACCACCAGCCGTCCGTCGGCGGCGAGACAGGCCACGTTGTCTTCGAGGTACTTGGCGCCCATCACGTCCAAAATCACGTCGACGCCGCGGCCACCGGTGGCCTCCCGGACGATCGTCGGCCAGTCGTCGTGGTAGTCCACAGCCGTCTCGGCACCGAGGTCGCGGCACAGCGCCAGCTTCTCCGGCGACCCGGCGGTGACCAACACCTGGGCGCCGAGCGCGGTGGCGTACTGGATGGCGAAGGTGCCGATACCGCCGGCGCCACCATGAATCAGGACGGTCTCGCCCGGGCTGAGATGAACGTGATCGAAATTGGAGACCACCGTGGCAGCCACCTCGATCAGCCCGGCGGCGCTGACAGGGTCGACGCCCTGGGGCGGACGGATCACCTGGCCGGCGGGGACGGCGACGTATTCGGCGTAGCCACCGCCGGCGAGCAGGGCCACGCACGGCTCACCGATCGTCCAACCGGTGACCCCGTCACCGAGACCGGCGATCGTCCCGGAGACCTCCAAGCCGATCACCTCGCTGGTGCCGGGCGGCGGTGGGTAGAAGCCCTGCCGTTGCAGCAGGTCGGCCCGGTTCACCCCGGACGCCACGACGGCGATGAGCACCTCGCCCGCTGCGGGGCTGGGCTGCGGGGCCTCGGCGATGATCAGATTCTCGGCCGGACCCGGGGCGGTGACGGTGACGATGCGCATGGGCTCAGCTTGCCACGGGAATCGGCGACCCTGGCCGCTCTCGGTACGTGCCGCCCCGGCGCCGGCTGAGCAGCGAGGGGTTTCGACAAGCTCAACCCACACCGCTGGTTGAGTAGTGAGCCGGAGGCGAGCGTGTCGGCACCTCGACAGGCGATCAGTGCTCGGCACCCGGTAAGCTGAGCCAGCCCGGCGAGGTCGCATAGTGGACTAGTGCAGCCGCCTTGAAAGCGGCCGAGCTTCACGGCTCCGTGGGTTCGAATCCCACCCTCGCCGCCA
>JAJTBJ010000290.1 GCA_021286985.1 Propionibacteriales bacterium | reverse complement strand
GGGCTGGCATACTGGCCGCACCGCAGATGCCAGGAGACCGCTGAATGACCAGTACGCCCCCGCCCACGCAGCTTCCGAGAATGGCCAAGATCCAAGCCGAGCTTGTGGAGCTGTCTGCCAGGCTGAATGTCTTGGCTCAGGACTTCCAACAGCTCGCGGCCGAGTTGCCGCAGCAGGTGGGCGCGCCGGCCGTGCAGCGCGCGCCGTTGCCGGATCCGGCGATGGCGCCCCTGACACCGCAGGCGCCACCCCGACCGCCTCAGCCGGTGCCGCCGATGCCGCCGCAGGTCGGCGCTTACCCGCCGCCACCGGCCGGACGTCCGCAGCCACCGGCCGCATACCCACCGCCTGCGACGCCAGCGCGACCAGTAATGCCGGCCGCCGCGCCAGCAGTGTTCACCCCGGCGGCGCGTCCGGCCCGTCCGCGGCGCCAGGTGAGCATCGCGGAGATCTTCGCGGTGGTGGGATCTGCGATCACCCTGCTCGGCGTGGCGTTCGTGCTGCTGTTGCCCGACCAGGCGGTCATGCCCGATCTCGTGCGCGCCGCCATCGGCCTGGGGCTTGCCCTGGTAGCGGTGGTGGTTGCGTTGGTGCAGCATCGGCGCGAGCCCACCAATATCGGATCTCAGGCGTTGATGGCGACCGGTATCGCCGCGGCGTTCCTGACGGTGCTGGCGCTGTCGACGCTGTTCCATGGCGGGGGCGGTGAACCGTTGGTGCCTGCGGTTGCCGGCACGGTGGTGGGCGGCCTGATCAGCGTCGGTGGTATCACCGTGGCCCGCTGGTGGCGCAGCGAGTGGCTCGCGGTGCTCGCGGTGCTGGGCGCCTTGATCTTGGCCCCCTATCTGGCCGGACGGGATCCGCTGTGGCCGATGGCCTTCATGCTGGTGATGACCGCGGCCACCGCCGCTTTCCAGCACAAAGTGGACTGGGTCGGGTTGCTGCTGGCCCGGTTCGTGCCGACGTCGCTGTACTTCCTCTGGGTGCTGGCGGTCAGCGTGGCAGACCTCGACGCGCGGTGGGGGCTGATGTTGTCCTTCCTGCTGGCTGCCGTCGGGGTAGGGATCGCCACCCAGCACCAGTACGGCAGCCCCCGGATGCGGGCGATGTCGGTGGGGGCGATGGTGACCATGAGCGCCCCGATGGTGGTTGCCATGTTCAGTTCTGACCGGCTGCTCTCCGCCGAACTCGGCGGGGCCTTCGGCGTGATGATGGTCGCTGCCGGGTTGCTGCCGAGATTGTTCGAGCCGCAAGTGCGGGCCACAGCCGTCCCCCTGGGGGCGTTGTTCGTGGTGTTGGCCGTGATTCGGTTCAACGACGGCCATTACCTGGGCTACTTGTTCTTCACGCTTGCCGCGGCCTACTTCGCCGTGGCGGCCACGACGAAGTACCGCCCGATGCTGGTGGTTGGTCTGCTGTTGGCATCGGTCGGTGTGTGGCTCTGGCTGCCGGTGGCCCGCTACGCGTTCGCCCCGCTGTCGGGCGGGGACTTGGAGCTCACGGCCCAGTCCGTGCTCGGCTTGGTTGCTGTGCTGTTGGGGCTGCGGGCGTTGCGCGCCTTCGGCGCCGACGGTGACCTGATGGTCTACTTCGGGTGGGTGGCCTCGGTCATCTTCGGATCGATGGCGATGATCACCGGTGGCATGTTGATTGCCGAACGGGTCGGCGCCGAGATCAGCCAGGGGTTCCAGACAGCGCATGCGTTGGTGACGGTGGCCTGGATTCTGGCCAGCGTGTGGCTGCTGCGGCGCGGGCTGCGCAAAGAGCAGGACTCGGCGGCGTCGGTACGGATTGCGATCGCGCTGTCGGCGGCTGCCGTGGCCAAGCTGTTCTTCTTCGACCTGCGTACCCTGCCCGACCTGGTGCGGGCGTTGGCCTTCCTGGCGGTGGGGGTGCTGATGCTGATCATCGGCACCTGGTACCACAAACAGCTGGAACGAGGACGACGACAGCCCTCCGCGCCGGCGGAAGTGACCGCGCCTCCGGCGGCGCCGGAGGAGTGACCAGATGATGCTGACCGGGCTGGAGCGGTCGCCGAATCTTCGAGCTTGCTGTGGTGACAGTGGCCGAGATCG
>JAJTBJ010000289.1 GCA_021286985.1 Propionibacteriales bacterium | reverse complement strand
GGGCGATGTTCTTCCTCGGCTTCCTGGCCGTCTACATCCTCGGCGCCGTCGCGGCCTGATCAGGCGCGCGCAGTGCCCGCTTTCGGCATCACCCCGGCCTTCCCGCTGCCGCAGGTAGCGTAGGTCGGGAACGAGGAGGTGGCGTGAGGTCGGCAATCGGTGTGAGTGCGGTGTTCCTGGCTGCCAGTCTGGTCTTCTCCGGGTGTGCCGCTGCGGCTCCCGCGATGCCCAGCGTGGCCCCGTCCAGCGCTCCGTCGTCGGCAACGTCGACCACCCCGGACGAGGTGCCGCTGCGGTTCGCGGTGATCGGCGACTACGGGATGGGCGACAGTCACGCAGCAGCGGTCGCCACGCTGGTGGCGACCTGGAAGCCGTCGTTCATCATCGCCACCGGTGACGACTACTACAACCCGGCCGGCGGCAGCGGCAGCGCGAAGTACGACCGCTCGACCGGCGCCTTCTACTGCGCGTGGCTGGCCGAGGTCACCACCAGCGGCAAGAACTGCCCGCAGGGGAAGGCGAAGACCAACGCCTTCTTCCCGGCGCTGGGCAATCACGACTACAGCGACGCCACCCCCGGCCCGGCCACCTATCTGTCGTATTTCACCTTGCCGGGATTGTCATTTGCGAACAGCTCGGGAAACGAGCGGTACTACGACTTCGTTCAGGGGCCGGTCCACTTTTTCGTGCTCAACTCCAACTCCCAAGAGCCGGACGGGATCAGCGCCACCTCGGTGCAGGCGCGCTGGCTGAAGGCGCAGCTGGCGGCGTCCACCTCGCCGTGGAATGTGGTCTACGACCACCATCCGCCCTATTCGTCCGACAGCACCCACGGCTCGTCGCCCACGATGCGCTGGCCGTACGCGAACTGGGGCGCCGACGTGGTGCTTTCGGGGCATTCGCACACCTATGAGCGCATCCAGACCGGCGGCGTGACCTACTTCGTCAACGGTCTCGGCGGTGCCGGTCGCTACGGCTTCGGCGCGCCGATCCCCGGCAGCAAGGCTCGCTACGACAAGAACTGGGGTGCCCAGGAGGCGACGGCGACCAGCACCACGCTGACCTTCACCTTCCGTGACCTGACCGGCAAGACCATCGACAGCGTCACCCTGACCCGCTGAGTGGCGCTGCTCCTCGTCGCAGGCTCAGTCGACCCACACCCGGGCGTTGCGGAACATCCGCTGCCAGGGGCTCTCCTGCTCGACGGGCGCGGACGTCCACGACAGCTGGGCGTTACGAGAGACCCGCTCGGGATGCGGCATCAGCGCGGTGAAGCGTCCGTCCGGCGTGGTGACGCCGGTCAGGCCGTCGGGTGAACCGTTCGGGTTGGCCGGGTAGGTGGTGGCCGGGCTGCCGTCGGCGTCGATGAAGCGCACCGAGCGCCGCACCTCGGCCTGGCTGCCGCGAACGGAGAAGTCGGCGAAGCCCTCGCCATGGGCGACTGCCACCGGGATCCGGCTGCCGGTCATGCCGGTGAAGAACACCGACGGCGAGTCGGTGATCTCGACCTGCACCAGGCGGCCTTCGAACTGCTCCGAGCGGTTGCGGGTGAACGCCGGCCAGGCGTCCGCGCCGGGGATGATGTCGGCCAGGGCGGCGAACATCTGGCAGCCGTTGCAGATGCCCAGCCCGAAGGTGTCTTCGCGCGCGAAGAAGGCGCTGAAGGCATCGGTCAGAGCCGGATTGAAGAGCACCGAGCGTGCCCAACCCTCGCCGGCGCCCAGGGTGTCGCCGTAGGAGAACCCGCCGCCGGCCACCAGGCCGACCGCGTCCGACAGATCGAAGCGTCCGTTCTGCAGGTCGGTCATGTGGACATCGATGGCGTCGAAGCCGGCCCGAGCGAACGCGAAAGCGGTCTCGACGTGGGAGTTGACGCCCTGCTCGCGCAGCACGACCACCTTCGGCTTGGCGCCGCGGTTCACGTACGGTGCGGTGATGTCGTCGGTCGGGTCGAACGTGGGGGCGACCACCAGGCCGGGCGTGTCGGCGCCGACGGTGGCGTGTTCCTCATCGGCGCATTCGGGGTTGTCGCGCAGCGCGGCGATCCGCCAGGAGACCTCGTCCCAGGCCTGGGCCAGGTC
>JAJTBJ010000288.1 GCA_021286985.1 Propionibacteriales bacterium | reverse complement strand
GAGGTAGTCGACCTTGGCGTGCAGATCGGAGGCCCGTTTCGAGCCGGCGATGTTCGCATCAGGGATCGAGGAGACGGTGGCCAGGTTCTTGTAGTGGTGCAGCTCGTCGACGACCAGGTAGTCGATGCCGGTGTACTCGAAGTGGAGGTCGGGGTCGGCCTGGACGTCGCGCATCGCCTTGAGCCGCTCCTCGGCGGCCAGCATCGCCTTCTGCAGCCGTTTGATACCGCTGGTCTCGCCCTTGGCGGCCTTCACCCGCTCCAGCCGCTCACGCACCTCGGAGAGCTGGCGGTCCTGGTAGGCGGCCTCGTTGTCCGGGGTGAGGCTCAGCCGTTCGAACGCGGTCCTGGTCATCACGATCCCGTCCCAGTCATTGGTGGCGATGCGCGCCACGAAACGGCGCCGGTTCTCCGCCGACAGGTCCTCGACGGAGGCGGCCAGCACTTTCGCCTGCGGGTACAGGTGCAGCCAGTCGCCGGCGAACTGCAGCAGCATGTTGTTCGGCACCACGATCGCCGGCTTGCGGATCAGGCCCAGCCGGCGCAGCTCGGTGACCCCGATGATCATCTCCGCCGTTTTGCCTGCGCCAACCTCGTGGAACAGGCCGACGGACGGCTCGTTGATCATCCGCGCCACCGCGGTGCGCTGGTGCTGGCGCGGGGTGAAGCTCTTGGTGAGGCCCGGCAGGCTGAGCCGTTCGCCCTCGGCGGTGTAGTCGCGCAAGACCACGCTGTTGAAGCGCCGGTTGTACTCCGAAAGCAGTCTGGACGCGCGCTCGGGGTCCTCCCAGATCCAGTCGTTGAACCGGGCCTGCATCAGCCGGGCTTTCTCCTGCGCGGCCTCGGTCTCGGCCGGGTTCAGCACCTGGGTCTTGTCCGGCAGGGTGTCGTGAACGACGATCGGCCGCTGCGCGATCAAGGCGCTCATCAGCCGGTGGGCCGGCATCCGGTCGGTCCCCCACTCCTTGGTGGCCTCCACGCCCCACGAGGGGGCCCTCACCTCCCAGTCCGAGCCCGAGAGTTGCACGACCTTCACCTGCCGGTGCCGGTCGTTCAGCAGCTCGGACAGGAACCGCTCGTGGTCGGTGTCCGGGATCCACACCGCACCGAGCCGAGCAGTGATGTCCCCGGCACCGATCGGCTCAGGCTGGACCTGCTCCAGAGCGACCACCTGCCGCGACCAGCGGCCCGGTTCGGCCACCTCCGCAGCCTGGGCTGCCTCCAGCTTCTCCCGCACGTTCCCGGACAGGTAGTGGGCGCGGGTCTGCCATTCCTCGCCCGGTCCCGGCACCTGGAACACCTGGTCGCCCAGCTCGGCGATCGCCTGGTCACGGTCGACGCCCATCAACCGGGCGATCTCGTCGACATCGACCCTGCCGAGTCGGTCCAGCACGACAGCGAGCCCATCGGCGGCAGAGTCCACACCCTCGACCGGCCGGCGGGGCACAATCAGCCGGTGTCGCAGCAACGAGGCGGGCTCGGCGGTCTGGGTGAGGTCGTCGAACACCTCCAGAGCTGCGACGACGGTGCCAAACGTTGAGCGGGTCACCAGCCGCACCGCCGGCGGCATCACCCGGGACTGGATCGCTTCCCCCGTGTCGGGATCAACCCGGCCCGTGGACCGCAGCGTGTACCGGTTGATCGGGCCCCATGCGGCCACGTAGGTCCGCCAGGACGTCGCCAGCCGGTCCCGGGCTGCGTCGAGGTCCGCAGTGTCGTCCAGGGTCGCCGCCTCGGCGCCGATCAGTGCGCGGGCCTGGTCGCGCAACTCCAGCAGCGCGCGCACTTCCCCCGCCTGGGTCCTGGGCACGTTGATCGGCACTTCGCCGCCGTCCTCCACCACGGCGAAGCTGCCATCGCTGCGGGCAACCAGCTGGCCGTCGACCGTGCCGGCCACCGCCGGTACCCAGCCTGCCACTGCGGACTCCTGCTCCCCCGTCCGTGCCGACATCAGCAAGCCGTGGGACGCGGCGGCCGCAGTGTCGGCCGCCAACCGGTCCCGCAACTGGTCAGACACTTGGTCCAGCGGCATCGTGGCGGCGATCGTCAACCCGGGCACGCCGTGCATGCCGATTTCCACCGCGGCGCTGCCCAGAACGTG
>JAJTBJ010000287.1 GCA_021286985.1 Propionibacteriales bacterium | reverse complement strand
ACGTAGACGTCGGGCAGGAAGTTCATCTCGATCTTGATCGTGCCCTCACCCGCGCAGTTCTCGCAGCGTCCGCCCTTGACGTTGAAGGAGAACCGACCTTGCTGGTAGCCGCGAACCTTGGCCTCCGGCGTCTCGGAGAACAGCTTCCGGATCCGGTCGAACACGCCGGTGTAGGTGGCCGGATTCGACCGCGGCGTGCGTCCGATCGGCGACTGATCGACGTGGATGCTCTTGTCGATGTGCTCTGCTCCGGTGAGCTGGCGATGATGCCCCGGAACGACCTTTGAGCCGTAGATCTTCTTGGCCAGCGCCGCGTAAAGGATCGAGTTCACCAGCGAGGACTTGCCCGACCCGGACACCCCGGTGACCGCCACGAACTGCCCCAGCGGGAAGCTCACAGTGACATCACACAGGTTGTGCTCGCTGGCGCCATGGACGGTCACCGCCTTGCCAGTGGGGGGACGCCGAGTGGTTGGCATCGGAATCCGCCGCCGGCCGGACAGGTACGCCCCGGTGATCGACGTGGGATGGTTCAGCAAGTCGGCAACCGGTCCGCTCACCACCACCTCACCACCGTGTTCGCCGGCACCCGGGCCGATGTCGACGGCCCAGTCGGAGGCACGGATGGTGTCCTCGTCGTGTTCGACCACGATCAGCGTGTTGCCCAGCCGCTTCAACCGCAGCAGCGTCTCGATGAGCCGATGGTTGTCGCGCTGGTGCAGCCCGATCGACGGCTCGTCCAACACGTACAACACGCCGACCAGGCCCGAACCGATCTGGGTAGCCAGGCGGATTCGCTGAGCCTCGCCACCCGACAGGCTGCCGGCGGTGCGCGACAGGGTGAGGTAGTCCAGGCCGACATCGAGCAGGAATCGGATCCGCTCGTTGATCTCCTTCACCAGACGCTCCGCGATCCGTGCGTCGCGTTCGCTGAGCGTCAGCCCGCTCATGAAACCGGCCAGTTCAGAAATCGCCAACCCCGACACCTCGGCGATGTTGCGCTGCCCCACGGTTACCGCCAGCGAGGACGGCTTGAGCCGGTCGCCGTTGCAGGTCAAGCACGGCACTTCGCGCATGTAGCCGGCGTACCGCTCGCGGGCGTTGTCGGATTCGGCCTCCGAATGCCGCCGGCGCACATACGGCAAGGCACCTTCGTACTTGGCCCGGTAGGTGTGGTCGCGGCCGTGCCGAGACCGGCTGTGCACCGTGACCTGGCCCGGAACCCCCATCAGCAGCAACTTCTGCACGCGGTCGGGCAGCTGCTCCCACGGAGTATCGACGCTGAAGCCCTCCTGGTCGGCGAGGGCGACGAACAGGTTCTGGAAGAAGCCAGCCACATAGGGGGTGGTCCAGATCGCGATCGCGCCGTCGGCCAAGCTCTTGGTGGTGTCGGGCACGACCAACTCGGCGTCGACCTCCATCCGGGTACCCAGGCCCGAACAGGCCGGGCAGGCGCCCCACGGAGCATTGAAGGAAAATTGCCGTGGTTCGAGTTCCTCGATGGCGACATCGTGGCCATTAGGGCAGGCCAGCTTCTCGGAGAAGGACCGCTCTCGTTGCGGGTCGGTGGCCGGGCGATCGACGAAGTCGATGGTCAACACTCCCCCGGCCAGACCCAGGGCGGTCTCGACCGAGTCGGTGAGCCGCTGCTTTATCGACGCCTTGGCCGAGAGCCGGTCGACGATCACCTCGATCGAGTGCTTCTTCTGCTTATCGAGGGTCGGAGGATCGGTGAGTTGATGCAGTTCACCGTCGACCCGAACCCGCGCCAGCCCCTGTCCGGCGAGTTGGCGGAACAGATCGACGTACTCGCCCTTGCGCCCGCGCACCACCGGCGCCAACACCTGAAATCGCGTGCCCTCGGGCAGTTCGAGCAGCCGATCGACGATCTGCTGCGGCGACTGTCGCGCGATCGACTCGCCGCACTCGATGCAGTGCGGCTGCCCGATCCGAGCGAACAACAGCCGCAAATAGTCATAGATCTCGGTGATGGTGCCCACCGTGGAGCGCGGGTTGCGGCTGGTCGACTTCTGGTCGATCGACACCGCCGGCGACAGGCCCTCGATGAAGTCGACGTCGGGCTTGTCCATCTGGCCGAGGAACTGGCG
>JAJTBJ010000286.1 GCA_021286985.1 Propionibacteriales bacterium | reverse complement strand
GCCCCCAGTTCTTGGGCTGGGTCAACAGCACCTTCTTGCCGGTGACCTCGTTGGTGACCCACTGCTCGGGCACGTCGAGGTGGGTGTGGCCCACCACGACCACGTCGATGCCGGGCACCTTGGCGGCGATCACGTCGTCGGGGTTTTCGGCCGGCAGGTCACTGCCGTAGGACGAGCCGCCGCCCACACCACCGTGAGCAAGGACGACGACGATGTCGGCGCCGAGGTGACGCACCACCGGCACCCACTTGGCTGCGGTGGTGACCATGTCGTCGAAGCGCACCTTGCCTTCAACGTTGGCCTTGTCCCAGATGGCCGAGCCGGGGTTGGTCAGCCCGATCACGCCGATCTTGATCGACGGCCCGCCGGGCACGGCGCGGTTGATCATGGTGAACGGCTGCAGGTACGGACGTCCGGTCTTCACGTTGATGACGTTGGCACCCAGCACGGGGAAGTCGGCGTCCTTGGTGTAGGCCTTCAGCAGCGGCAAGCCGTAGTTGAACTCGTGGTTGCCGACCACCTGGGCGTCGTAGCCGATCTTGTTGTACGCCACCGCCATCGGATGGTCGCGGTGGGTCGTGGTGACCGGCTCCTGGACGGCGAAGTAGTAGTCGAGCGGGGTGCCCTGCAGGAAGTCGCCGTTGTCGACGACGACCACGTTGTTGGCGCCCTTCTCGGCACGGACCGACTTCACGATGCTGGCCACACTTGCCAGGCCTTTCGTGTCGCCGGTGCGCTCGGTGTAGGGGGCGTTGCGGAAGTAGTCCCAGTTGTTGATGTTGCCGTGGACGTCAGTGGTCGCCAGCAAGGTGAGATGGGTGGTGCGCGTCGGCGGGGACTGGTGGGCCGAAGCGGTGGGGGTGATGCCGACGGCGAGAGCCACGATGGTGGCCAGGCCGACGGCGATCCGAGAGGTTCGCATGTCGACAAACTCCTGTTCGGTTGTGCGGCCCAGGGGGTGGGACCGCATTTCGCAGCCTAGGGGGTGGCAAGCGTCGGGGCGCAAGACCTTCGGCGACGTCCGTCCGGCCGCGTTCGGCGTTGTCACCTCCCAGACGACGGACGTTCACGAAGGCGCTGCAGAGTCGTCGTTGACGCGTCCGAACTGGCCATTCTTGCGATGTCGCGCCGTATTCGGCTGCCGCGCATTTCGCGTGAGGGTAATAGGGATACCCGCACCCGTACCGGTGGGGCCGATTCGCGCCGGGCTACCGTCGATGCATGTACGCGCATCCTTGGAAGCGTTTTGGACACGACCGTTTGTACGTGCACCTCGATGAAGAGACACAAATCGGCTATTGGGACAGGAAGACCGACGAACTTCATCCGGTAGCACCCAAGTACGCCGAGGTCTTGGCGGCGTTCGTCGCGGGTTGGCGGCAGGGACACGGCATCGCGGAAGTCGAGGACACCGAGGCGGACGTCTCCCTCGGACGCCTCGGGGAGTTGCTCGTGGACGCCGAACTCACCCGACTCGAGGACCTCGATCTGCGCTGGCACCACCGCAACTCGATCGTGACCGGCTCCGACGGCATGGAGATCGACCACCTGCTGGTCGGCCCTGCGGGGGTGTTCACGATCAACGCCAGGCATCACCACGGCGGCACGCTGTGGGTGGCCGGCGACGCCTCGATGGTCGATCAGCAATGGCTCTCCTACGTCGACCACGCCCGCTCCGACGCCGCTCATGCCCGCGACGTCCTGGCGCAGGCGACCGGGCTTCGTCCGGCGGTGCAGGGAGTGGTGGTCGTCGTCGGCGCCGAACGGCTCACCGTGAAGCAGGCACCCGAGGACGTCCTGATCCTTCACCTCGGCGATCTGGTCGAGCACCTGATGAACCTGCCTGAAGTGATCTCCGGCGAAGAGGTTGAGCAGCTCATGGCCACCGCCCGCCACCAGGACGTTTGGCAGTCGGTCACTGCATGAGCATCGATTGGCTGAAGTTCGTCGGGGCGTTCTTCGCCGTCGTACTGCCAATGCTGCCGTCGCTCCTCGCCGTGTTCGGTGCCGTGTTCTTGTTGGTCGCTCCCCTGCCACAGCGCGGTCCCACCCTGTTTCAGAGGACCGATCCGTGGCGCAGGTTCAAGGGCGCCGCGCGACGCCAGGTCATGAGCCGAGCAGGCGGCCAATGCGAAGGGGCGGTGTTCCTC
>JAJTBJ010000285.1 GCA_021286985.1 Propionibacteriales bacterium | reverse complement strand
GGAGGGCCACGACGATCTGGCCGAACTCGACCACACCAACCCGGCGGTGGCCGACCTGGTCGTCGAGGTGATGCTGCACTGGCTGCGCCGCGGCATCTCCGGCTGGCGCCTCGACGTCGCTTACGCGGTGCCCTCGGCGTTCTGGGCCGAGGTCACCGATCGGGTCCGCACCGAGTTTCCGCAGGCGGTGTTCCTCGGCGAGGTGATCCACGGCGACTACGCCGGCATCGTCCGCGACGGCCACCTCGACACCGTCACCCAGTACGAGCTGTGGAAGGCGATCTGGAGCTCGATCAGCGACCGCAACTTCTGGGAGCTGGCCTGGGCGGTGGAGCGGCATGCCGAGTTCGTCGAGCAGTTCCTGCCGCAAACCTTCGTCGGGAATCATGACGTGAACCGCATCGCCGACCAGATCGGCCCGGACGGCGCGGCCCTGGCCGCAGTGATTCTGGCCACCCTGCCCGGCGTGCCGAGCGTCTACTACGGCGACGAGCAAGGCTTCACCGGTCACAAGGGCGAAGGCTTCGATGCTGATCTGCCGCTACGCCCGCCGCTGCCCGACAGCCCGGCACAGCTGGCCGAGCTCGGTAACTGGCTCTATCGGCTCCACCAGGACGTCCTCGGCCTGCGCCGGCGCAACCCGTGGTTGACCCGCGGGGTGGTGGAGGTGCTGGCCAAGACCAACACCGAGTTGAGCTACCAGGTCAGCGGCGCCGGCCACGCTGCCGTCGTCCGGCTGGAGTTGGAGCCCCAGCCTCGCGCCCTGATCGAGGTGGACGGCCAGCCGGCCTTCGCCTGGCCCCGCTGATAGCAGGCTTGGGACACGAGGAACCGTCCCCGCTGTCCCAACCGTTTGCGCGGCCCGTGGGACACCGGGGACGGTTCCTGCTGTCCCAACTGCAGTAGCCGTCAGGTGGTCGGGTCGGCCCACAACGTGTGCCAGGCCACGCCGTGCTCGGCGAACATCCGGCGCAGCAGCGGCAGGCTGATCCCGACCACATTGTGCGGATCGCCGCACACCGTGGTCACGTAGGCGCCGCCGAGTCCGTCGATGGTGAAAGCACCGGCCACCCGCAACGGCTCGCCGGTGGCCACGTACGCCTCGACCTCGGCGTCATCGATGTTGGCGAACACCACCTCGGTGGTCGCCACCGCCGTGGTGGCGTCGACCACGCCGTTGATCCGGGAGATCACGTGGTGGCCGCTGTGCAGCCAGCCGGTGCGTCCGCGCATCCGCCGCCAGCGTTCGACCGCCTGCTCCGGTGTGGCCGGCTTGCCCATCGGCTCACCGTCCAGCTCCAGCATCGAGTCGCAGCCGACCACCAGCAGCTCAGGATCGGTGAGGGTGTCGAACACGGCTGCGGCCTTGGCCTTGGCCAGCGCCGCCACCAGCCCCACCACAGTCGAGGCGGTGTAGGCGTCCTCGTCCACGGCCGAGACCACCACATCGGGACGCAGCCCGGCGGCGGTCAGGGTGCTGCGTCGCCCCGGCGAAGCCGAGGCGAGGACGAAGCGCACGCCAGCGGTCATGTCAGCGACGGAACGTGCTCCGCCAGGCTTCGCGTCCGGGCAGCAGCGGGTTGCGCACGGTGTGCCAGTACGACCGCCACCCCCCGGCCACCGTCCCGGTGTAGGGGGCGTGCGGAGCCGGGCGGCCTCGGCGGGAGGCGACCACCACCGCAGTGATGGCGGCCAGCTCCTCCTCGCTCGGGTTGCCCGAGACCACCTGCAGCACGGTGGCGGCAGGCTGGACGTCCTCGGCGCCGGTCACAGCGGGATGTTCCCGTGCTTCTTCGGCGGCAGCTGCTGACGCTTGGTGCGCAGCAACCGCAGCACGCGGATCACCTGGGCGCGGGTCTCGTGGGGGTAGATGACCTTGTCCACGTAGCCTCGCTCGGCGGCGACGTACGGGTTGGCGAGGGTGTCGTTGTAGTCCTCGATCAGCTCAGTGCGCCGGGTTGCCGGGTCGTCGGACTCGCCGAGTTCCTTGCGGTAGAGGATGTTCACCGCACCCTCGGCACCCATCACTGCGATCTGCGCGGTCGGCCAGGCCAGGTTCACGTCGGCGCCCAGCGGCTTGGAACCCATCACGCAGTACGCGCCGCCGTAGGCCTTGCGGGTGATCACCGTCACCAGCGGCACGGTGGCCTCGGCGTAGGCGTAGATCAGCTTGGCGCCGCGGCGGATG
>JAJTBJ010000019.1 GCA_021286985.1 Propionibacteriales bacterium | reverse complement strand
ATCACCAAGGCGGCGAAGAAGTTCACTCGGGTGACCCGGTCCGTGAGCACCCAGTTCATACCAGGCCCCTGGACGCAGCAAAGCCGTCCGCAGCAGCGGACGGCTTCGAGGCGGACTCGCTCAGCGGGTCTCGCGGTGCGCGGTGTGCGTGTGGCACTTCGGGCAGAACTTCTTCAGTTCCATCCGGTCAGGGTCGTTACGCCGATTCTTCTTGGTGATGTAGTTGCGCTCTTTGCACTCCGTGCACGCCAAGGTGATCTTCGGCCGGATATCGGCTTGCTTCTTGGCCATCGGCTTCTCTCTCTTCCCAACTTCGGCTGTTGTAGCGGGAGCGGGACTTGAACCCGCGACACAGCGATTATGAGCCGCTTGCTCTACCGCCTGAGCTATCCCGCCCCTGCTCGGGCCCATTACTGGACGACGGGCGGTAACTCCGTCTACCCGAACACAGAGCCCCCATGCGGAATCGAACCGCAGACCTTCTCCTTACCATGGAGACGCTCTGCCGACTGAGCTATAGGGGCCGGACAGCGGTTGACTGTACCCCACACTGACGGCCGGTCCAAAATCGTCGCACCCGTCCCGCCTCAGTCCTGCTCGGCGCGGTATTTGGCGAGGTCGATCCGACCGTCCACGACGACCACTCCCTCGTCGGCCAAGAGCCTCGTCGCCTCGGCCACCAGAGGCGCCGCGATGGTGCCATCTGCCCGCACCACCCGCCACCAGCAGGTGCCCCCACCGGAGGTGGACAGCACCCGAGCGACCAGCCGAGGACCGCAGCCGACGACCCGCCCCAGGTCGCCGTAGCTGGCCACCTGCCCCGGCGGAATCGCGGCAGCGGCCAACAGGATGCTGTCGGCGGTGTCGTTCATAGTGCCCATGCCCGGGAATCTACGCGCAGACTCCGCTGCTGCCTATGGTTGAGGTAAGTGAAGGGAGCCAGCGATGTCCGAATTCCGAATCGAGCACGACACCATGGGCGATGTGTTGGTGCCGGCCAGCGCGTTGTACGCCGCCCAGACCCAGCGGGCAGTGGAGAACTTTCCCATCTCTGGACGACGACTGTCGCGCCATCACATCGCCGCCCTGGCACAGATCAAGCGAGCCGCCGCCCTTGCCAACGCCGAGTTGGGGGTATTGCCGCCAGACGTGGCCGAGGCCATCGTCGCCGCCGCGGACGAGGTGATCGCCGGCACCCACGACGAGCATTTCCCCATCGACGTGTTCCAGACCGGCTCGGGCACCTCGTCCAACATGAACACCAACGAAGTGATCGCCACCCTGGCCTCGGCCCGCCTCGGACGCCCCGTTCATCCCAACGATCACGTCAACGCGTCCCAGTCGTCGAATGACGTCTTCCCCTCCTCGATTCACATCGCTGCGGTGCAGGCCATCGATCACGTTCTGGTACCGGGGCTGGAGGCGCTCGCACACTCGCTGGAGGCAAAGTCGATCGAGTTCGCCGACGTGGTGAAGGCCGGACGCACCCACCTGATGGATGCCACCCCGATCACGCTCGGGCAGGAGTTCAGCGGCTACGCCACCCAGGTGCGGTACGGCATCGCCCGGGTGCAGGCCAGCGTCCCTCGGCTCAGCGAGCTTCCACTCGGCGGGACGGCCGTGGGCACCGGGATCAACACCCCGCCCGGATTCTCGGCTCGGGTGATCGCCTTGATCGCCGAGCACACCGGCTTGCGGCTGATCGAAGCCCCCAACCATTTTGAGGCCCAGGCTGCTCAGGACTCGCTGGTGGAGACCTCCGGAGCCCTGCGAACTGTCGCGGTGTCGGTGACCAAGATCGCCAACGACCTGCGCTGGATGGGCTCGGGCCCACGCGCCGGCATCGGCGAAATCTCCCTGCCCGATCTTCAGCCCGGGTCCTCGATCATGCCCGGCAAGGTGAACCCGGTGCTCCCGGAAGCGTCAGTGATGGTGGCCGCCCAGGTGATCGGCAATGACGCGGCCATCGCCTTCGCCGGCGCTCAGGGCAACTTCGATCTGCTGGTGATGTTGCCGGTGATGGCCCGCAACCTGCTGGAGTCGATCACGCTGCTGGGCAACGTCTCGGCGCTCCTCGCCAGCCGGTGCGTGGACGGCATCACCGCCAACGTCGAGCGCTGCCGGGAACTGGCCGAATCGAGCCCGTCCATCGTCACCCCGCTGAACCGCCTCATCGGGTACGAGGCGGCAGCGAAGATCGCCAAACATGCCGTCGCCCGCGGCCTCACCATCGCCCAAGCCACCCGTGAACTCGGCTACGTCGAACGCGGCGAGCTCAGCGAGGAGCAGCTTCTCCGCGCCCTCGACGTCACCACGATGACCGGGCAGTAGACCCACAAAAGGCCCCTGGCTAGGAATGATCCTAGGCCAGGGGCCTTGCTGGGTGGCAGGTGTAGGGTTCGAACCTACGTAGGCTGAGCCGACGGTTTTACAGACCGCTCCCTTTGGCCACTCGGGCAACCTGCCGTGCCGGGACAGCCTAGCAAAGCCGCGCACGCGGATCGAAATCGAGGCTCACGCCCGCCCCTCTCTGCACCGAAACGCCCTGGCAATGGCCACAGCGCGGCCAACCCGCCGGGTATCTCAGGACGCGGAGGCGTTTCGTTGCAGCGCGGCGTGGTTGGCCAGCGATCGGGCGTTGCCGCCACAATGGGGGCACAGACAGGAGGCAGCAGACATGGCAGGTGAGAGTTCGTTCGACATCGTCAGCAAGGTTGATCGACAGGAAGTCGACAACGCGCTGAACATGGCCGCCAAGGAGATCCGCAACCGCTACGACTTCAAGGGCACCGACGCCTCGATCCGCTGGTCGGGTGAGGCGATCGAGATGGAGGCCAGCGGCGAAGAGCGGGTCAAAGCGATCCTGGATGTGTTCCAGACCATGCTGGTGCGCCGCAAGATCGACCTGAAGTCACTGGACGCCGGCGAGCCGCGGCTGTCGGGCAAGATGTGGAAGATCACCGCCTCCACCAAGGAGGGGATCAGCCGCGAGAATGCCGCCAAGATCGTGAAGCTGGTCAAAGATGCCGGCCTGAAGAACGTCCGCACCCAGGTGCAGGGCGAGGAGTTGCGGGTGTTCAGCAAGAGCCGCGACGACCTGCAGGCCGTCCAGAAGATGGTCCGGGAGGCCGAATACGACTTCGCGGTTCAGTTCGACAACTATCGCTGAGTTCTCCCGATGGGACACACGCCGTATCTGCGGCTCGACGTGGCGGTGATGGAAGCCAACATCGCCGCGATGGCGGTCCACGCCGCCGGGGCGGGGTTGGCCCTGCGACCGCACACCAAGACGCACAAATGTCGGCAGATCGGCGCTCGCCAGCTCGCAGCCGGCGCCCACGGCCTGACGGTGGCCACGATCGGCGAAGCCGAAGTGTTCGCCGAGGTGTGTGCGGACCTGTTCATCGCCTATCCGCTGTGGGTGGACACCGACGATGCCGCACGATTGCGTGCCCTGGCCGATCGCGGCGTGGCCCTGAGGGTCGGCTGCGATTCGATTGAGGCCGCCGCGCAGCTGAGCGGGTTGCCGGTCGAGGTGCTGATCGAGATCGACTCCGGCCACCATCGCTCCGGAGTCCGACCCGAGGACGCCGGCACGCTGGCGAGGCACGTGGCCGACGCCGGACTCGCCGTGTCCGGAGTATTCACCTTCCCCGGCCACAGCTACTCCCCCGCCTCGCCTGCGCAAGCCGCTGTCGAGGAGGCCAGCGCGCTGGCAACAGCAGCCGCCTCCGTGCGAGCTGCCGGTGGCGAGTGTCGCCTGATCAGCGGCGGGTCGACACCGTCTGCCGGATTCACCACCGGCGGCGTCCTCAACGAACTGCGTCCCGGGGTGTACGTCTTCGGCGACGCCCAGCAACTCGAACTGGGCACCATCGGCTTCGAGCAGGTCGCCCTCACCGTCGTCTCCCGGGTGGTCTCCCACGCCGGCGGACGGGTGATCTGTAACGCCGGCAGCAAGGCCCTCGGCGCTGATCGAGCCCCCTGGGCCAGCGGCTACGGACGGGTACTGGACGCCCCGGACGCCCGCATCGTGGCGCTCAGCGAGCACCACGCCACCATCGAGTGGCCCGGCCCGCTCCCGGCGCTGGGCAGCAGCATCGCGATCGTGCCCAATCACGCCTGCAATACCGTCAATCTGGCCGACGAGTACGTCCTCAGCACCGGCGGCTCCTGGCCGGTGGCCGCGCGAGGACGCAACCACTGATGCGCATAGCCACCGTCAACGTCAACGGCATCCGCGCCGCCGTTCGCCGCGGCTTCGTCGATTGGCTGAGCGAGCGGGACTGCGACCTGATCGCACTGCAAGAGGTTCGCTCCCCCGCCGATCTGGTGCCGATCGAGGCCAGCACCGGCTACCACTTCGCCTACCACCCCGGGAATCGAGCCGGACGCAACGGCGTGGCCCTGCTGTCGCGGACGGTGCCCTCGGCCGTGCGGGAGGGCTTCGGACACCGCAGCTTCGATGCCGAGGGCCGCTACGTGGAGGCCGATTACGACCTGAACGGCTGGCGACTGCGGGTCGGTTCGTTGTACCTGCCCAAGGGCGGCCGGGCCGACGACACCCCCGAGGAGTTGGCGCGCTACCAGCGCAAGCTGGCCTTCATGCGGAGCTTTCGGCCCTACCTGACCCGGGCGCGGCTGGCCGCCAAGGCCGACGGTCGAGAGTTCCTCGTCATGGGCGACTTCAACATCGCCCACACCCGCGCGGACGTCCGCAACTGGCGGGGTAACCAGAAGTCGGTGGGCTTCCTGCCCGAGGAGCGCGAGTGGATCGACACCATCCAAAGCCCGCGGACGCTGATCGACGTGGTGCGGCAACTGCGTCCTGCTGAAGACGGCCCGTACTCCTGGTGGAGCTGGATGGGCAATGCGTTCAACAATGACACCGGCTGGCGGATCGACTACCACTTCGCCACCCCCGGCCTCGCCGCGGCGGCGATCAACGGCGGCACCGATCGGGCCGGGTCCTACGAGGCCCGGCTGAGCGACCACGCTCCGGTCGTGGTCGACTACGCCGACCGCTGAGCGATCATGCGAGCGGCTCGAAGTAGCTCAGCACCTCGGCGCGGCTGACCTCGGCCAAGCTCGCGTGTGCCCAGTGGGGGTTGCGATCCCGGTCGACGAGTTGGGCGCGCACGCCTTCGGCGAAGTCCGGGCCGGTCACCATCCGGACGGCCAAGGTCAGCTCCTGCTCGTACTGGTCGGCGATCGAGGCGAACCCCAGCGATCGACGCAGCACTTCGACGGTGATCTCCAAGGCCAGCGGCGAGCGACGTTCCAGTTCGGCGGCGGTGGCCCGAGCGTCCGGATCGGCGTGATCGGCCAGCCGGGCGACCATCTCCTCGGCGGTATCGGCGGCGTAGCACTCCGCCATCCACGATGCACTCAACAGTGGGTCGGCCTGCGGCGCGGGGCCGTCCAACTGATCGGCCAGACCGAGCCGCAGGGCGTCCGCAGCGTTGAAGCTGGCACCCGTCAGGGCCAGGTGGGTGCCGACGCCCCCGGGCAGGCGGGCGAGCAGATGACTGACGAACACGTCGGGGAAGAAGCCGATCACGGTCTCCGGCATGGCCAGCACGCTGGAAGCATCGACGACCCGCTGCGAACCATGAACGCTCAAGCCCATGCCGCCACCCATGGTGATGCCGGTCATGATCGCCCGGTAGGGCTTGGGGAAGGCGGCGATCATCTGGTTCAACGCATATTCGACGATGAAGAACTCGGCAACGTCACCGCCCTGCAGCGCCGCGGTGCGCAACTCACGGACGTCCGCGCCGGCGCACAGCCCGCGCTCACCTGCCCCGGTGAGCTCCACCGATTCGATGTCATCGTCGGTGGCGAACTCGGTCAGGGCCGTGGTGATCGTCCGCATCATCGAGGTGTTGATCGCGTTGATCGCGCGCGGTCGATTCAAGCGGATCCGTCCGATGCCGTCGCTGACCTCCACGAGGACTTCTGGCTCGCTCACTGTTCCTCCTGCTGCGCTGATAGGTGGGCGACGTGCGCTTTGTGCTCCTGACGATGCCGGTAGAGCAGGACCAGCATCAAGGCCAGGGCAGCGAATCCGAGAGCGACCGCGTCATTGCGCCAGGCCAGGTTGCCCGCGCCGTAGGCCAGCAGCACGGTGGTGATGGTCACCGCCGTCCCAATGATTCGTCGCGACGGCCTGGTCAACGGCAACAACAACCCGCCCCAGGTCAAGTACCAGGAGTTCAGAGCGATGCCACCGAAGGCGAAGATCAGGTAGGACCAACTGAGGAAGGTGATCGGCTTGCGGCGCCCGACGGTCAGCCCCAACCAGCCGATCGCCACCGCGGTCAGACCCAACCCGATCCAACGCAGGACTTGCATCACGACCTCGCCGACCACCGGAAGCCCCATGGCCTCGAAAGCCAGCCGTAAGCCGGCTCCGACCAGAGTGAACGGGGCAAGGGTCACTACTTGGCCTGGGACGTCTGCGGCCCAGACCCAGCCGAATCCCAACCCGGTGGCCAGGCTGATCAAGGCAAAAGTCGTCACCGCAATCACCAACACCCCCACCAGCCGGCGCATGGCCGACCAGGTGTCGCGCCAGCGCAGGCTTTCCCAGGGATGTCCGATCAGAGCGACCGGGTAGAACGCCAGGATGGCCGGCTGTTTGATGCACGCCGCCACCCCCACGGTGATCGCGGCCGGCCAGACCTTGCCGTTGAGCGTCAACCAGAGCGCCCACACCACCAGGCCCATCATCAGTGAGTCGTTGTGCGCCCCACCGACCAGGTCGATGATCACCAGCGGATTGATGGCGGAGAACCACGCCGTCAGCTGAATGTCGGCGCCCATCCGTTGGGCGATCCGAGGCAGGTAGTGGGTGATCAGGGCCACCCCGACGACCGCGGGGATGCGCATGGCCACCGCCGAAAGGTAGGGGTTGTTGCCGGCCAGAATCACCATGCCGTGGAACATCTCCAGGCTCAGCGGCGGATACATCGCGGTGTTGTACCGCCACATCCACGAGAACTGGTCGGCGAAGGCCCCCGGCAACGCGGCGATCGGCACTTCGTAGGGGTTCATCCCCGAGCGCATCAGCCAACCCAAGGCGGCATAGCCATAGGCGTCATGGCTGAAGATCGGTGGGGCGAACAGTAGCGGCAGACTCCACCAGAAGGTGATCGGCCAATGCTTGATGTCGTGATAGACGCTGGGCCGCAGTCGGAACCACGCCTCCACCAGCAGCGCCACCCCCAGGACGACCAGCGCGGTACCGACCAGGCTCGCGGTCGCGTTGTCCAGCCCCAAGAGGCGGATGGGTTCCCACCAGGGACTGTTCTGCGGCAGATAAGCCGGCGTCAATGACCCGCCGAACAGCAGCAGCGACCCATAGGTGCCGCGTCGCACGGCCCGATGCCCCCAGGCGCCGGCGAGGTCGTGCCGCATCGATCCCAGCCGCGAGATCGCGGTGGTCCACAGCCGTGCGGCCAGGTCGCGGGCCGGAGCGGGAGCGGGCGAGATGGGGTCTGCAGCGGGCACGGCGACAGCCTAGCCCCACCGCATATGTACTCTCATTACTACTGCCTGACAAGGGAAGTTAGTGCGGGAATCCTACCGTTTTCTGTTCCAAAGACCCCACCTGCGCGCTATCCTCCATAACGCTTGGCGCCACAGGTGATGCCCACCGGCACTGACCTGCTGGCGCCAAAATTTTCGGTCCCGAACGGGGTTTGCCGATACAGGCCGTCGGCCCCAATCGGGTCGAAGACCACGTTTCTGTCCATGACTACGGAGCGGCCTCGAGCAGAGCCGCGACCGGGAGGGCCGCGTCAGATATGACCCAAGTAAGCACCATCGACCACGTTGTCATCCGCTTCTCCGGTGACTCCGGTGACGGCATGCAGTTGACCGGTGATCGTTTCACCCAGGACACCGCTACCGCCGGCAACGACTTCGTCACCCTGCCGGACTACCCGGCCGAGATCCGGGCACCAGCAGGCACCGTGGCTGGTGTGTCCAGCTTCCAGTTGCACTTCGCTGATTACGACGTCCACACCCCTGGCGACCACCCCGACGTCCTGGTCGCGATGAACCCGGCCGCTCTGAAAGCGAACATCGACACGTTGACCGTCGGTGGCATCGTGATCGTCGACACCGCCGACTTCACTCCGCGTGCGTTGAGCCGGGTCGGCTACGACGAGAACCCGCTGGAGAACGACTCGTTGGCGAACTACCAGGTCTACGCCTTTGATCTGACTGCCGCAGCTACCGCGGCTGTGGAACCGTTCGGCCTCAGCCGCAAGGACGCCGCCCGCACCAAGAACATGTACGCGCTCGGCCTGCTCAACTGGATGTACAGCCGTTCGATCGAGGGCACCATCGCCTTCCTCAACCGGAAGTTCGCCAAGAAGCCCGAGATCCGCGACGCGAACATCGCCTCCCTCACCGCCGGCTACAACTTCGGCGAAACCTCCGAGGCGATCGCGGTCCGCTACGAGGTGGCTGCCGCTCCGGCGAAGACCGGCACCTACCGACAGATCACCGGCAACCGTGCGGCCGCCTACGGCCTGGTCGCGGGTGCGGCTCGTGCCGACCTGCCGCTCTACCTGGGCGCCTACCCGATCACCCCGGCCACGGAGATCCTGCAGTACTTGGCTGCCGCCAAGTCCGCCGGAGTGATGACGTATCAGGCCGAAGATGAGATCGCAGCAGTCGGGGCCGCCCTCGGCGCGTCGTTCGCCGGCTGCCTGGGTGCCACCAGCACCTCTGGCCCGGGCCTGGCGCTGAAGGCCGAAACCCTTGGCCTGGCGGTGATCTCCGAGCTTCCGCTGGTGGTGATCGACGTGCAGCGCGGTGGTCCGTCCACCGGTCTGCCGACCAAGACCGAGCAGTCCGACCTGAACATTGCGATGTTCGGGCGCCATGGCGAGTCGCCGATGCCGGTGATCGCGGCCCAGTCGCCCGCCGACTGCTTCGCGGCCACCTTCGAGGCCTGCAAGGTGGCCGTGGAGTACCGCACCCCGGTGCTGGTGCTCACCGACGGATACCTGGGCAACGGCGCCGAGCCGTGGCGGGTGCCGGAGTTGGACGAGTTGCCCAAGATCGAGACCAACCTCACCACCGAGGTGGACGGCACCTACCTGCCGTACGCACGGGACGAGAAGGGAGCCCGCGCCTGGGCGATTCCCGGCACTCCCGGGCTCACCCACCGCACCGGCGGATTGGAGAAGGCTCCCGATACCGGCGCCGTCTCCTACGATCCCGATCACCATGAGATCCAGGTGTTGGCCCGTGCGGCCAAGGTCGCCGGGGTCGTTCGCGAAGTCCCTGATGTCGTGGTCGACGATCCCAGCGGTGATGCCAAGGTGCTGGTCCTCGGCTGGGGTTCGACCTTCGGTCCGATCCAGGCCGCCGCCCGCCACGTGCGCAACTCCGGCCGCAAGCTGGCCACCGCCCACTTGCGGTGGATCAACCCGCTGCCTGCCAACCTCGGTGAGGTGCTGGCCGCGTACGACCGCGTGATCGTCCCGGAGATGAACCTCGGCCAGCTGGCCATGCTGCTGCGCTCCACCTTCCTGATCAACGTGGAGAGCTACACCAAGGTTCGTGGCCTGCCACTTCGGCAGTCCGAACTCGCCGACGACCTGAACGCGATCATTGATGAGGAGGATGCGAAGTGACCGCCACTGTTCCCACCGCAATCGGGGGCCTGTCCGGCGTCCCGCTGGCACTGAACCCGCTCACCCGCAAGGACTTCACCTCGCCGGCTGATGTCCGTTGGTGCCCGGGCTGTGGCGACTACCCCGTGCTGGCCGCCTTCCAAGGGGTCATGCCTGAGCTCGGCATCCGCAACGAGAACCTCGTCGTGGTCTCCGGCATCGGTTGTTCGTCACGATTCCCCTACTACGTGGAGTCCTACGGCTTCCACTCCATCCACGGACGCGCCCCGGCGGTCGCCAGTGGCGTGGCGATGTCGCGGCCCGACCTGGCCGTGTTCGTGATCACCGGTGACGGCGATGCGCTCAGCATCGGCGGCAACCACCTGATCCACGCGATCCGGCGCAACATCAACATGACCATCCTGCTGTTCAACAACCGCATCTATGGTCTGACCAAGGGTCAGTACTCCCCCACTTCGGAGCAGGGCAAGGTCACCAAGACTTCGCCGATGGGATCGGTGGACAACCCGTTCAACCCGGTCTCCCTGGCTCTGGGCGCGGGCGGCACCTTCGTGGCGCGCACCCTGGACTCCAATCGGGCGCACCTGACCGAGGTGCTGAAGGCAGCAGCGGCCCACCGTGGGACGTCGCTGGTGGAGATCTACCAGAACTGCGTGATCTTCAACGACGGCGCCTACGATCCGCTGAAGGCCGCTGACGGCATGATCAAGCTGGTCCACGGCCAGCCGATCACCTACGGCGCCGATAACGCCATGGGCGTGACGCGGTTGGCTGACGGGACCTTGACCACCGGCCCCGTCGCAGAAATCGGTGAGGCGAACCTGCTGGTGCACGACGCCCATGCCGACAACCCCGAGTTGGCCTTCGCGTTGGCGCAGCTGACCGAGGTCAACAGCATCGAGCGGGCACCGATCGGCATCTTCCGCGATGTCGAGCGTCCGGTCTACGACGATCTGGCTCGGGCCCAGATCGCCACCTTCGACGATGAGAGCGCCAAGCTCAGCGCCGTTTCCCAACTGCTGAAGGGCAGTGACACCTGGCAACTGTGACCAGACCCGGCTGGTAAGACCGGCCCGCGGCGGCGCTTCGGCGTCCGGCTGCGGGCCGGTTCGGCTTTTACGACCCGTGTGTGCGTCCATCTCGTCCTGACCACCAGCTAGCCTGTCGGATGTGACCCACTTCGATCTTGATCCGTCCGTACGCCCCGCTGACGACCTGTTCCGCCACGTCAATGGGCGCTGGCTCGCCGCCACCGAGATCCCCGAGGACAAGCAGTCCACCGGGGCGTTCATTGACCTGCGGGATGCCTCCGAGGAGGCAATCAGGCAGATCGTGACCGGGCTGACGGGCAGCCCCGCCGGCACCGACGCCTACCGGATCGAACATCTCTTCGGCGACTTCATGGACACCGAACGGGTGGCCGCTGCGGGACTCGATCCGCTGGCCGAGCTACTGGTCGAAATCGACGCGATCACCTCGGTCGACGACCTCCTGGACTACTTCGGCCGCAGCCTGCGCCGCGGCACCGGCTCCCCGATCGGCCTGGAGGTCGACGCCGACCCGGGCGAACCCAGCCGGTATGCGCTCTTCGTGACCCAGTCCGGCCTGGGCCTGCCGGATGAGGAGTACTACCGACTCGAACAGCACGCCGCGATCCTGGCTGCCTATCGCGATCACGTCGGACGAACCCTGGCGTTGGCCGGCATCACCGCCAGCGGCAGCGCCCCGGTGGTCGATCTGGAAGTTGATGTCGCAGCCGTCCACTGGGACAAGGTGCGCACCCGTGACATCCGGCAGATGTACAACCCGACCACCACGGACGGCCTCGACGCCATGGGCGTGCCGTGGACCCGCGTGCTGACGGCTGCCGGGGTGCCGGTGATCGACCAGGTGATCGTGGCCCAGCCTTCGTACTTCACCGACGTGGCCGCCCTGATCACCAAGGCTCGCCTGGAGGACTGGAAGGACTGGTGCCGCTGGAGCCTGGTGTCGGCACTGTCGCCCTACCTTCCCGACGAACTGGTGCAGGCACGTTTCGACTTCTACGGCACCGTGCTGCAGGGCATCCCGCAACTGAAACAGCGCTGGAAGCGCGGCATCGACTTGGTTGAGCGCAGCCTGGGCGACGCCGTCGGCCAGCTGTACGTCGAGCGACACTTCCCGCCGACGTCCAAGCAGCGCATGGACGAGCTCGTGGGCAACTTGCTGAAGGCCTATCACGCGTCCATTTCGGCGCTGGACTGGATGGGTGCAGACACCCGCGCCGAGGCGCTGACCAAGTTGGCCAACTTCACGCCGAAGATCGGCTATCCCGACGTCTGGAAGGACTACAGCGCGCTCACCATCACCCCGGGCGATCTGATCGGCAATGTGCTGCGGGCGGCGGCCTTCGCCGCCGACGACGAGATCAGCAAGATCGGCGGGCCGATCCGCGTGTGGGAATGGCTGATGACGCCGCAGACCGTCAACGCCTACTACCACCCGCTGCGCAACGAGATCGTCTTCCCCGCTGCCATCCTTCAGCCGCCGTTCTTCGACCCGGATGCCGACGACGCGGTGAACTACGCCGCCATCGGCGCGGTGATCGGGCATGAGATCGGCCACGGCTTCGACGACCAAGGCTCGACCTGCGACGGCGAGGGTCGGCTGCGGGACTGGTGGACGCCAGCCGACCGCGATGCCTTCACCGAACGCACCAAGGCGCTGATCGCTCAATACGACGCACTGTGCCCGGCCCAGTTGCCCGATCTCCACGTCAACGGTGAGCTCACCATCGGAGAGAACATCGGCGATCTCGGCGGCCTGGCCATCGCCTACGACGCGTGGCGTCTGGCCACCGGCGGCACCGACCCCGAGCCGGTCGACGGCATTCCCGCCGGGCAGCGGTTCTTCTACTCCTGGGCGCGGGCCTGGCAGAGCAAGCGGCGCGACGAGGCCCTGCGCCAGCAGATCGCCACCGATCCGCACTCGCCCGAGGAGTTCCGCTGCAATCAGGTGGTGCGCAACCTGGGCGCCTTCTATGAGGCGTTCGGCGTCACCGAAGCTGATGCCGCCTGGCTGCCGGAGACCGAGCGGGTGAAGATCTGGTGAGCAGCTCCCCCACCCTCGGACGCGGGGCCTATCGGGAGTTCGTCCGAGTCCGCGAGGTGCTGCGACAGGAGTCCGTCGGCGGCATCCTGCTGATCCTGGGGGCGGCGGTGGCCATGGTCACCGCCAATGTCGCCCCGCAGTTCTACCTCGACCTACGCCACCTTCACGTCGGCACCAGCTTCGGCCCCATCGATCTGAACCTGTCTTTGGCGCACTGGGCTGCCGACGGGCTGCTGGCCGTCTTCTTCTTCCTGGTCGGGCTGGAACTGAAGCACGAGTTCGTGGTGGGCGATCTCCGCGACCCGAAGACCGCCTTGGTCCCGGTGGTGGCGGCCATCGGCGGCGTCGCGTTGCCCGCGGGGATCTACGTCGCCGCCACCTTCAGTGACGCCACCGCCCGCGCCGGCTGGGCCATTCCTGCGGCCACCGATATCGCCTTCGCCCTCGCCGTCCTCGCGGTGATCGGCTCCAACCTTCCCGCGGCGCTACGCACCTTCCTGTTGACCCTTGCGGTGGCCGACGATCTGATCGCGATCACCATCATCGCGATCTTCTACGCCCACGATGTGCAGCTGCTGTTCTTCGGCGGCGCGCTCGTCGCGGTCGCGGTGTTCGGGTTGCTCGCCTATCGGGGTCAAGGCTTCTTCCTGCGGCACCCCTGGGCCAGCTGGCTGTTGCTGCCGGTCGGCCTGCTCGCCTGGGCGCTGACCTACACCTCCGGGATCCACGCGACCGTGGCCGGGGTGCTGCTCGGCTTCGCGGTGCCGACCCGTCCGCCGCGCGGCAGCGATCATCCCCGCAGCCTTTCCGACGAATTGGAGCACCGACTGCGTCCGTTCTCGGCCAGCATCGCCGTGCCCGTGTTCGCCTTCTTCTCCGCCGGAGTCACCCTGAGCGGCTGGGACGGTTTCGTGGCCGCGGTCACCAGCCCGATCGGCATCGGGGTGATCGCTGGCCTGGTGGTGGGCAAAGCGGTGGGAATCAGTGGCGCCACCTGGTTGGTCACTCGGTTGCGGCACGCGAGCCTCGACCCGGACCTGGCGTGGATCGACGTGATCGGAATGGCGATCCTGGGCGGCATTGGCTTCACCGTCTCGCTGCTGGTCTCCGAACTCAGCTTCGGTCAGGGCAGCGCCACCGACGACATCGGCAAAGTGTCGGTCTTGACCGCATCCCTGGTTGCCGCCGGGCTGGCCGCCATCGTGCTCGGGCTGCGCAATCGCCACTATCGCGAGGTTGCAGCCGCCGAGGAGCTCGACAGCGACGCCGACGGAATGCCGGACAAGTTCGATCACTGAGACCGAGACAAGTCAGACCGAGCGGGTCACCACCGCATCACACAAGGTCGCCAACGCGTCCTTGGCCGGGCCGTCTGGCAGGGGCGCCAGATGGGCCCGCGCGATCTCGGCGCGCTGTTGGACGACCGCTCGGGCCTCTTCCATCGCCGGATGTGCCCGCAGCAACCCCAGCGCCTCGGCCAGAGCCTCATCGCTGCTCAGGTCGGCGTCCAGGAGCTCGCGCAGCCGCGCATCAGCAGGGTCGGTCGAGGCGCGCACCAGCAAGGTGGGCAAAGTGGGCACCCCGGCCCGCAGATCCGTTCCCGGGGTCTTGCCCGAGGAATCCGAGGCGATGTCGATGATGTCGTCGCTCAGCTGGAAGACGACCCCGATCTCCTCGCCATAGGCGGCCAGCGCCGCGCGCGCCTGATCATCCAGGCCGGCGACCATGCCGCCGAAGACCGTGGACGCTGCGATCAGCGAGCCGGTCTTGTCGGCCAACACTCGCAGGTAATGCTCGAGCTTGTCATCCTCAGGGCCCGGGCCCTCGGTCTCGGCGATCTGGCCCTGCACCAGGCGGGCAAAGGTACGCGCCTGCAGGGCGACGTAGTCGGTGCCCAGCGTGGCCACAATGGTCGAGGCACGGGAGAACAGGAAGTCGCCCACCAGGATGGCGACCAGGTTGTTCCAGCGCGAATTCGCGCTCGGCGCACCCCGCCGCACCTCGGCTTCGTCCATGACGTCGTCGTGGTAGAGGCTGGCCACGTGGGTCAGCTCCATCACCAGCGCCGCCCGAATGATCTCGTCGTCGTCGGCCTGGCCCAGCATCGCCGCCAACACCACCAGCAACGGACGGAACCGCTTCCCGCCGGCGCTGATGATGTGCTGGGCGGCCTCGGTGACGAAGGCAGTGTCGGCCACAGCCGCCGCGGCCAACCGCTCCTCGATCTGCTCCAGCAGCGCGGTCACCCGCTCGATCAGAGCCGGATCCACATCACCGACCAGGTCGGAGGTCCGATTCGCGCTCACGGACGACAGCATATCCTCAGCGGAGGAAGATGCTGGCGCCGGTCATCAAGTCCATGACCGGGCCGGGGAACAGACCGAGGTAGACCGATGCCAACGCGCCGACCGCGATCGGAATCAGCGTGACCAGGCTGCCCTTGGCGATGCTCACACCCTCGACCGGAGCGGAGAAGAACATGGCCACGATCACCTTCAGGTACACCCAGACGGCCACCAGGCTGGCGATCACACCGGCCACGACCAGCCAGGAGTAGCCACCGACCCACGCTGCGGCGAAGACGCCCCACTTCCCGATGAAGCCACCGGTCAGCGGGATGCCGGCGAAGCTCAGCATGATGATGGCGAACGCCCCGGCCAGGATCGGGTTGGACCGCCCCAGACCGGACCAGCTGGCCACATCGTTGGCCTCGCCGGCGGCATTGCGCACCAGCGTCACCATGGCGAACGCGGCTACCGTGGCAAAACCGTAGGCGAGCAGGTAGTAGAGGATCGCCGCCACGCTGGAGGCGTTGTCGGTGGACGTGAGAGCGCCCACGACCGCCACCAGCACGAAGCCGGCGTGCGACACCGAGCTGTAGGCCAGCAGACGCTTGATATCGGTCTGGGTCAGGGCCAGCACGACACCGACGACCATGGTCACCAAGGCAACGGCGGCCAGCATCGGCTGCCAGCTCCACCGCTCGGCGCCGACGGCGACGAAGAAGAAACGAGCCATCGCGCCCACCGCGGCCAGCTTGGTGCTGATCGCCATGAACCCGGTCACCGGAGTGGGTGCGCCCACGTAGACGTCCGGCACCCAGTTATGGAACGGCACTGCACCGATCTTGAACAGCAGGCCGACTGCCATCAGGACCATCGCGGTCACCAACAGGCCGTGGCCATAGATCGGCGCCGACACGGCGGCATCGATTCCGCGGTAGTCGAACGATCCGGAGTAGCCGTAGGCCAGCGCCATCCCGAACAAGAAGAACGCCGAGGACAGCGATCCCAGCAGGAAGTACTTCAGCGCAGCCTCCTGGCTGAGCAGCCGGCGACGACGCGCCATCCCGCTGAGCAAGTAGAGCGGCAGCGACATGACTTCCAGTGCCACGAAGGCGGTGACCAGGTCGGTGGCCGAAGCGAAGACCATCATGCCCGAGAGCGAGAACAACGCCAGCGGGAAGACCTCGGAGTGCTCATGGCGAGCCTGCGAGGCCTCAGCCTCGGCGAGGCTTCCCGGTACCGAGGCCGCCGAAGCGGCGAAGGCGGTCATGCCGTTGTCGATCCGCCGCTCAGCGAAGACCAGAATCGACAACAGCCCGAAGACCAGCAGAGCCGCCCACATCAGATAGGTGGGGCCGTCCAGGGCGATCGCACCCATGGCCAGGATGCCGACGTTGCCCGACCAGAAGTTGAAGATCAGCAGCGCGAGCGCTGCCACGATGCCGACGACCACCAGGACGACCTGCAGAATGAACCGACGAGCGCGCGGCGCGACGGCCTCCACCACGATCCCGAGGCAGGCCGCCACCAGCACGGCCATGACCGGGGCCAGCGGCAGCCACTCGAAGGTGGGAGTAGGGATGTTGTTCACTTGGCTTCCTCTCCAAGCGGAGCGACCGGATCACTGATGCCGATCTGGCTCATCGTCTGCTGGGTGGTGGGGGCAATCACGTTCAGAGCCAGGCTCGGTACAAAGCCGAGCAGGAGGACGGCGGCGATCAGCGGCGCAGCCACCCACTTCTCCCGGAAGCTGGCATCAGCTGTGAAATGCGTCGCGGTGGCCTCAGTGACCGGGCCGGTCATGGTGCGCTGGTACATCAGCAGGATGTAGACCGCGGCCAACACCGTGCCCAGGGTCGAGATGGCGGCGATCACCGGCTGCCGCGACCAGGTTCCGGCCATCACCATGAACTCCGAGACGAAGCTCGACAAGCCCGGCAGGGCGAGGCCGGAAAGGCCGGCCACCAGGAAGAAGCCCGAGAGCACCGGAGTGGCCTTGTCGACCCCACCGAAATCGGACACCCTGGACGAGCCACGCCGAGCGATCAGCATGCCGACCACCAAGAACAGCGCCGCCGTCGAGAAGCCGTGGTTGAGCATGTAGAAGATCGAGCCGGAGATGCCGGTCGAGGTGAAGGTGTAGATGCCCAGCACCATGAAGCCGAAGTGGCTCACCGAGGTGTAGGCGATCAGTCGGAGCAGGTCCGAGCTGCCGATCGCGGCCACCGCGCCGTAGATGATGCTGATCAGGGCCAGCACCACCATCGCCGGCGCCACCCAGGCGCTGGCCTCGGGGAACAACCCCAGGCAGAACTTGATCATCCCGAAGGTGCCGATCTTGTCCAGGATGCCGACCAGCAGCACCGAGGTGCCCGGCGTGGCCTGCTCGGTCGCCGTGGGCAGCCAGGTGTGCACCGGAACCATCGGCGCCTTCACGATGAAGGCGATCAGGAAGCCGAGCATCAACCAGCGGCCGACGTCGGTGGGCAGGGCGAGCTTGACCAGATCGGCGAGCAGGTAGCTCGGGGTTCCGAAGATCCGCAGCGAGTAGGCATACAGCCCGATCACGCTGATCAGCATGACCAGACCGCCGGCCAGGCTGAACAACAGGAACTTGGTGGCCGCGCGTGCCCGCTGCGGGCCTCCGAAACCGCCGATGAGGAAGTACATCGGAATCAGAGTGGCCTCGAAGAAGAGGTAGAAGAGCAGGACGTCGGCAGCCAGGAAGGTGTACACCGACAGGCTCTCCAACAGCAGCACCAGAGCCACGAACGCCTGCGGCGTCCAGCGTCCGATGCCTTCGAGTTTCCACTCGGCCAGCAGCACCACTGGCACCAGGATGACGGTGAGCAGCACCATCACCAGGCCCATACCGTCCAGATTCAGCGCCCACCAGGCGCCGAAGGCCGGCATCCACGCGGCCTGTTCGGCCAGGGCGACCCCGGAGGTGTGCATCACTGCCACACCGACGCCGACGGCGGCGGTGAGCAGGGCGAAGAACATGCCCAGGTAACGAGCCAGCTCCTTGATCGGCAGCAGCAGCGCGCCGGCACCGACCAACGGCACCAGGCCGAGAAGCGTGAGCCACGGGATTGTCATCAGAACTCCTCCCTCAGCCCAGCTGACTGAGAATCATGACGACACCGACGGCGACCGCGCCGAGCGCCATCGTCAGTGCGTAGGTTCGGACTTGGCCGTTCTGGAGTCTGCGGACCTGGGTGGACAGACCGTTGAACACGGTCACCAGGCCGTTCGCTCCCCCGTCGATCGCCTTGGTGTCGGCCACCGTGAGGCCGCGTGCGGCCATCATCGTGGGTTGGACGACCAGGACATCGTTGACGGTGTTGCCGAACAGCTCGTTGCGACCCATCACGGTGAACGGGTTGCGCGTGGCCGGGGCCACATCGGGAATGGTGCGCTTGCCACCGAAGACGAACCAGGCGATCGCCACGCCGGCCGCGACCACCGCGAGGGTGAGCCAGCCGATCAGGTTCGGCACCAGCGAGATCTCGGTGACGTGGTTGCCGACCGCAGGCTCCAGCCATTCCTGGATCCAGGCGTTCATCAGCAGACCGCCGAACACGCTGAAGATCGCCAGGACGACCAGCGGGACGGTCATGACCTTCGGTGATTCGTGCGGATGGACGCCCTCGCGCCAGCGCTTCTGACCGGCGAAGGTCATCAGCATCAACCGGGTCATGTAGAAGGCGGTGATGCCTGCACCCACCAGGGCGGCCACACCGGCCCACAGGTTGTGCTCGAAGGCCGCTTCGATGATGTGGTCCTTGGAGAAGTAGCCGGCAAAGAACGGGAAGCCGATGATCGCCAGGTAGCCCATCGCGAAGGTGTAGAAGGTGTACGGGAGGATCTTCGCCAGCGCGCCGTAGTGACGCATGTCCACATCGTCGTCCATGGCGTGCATCACCGAACCGGCGCCGAGGAACATGTTGGCCTTGAAGAAGCCGTGAGTGAGCAGGTGGAAGATCGCGAACGCGTAGCCGGCAGGGCCGATGCCCGCGGCCAGCATCATGTAACCGATCTGGCTCATCGTGGAACCGGCCAGGACCTTCTTGATGTCGTCCTTGCTGGTACCGATCCAGGCGCCCGCCAGCAGCGTGACCGCACCGACGATGACCACCGCCGTGGCCGCCGTGGCCGACATCTCGAACACCTCGTGGCTGCGCACCACCAAGTAGACGCCGGCGGTGACCATGGTCGCCGCGTGGATCAGGGCCGACACCGGGGTGGGGCCCTCCATGGCGTCCAACAGCCAGCCCTGCAGGGGTACCTGGGCCGACTTACCGGCCGCCCCCAGCAGCAGGAACAAGCCGATTGCAGTGGCCCAGCCGGGGCTGAGCTTGGCGGCACCGGCGTTGACCGCTTCGAACGACGAGCTGCCGAACAACGCCAGCATGCTCATCACGGCCATGGTCAGGCCGAGGTCGCCGACGCGGTTCATCACGAACGCCTTCTTGGCTGCGGCGGCCGCGGACGGCTTGTGCTGCCAGAAACCGATCAGCAGGTAGGACGCCAGACCGACACCCTCCCAGCCGACGAACAACACCAGGTAGTTGTCGGCCAGCACCAGCAGCAGCATCGCCGCCACGAACAGGTTCAGGTAGGCGAAGAAGCGCCGCCGCCGCACGTCGTGGGCCATGTAGCCGACTGAGTACAGGTGGATCAGGCTGCCGACGCCGGTGATCAGCAGGGCGAAGACGATCGAGAGCTGATCGATCTGCAGCCCGGCGTCGATCTTCCAGGTGCCGGAGTTGATCCAGGTGTAGAGCGGCACCGAGACGGCACGGTGCTCCGGGTCGGCGCCGAGCATCTGGATGAACATCCAGGCAGCCAGGACGAAGCTGGTCGTCGATGCCGCCACGGCCATCCAGTGACCGGTGCGGTCGAAGAACTTGCCGCTGATCAGCAGCAGACCGGCCATCAGGGCCGGAACCGCGATCATCAGCCACGCCACACTGAATACTCCGGTGGCGGCGATGGTCTCAAGAGTGATCATTACCTCGGTCCCCTCACAGCTTCAGCAGACTGGCCGCGTCCATGGAAGTGGAGCGCCGAGTGCGGTAGATGACGATGATGATGCTCAGGCCGATCACGACTTCGGCTGCGGCCACCACCATCACGAAGAAGGTGGCGACTTGGCCGTCCAGACCGCCACGAGCCTGGGAGAAGGCCACCATTGCCAGGTTGGCCGCGTTGAGCATCAACTCCACCGACATGAAGGCGACCAGCGCGTTGCGCCGAACCATCACCCCGACAGTGCCCAATGCGAACAGGATCGTGGCCAGGTACACGTAGTACTCCGGGGTCATTCCTCCCCCTCCTCTGCCATGGTCGACTCGATCGAGCCGAAGAGTTCGGCGGTTGCCTTGCTCATCGCCGGTGCGTCGACGATCACCCCGCGTGCCGCCAGGGTCTCCGACACCGAATGGTCGCTGACCGTGCCGTCAGGCAGCAGACCGGGCGTGGCGATGGAGTTGTGCCGAGCCAGCACGCCGGAGTTCGGCAGCGAACCGGGGTGCACGCCCTGGTCTGCGTAAGCCTTCATCCGTACCTTGGAAAGCTCCTTCTGGGTGAGCTTGTGACGCACCCGAGCCCGCTGGCCCAGGATCATCGCGCCCACCGCCGCCACGATCAGCAGGGCCGAGGTGAACTCGAAGGCAAAGACGTAGCGTCCGAAGATCAACGCCGACAAGCCGTTGATGTTGCCCTCGTAGGCGGCGTTGGCCGCCTCCAGGCCGACCGGCTTGACGCCCGCCAGGGCACCACCGATACCGAAGACGATCAAGCCGGCGATGCCGATCCCGGCCACTGCGGCCGCGACCCGCTGGCCGCGGAGCGTCTCCACCAACGAATCGGGGGTGTCCACGCCGACCAGCATCAGCACGAACAAGAACAGCATCATGATCGCGCCGGTGTAGACGATGATCTGCACGAAGGTCAGGAACATCGCATCCAGCGAGGCGTAAAGCACCGCCAGGTTCACCATGGTGAACGCCATGCTGAGCGCGGCGTAGACCGCCTTGCGGAACGCGATCAACCCGATGCCGCCCAGGACGGCCAACGGTCCAGCGATCCAGAAGGTGATCTCCGCGCCGGTGATCAGCGGAATCATCGCTTGCCTCCCTCAGCGTCAGGAACCGGGGTGCGGTTGTCCGGCTTACCGGTGGCCGGCAGACCCAGGAAGTAGGTGGTCTCGTCCGGGCCGAGGCGGCGCGGATGCGGCGGCTCCTCCATGCCCGGCAGCAGCGGGGCGAGCAGGCGATCCTTGGTGTAGATCATGTCCGAGCGGGTGAAGTCGGCCAACTTGAAGTCGTTGGTCATCGTCAACGCCCGCGTCGGGCAGGCCTCGATGCACAAACCGCACAGGATGCAGCGCAGGTAGTTGATCTGGTACACCCGGCCGTACCGTTCGCCGGGCGAGAATCGCTGGTCGTCGGTGTTGTCGGCACCTTCGACATAGATCGCGTCTGCGGGGCAGGCCCACGCACACAGCTCGCAGCCGACGCACTTCTCCAGTCCGTCCGGCCAGCGGTTCAGCTGGTGGCGTCCGTGGAACCGCGGCGCGGTGATCTTCTCCTTGCCCTTCTCCGGGTAGCCCTGGGTGAAGGTCTTACGGAACATCGTCCGGAAGGTGACTCCGAACCCGGCCCACGGGTCGAAGATGCCCATCTACTCGCTCCTCTCGGACGCCGGTTCGGCGACTTCTGCGGTCGAGGCCACCACCGCGCTCAACTCCGGCAGTACCTGCCCGGGTAGCGGTGGGACCGGGTAGCCACCGGCAAAGGCGTCCACTTCCCCGGTGGGGATCGGTGGCGGCTCCGGCTCTGGTCGGTCGGTGAGCATCACGATTCCGAACACCAGCAGGGCCATCACACCGATGGCGATGTAGATGCCCGGACCGTTCAGCAGGTCGGTGGTGCGCAGTTCGGTGAAGGTGGCGAACACGATGATCCACACCAGCGCCACCGGGATCAGCCCCTTCCAGCCCAGCTTCATGAACTGGTCGTAGCGGAAACGCGGCAGGGTGCCACGGATCCACACGAAGAAGGAGATGAACAACTGCACCTTGATGACGAACCAGATCGGTCCCAGCCAGGGGTTGTTCAGCGGTTCGATCAGGTTCAGCGGCCAGATCGGCAGGTAGCCGCCCATGAACAACGTGGTGGCGATCGCCGACACCGTGGCCATGTTGATGTACTCGGCCAGGAAGTAGATGGCGTACTTGAAGCCGGAGTACTCGGTGATGTAGCCGCTGACCAGTTCAGACTCCGCCTCGGGCAGGTCGAACGGGGCGCGGTTGGTCTCGCCGACCATCGAGATCACGTAGATCACGAAGGCTGGCAGCATGATCAACCAGTTCCAGTTCTGCAGACCGAGCGACAGGCCGAACGGAGTCATCGGCAGGCGCTGCGCCTCGACGATGTCGTGGGTGGACATCGAGCCCGAGGCCAGGAAGACCGACACCAGCGAGAGGCCCATGGCCACTTCGTAGGAGATCATCTGGGCGCTGGAGCGCAGAGCGCCGAGCAGCGAGTACGGCGAGTTGGACGACCAACCGGCCAGCACGAAGCCGTAGATCGCCACCGAGGTGACCGCCAGCAGTACCAGCACCGCGACCGGCAGATCGGTGGCTTGCAGGTAGGTCTTGATGCCGAACATCTCGACCTCACCGCCCAGCGGGATCACCGCCCACGCGGTGAAGGCCGCGGTACCGGCGATCAGCGGGGCCACCACGAACAGCACCCGGTCGACCATGGAGGGCATGAAGTCCTCCTTGAACAGACACTTCATGCCGTCGGCCAGCGCCTGACCCAGACCGAAGGGACCGTTCATGATCGGGCCGAGGCGATGCTGCATCTTGCCGACCAGCCGCCGCTCGAACCAGACGTTGAAGATCGTCCAGGTCAGCAGGACCACGACGACGACAACGACCTTGATCAGCATCAGCCACCAGGGATCGTTCATTCTTCACCTCCACGGCTGAGAGCCACATCGCCGCCATGAGCGACGCCCAGTTCGCCGATCGGCGTTCCCGGAGAGTTCATCGGCACCCAGACGGTGCCGTCGGTCATGTTCGGGGTGACCTCGACCGCCAGCGTGTACCAACCGGCATCGGTGGAGACGGTGACCGAATCGCCGCTGGCCACCCCGAGTTCGACGGCCAACGCCGCACCGACTCGGGCGACGGTCGGCTTGGCGGTT
>JAJTBJ010000018.1 GCA_021286985.1 Propionibacteriales bacterium | reverse complement strand
GGGATCGGGCTGCGCACGCCGGCCTTGTTCAGCGCCGACAAAGACCGCTCCAGCAGCCAGCGCTGCACCTTCCAGTGCTGATTCGGCAGAGTCTTGCCGATCATCCGCACGGTCATGGTGGTGGCGCTGACCGCATTCACCCCGACCACGGTCGGACGTTCCAGCAGCACGTCGGCGAGGTCGTCCGACTTCTCGGCCTCATCAGCCACCGTCTCCAAGACCCCGATGACCTTGCCCGGGTTCTCGTCGTAGGCCACCGGCACGTCGATGATCGCCGTCGACCAGCCCTGGCTCTGATTACCCAGCCGCAGGATCTCGCCGTTGCGGACGTACCAGATCGTGCCGGAGAGATCACGCAGCCGAGTCACCCGCAGCCCGACCTCTTCCACCGTGCCCTTCAGATCGCCGGTGTCGATCAGGTCGCCGACGCCGTACTGGTCCTCCATCAGCATGAACATGCCCGAAAGGAAGTCCTTCACCAGGCTCTGGGCGCCGAAGGCCAAGGCGACGCCGCCGACACCGGCAGAGGTCAGCACGGGCGCCAGCGGCACGTCCAGAATGGCCATGACCGTCAGCACCGCGATCGACACCAGCGTGAGCGTGATCAGGCTGCTCATCACCTGGCTCAAGGTGGTGGTGCGCTGGGTGAAGCGCTCCTGCTTCACCATCGTCATCTCTTCAAGGAGCCGCTGGGCCTTGCTGGTACCCACCTCGTGGCGCTGCTTGGCCCGCTCAAGGGCGCGCCGGGTGAGGGTCCTGACCAGCCGAATCAGCGCAAAACGCAACACAATGGTCACCACGATCACCACGCCGATGGCGATCAGGTCGGCGGTCGTGATCCACGCGGGAAGCTCCATGCTCAGCATTCTCCCCGATACCGGCGCTGTTGGTGGGAATGCGGCGAGCCAGGACGTGCGTTTGTGCCGAGGGAGGTATCTGATGCAACTGGTGGTTTTGAGTGCCGGGGCCGGTGAGCCGTCGAGCAGTCGGCTGCTGGCCGATCGGCTCGGTGCGGCAACGCAGGCGGCGTTGGCCGACCAATCGTGCGCTGCCTCCCTGGTATCGGTGCAGGTCCGCACCCTCGGGCCGGCGCTGTTGGACGCCCTGACCACCCGGACGGTGTCGCCGGAGTTGGCCGCCGCCCAAGAGGCGGTGCTGGGCGCCGACGGGCTGATTGCGGTGACGCCGGTGTACAACGGCTCCTATTCGGGGCTGTTCAAGCTGTTCTTCGACGCCCTCGACCCTCGCAGTCTGGCCGGACGTCCGGTGCTGCTCGGCGCGACCGGTGGCAGCCCGCGACACTCGCTGGTGATGGAGCACGCGTTGCTGCCGCTGTTCTACTACTTCCGCGCCGAGGTGGCGCCGCTGGCGGTCTATGCAGCCAGCGCCGACTGGAGTCAGCCGGGGGAGTTGGACTTCCGGATCGAGAAGGCCGCCGCGGCCTTCGCCCGCCGGATCATCTCCAGCCACCCGGCCAAAGAACTGCCCGCTGAGGCCGTGCTCGACTACGACGATCTGCTGCGCGGCTGAGGGCGTCGGCTACTTCTTGGCGTCCTTCAGCGTCCCGGCGATGCCGCCGGACGGTGACCCGGCGCTGCACACCAGCCGGTGGTCGGACAGCTTGGTCCACAGTGAGTCGGGCAGGACGAAGTGCAGGATCTCGTAGGACGACTTGCCGACGTCCACCCCGACGTAGTCCTTGAAGCCGGCCACGCACGCGCTGGCGTAGGCCTTGTCGAAGGCCGCGGCAGTCGGCGGGGTCTTGCCGTCCAGCTTCTTGGTGGCGTAGACCTCGTAGAAATGAGCCTCGGTGCAGGGCAGCAGCTCCAGCGTGAAGGAGTTGGCCGCCGGCTTGCCGAAACACTGACCCTTGGTCGGGAAGGAATAGGCGGTGCCCTTCAGCGATTCGCTGATGCCACCGCTGGCGGCGCCGACCAGGCAGGCCACTTTTCGGTTCGCGGCGTCGGCCCAGTGCGCCTCATTCGGGGCCATGAAGGTCACCCCGAACGCGGTGTTCATCGGCTCCACCCCGACGTAGTCGACCAAGGCAGAGGCGCAGGTGCTGTCGGCGAGCTGTCGCAGCGCAGCCTCGCCGGGGTAGGCATCGCCGCTGGTGGGAACGATGGAGGCCACCTCCCACGCGTGCGGATCGTCGCAATCGGTCACCGTGAAGGACGGGACGCGTTGCGGGTCGATCGCGCTGGTGCACTGGCCGACCGCCAGCGTGCTCAGCGGTGAGGAACCGTCCGTGGACGCCGAAGGGCCGGGGGCTGCCGGAGCACACCCAGCCAGCAGCAGCGCTGCGACGGTGGCCAGGACGGTGATGCTGATGCGCACGAAGAGCCCCTTTCGTCCCGACACACCCTAGGACATCCCGGCTCCGTTGCGCGGAGAGGGGCGGCCTCGTCCGTCCGCCGCAACACCGATCATCAGGGACACGCCCTAGGCTGGGCGACGATGCAAATGCGCGAAGTGCTCTTTCCGCCAGGCGCCACCAGGCACGACTGGCTGATCGATGGTGCGCTGGCAACATCGCTGGGGGTGTTGACGATCCTCCCGTACGCGATGACCGACCTCAACGCCACCCACAACCTGGTGCTGTTCATGGCGGCGGTGGCGATGGTGTGGCCGCTGGTGCTGCGCCGGCATTCGCCGCTGTTGACGATGGCGTTGGTGAGCGTTGCGGGGCTGATGCAGTGGGTGGTCTCCTCCACCCCGATGGCCACCTTGGCGGTGATCCCGATCGTCGCCTATTCGGTGGCCCGCTGGGTGCCGGGCCAGGAGGCGCGGCTGGTGGTGGCCATCGGTGCGGTCGGCGCCTTCATCGGACCGGCTCGCTGGATCATCGACGATCCGTCCCACATCAGCTTGAAGAACGGCGCCACGCTGGTGCTGGCCTGGTTCGTCTGCTTGGGTCTGGTGATCACCCCGTACGCCATCGGACGTCGGGCAAGCGAGTCCAGTGCCGCCGATCAGGATCGGACGGCCGCCGCCGAGGAGCGCTATCAGCGGCTGCTCGCCGAACGCGAGCAGCAGGCGCGATTGGCCGAGTCTCGGGCGCGCAGCCAGATCGCCCGCGAGTTGCACGACATCGTGGCGCACTCGCTGTCGGTGATGATCGTCCAGGCCGAGGGCGGACGGGCGATGGCGACCAAGAGACCTGAGGCGGCCACCGAGGCGCTGACCACCATCGCCGAGACCGGCCGCGAAGCGTTGTCGGAGATGCGCCGCATCGTCGGCGTCCTCCGTGACGACCCGGCCGACGCCAAGGTCGACTTCGCGCCGGCGCCCATGCTGGACGACATCGCCGAGCTGGTCACCCGAACCAGTGATCGGGTGAGCCTGGACGTCCGCGGGCAACCACCGAAGGTGCCGGCGGCGATGGCGCTTACCGCTTACCGGGTGGTCCAAGAGGCGCTGACCAACTTCCTCAAGCATGCCGGGCCCGAAGCCACCGCCCAGGTGACCATCACCTACGGCATGCGCGACATCACCATCGACGTGCTCGACAACGGTCCCGGCGCGGAGAAGGAGACGAGCGATACCCCCGGCCATGGACTGAAGGGCATGAACGAGCGGGTGGCGTCCATGGGTGGCCAACTGCTGACCCGTTCCCGGCCCAATGGCGGCTTCCAGGTCACGGCGGTGCTGCCGCTGCGTCCAACCCTGTCGAACTAGGAGAATCTGATGGCACCCATTCGCGTCTTGCTCGCCGACGACCAGGCCCTGGTGCGCAGCGGCTTTCGGATGCTGATCGAGGCCGAGGACGACCTGCGGGTGGTCGGTGAGGCCGCCGATGGTGCGGCCGCCGTCGAGCAGGTGCGCCAGATTCCTACCGACGTGGTGCTGATGGACATCCGGATGCCGGTGCTGGACGGCGTCGAGGCGACCCGGCAGATCGTTGAGGAGGGGTTGCCGACGCGAGTGCTGGTGCTGACCACCTTCGACCTGGACGAGTACGTGTTCAGTGCGTTGAAGGCTGGTGCCAGCGGGTTCATGTTGAAGGACGCGCGGCCGGAGGACCTGCTGAACGCGATCCGCACGGTGGCGCTCGGTGAAGCCGTGATCGCCCCCTCGGCCACTCGTCGCCTGCTGGATCATGTGGTGCCCACCCTGCCGTCCGATCCGGAAGGGTGGGATTCACGGCTCGACCTGCTCACTGATCGCGAGATCGAGGTGCTCACCGAGATCGCGGCCGGCGCCACCAACTCCGAGATCGCGGCCAAGCTGTACATGGCTGAGGGCACCGTGAAGACCCATATCGGACGACTGCTGTCGAAGCTGCAGTGCCGCGATCGGGTCGGCCTGGTGCTGTTCGCCTACGAGTCCGGTCTGGTGCGCCACTGAGTCGGGCTCTCGCCAGGGGGTTTCGACACGGCCGCTGCGCGGCCAACTCAACCAGCGCCGGGGTAGTGGACTGCGGCTGGTTGAGCTCGTCGAAACCGCCGGGGTCAGCGGGGAGCGCCGAAGTCCTGCGTCCAGTAGTGGTCGTACTTGCTGGCCGAGTTGTAGGCGTAGCCGACGCCCAGCTCGGTGAAGTCGGCGTCCATGATGTTCTTGCAGTGGCCGTAGCTGGACATCCAGCCGGCCACGACGTTGGCCGGGGTTGAGTAGCCAGCGGCGATGTTCTCCCCGTAGGTCCACCAGTCGTAGCCGGCGCGGGTGATCCGGGTGCCGGGGTCGGTGCCGTCGGTGCTGTTGTGCGAGAAGTAGTTCTTCTTCGCCATGTCGACGCTGTGCAGGCGGGCTGCCGTGGCCAGGTTGGCATTCCAGGTCAACGCGGGAACCGGTGGCATCACCGTGCGGTCACCGGTCTTGGAGTCGGTGCAGGTGTAGCCGGCGGTGCGGTTCAGGTTGGTCAGCCGCAGCACCTCGGCCTCGGCGGCGCTCGGCTCGGGCTGGGTGATCACGAAGGTCACCTTCAGCGCGGTGGTGTACTTCTTCGTGCCGACCCGCAGCGAGATCTTCACCGTGCCCGGGGTATGGCGGGGAGCTTTCACCCGCAGCTTGGTCTTGCTCAGGTGAGTGATCGTGGTCACCTTGGTGCCACCGAAGTAGACCGCATTGACCTTCTTGAGATTCTTGCCGGTGATCGTGACCACGGTGCCGCCCTCGACGGCGACGGTGTGCACCGACACCGACTTTCCGCTGGGACGGGCTGCGTTCGCGGTGGTGGCGGGGGCGGCGACCAGCGCCACCACCAGCAACGACACCGCTGCACAGACACTGGCGAGCGTGCGCATCACCGACATCATCTCCGCCTCCATCGACAATCGATTGGTCGAGCGAGTCTCAATCTAGCGGCCGTGCCGACCTGGCTACAGGTGCCCGATCGAGCGACCGACGTCCTACAGCAGGGCCAGCAGGGCGTCCGGCTGATGCCGGAAGCGTTCGATGCTCTCGCTGCCGGAGCTGAGGGCCTCCAAGGTGTCGGTGAGCACCCGATTGACCGGGGTGGGCACGCCGAGTGCTGCTCCACGCTCGGCCACCGCGCCGTTCAGGAAGCGCACCTCGGTGCGACCCCGTCCCGAATGCAGGTCGATGTGGAAGCTGGGCATCTTGTCGCCGCGACCGCCGCCGAGCGCCTTGGTGAGCGCCGGCTGGGCGATGAACCGCGGCAGGCTCTTGGCCGCGAGCGCCAACGCCCGCACCGGCGTGCCTGGGAGATCAACCGGACGCAGCCCCATCGCGGCCATCACCGCCAGGCACTCCCGCAGCACCGCGATCTCGATGCCGTAGGTGCGCCGATCGGCGAACAACACCGACACCGGCTCGTCCAGGATCGCCGAGGTGGCGTTGCCGGTGAGGTTGGTGAGCAGCTTCGACCACTTCATCGCCTGCGGCTCGGGGTAGCCCACCGCCTGCAGCCCGGCGTCGTTGAGCGCGTCGACCAATGCCTGGCCCAGCGGATGGTTCAGCGCGATGCCGATGCCGCGCAGCTTCTCCTCGACCACCTGCCCGGTGCCGGGCTTGGACACCGCGGTGGTGACCGTGCCGGTGACCACCTGGTCGGCGCCGAGTTTGGTGGCGATCAGCGGCTCGTTGGCCACCCCGTTCTGCAGGCTCAACACCGGCGGCACCGCCTCCCCGGTGGCCAGCAGGCTGTCGAGGGCGGCTTCGGTGTCGAAGGACTTCAGCGCGCACACCGCCACGTCGTAGGGGCCGGCGGCCAGCGCCTCAGCCGCGGAACCGAAGATCGCGAAGTCGCGCACCTCGCGGGTCACTCCGCCTCGGGTCAGCCGCAAGCCGTCGGCGGCGATCGCGGCGGCCGCGTCCGGCTGCTCGGAGAAGGTCACCTGGTGACCGGCGGCGGCCAGGGAGCCGCCGACATAGGTGCCGATGGCCCCGGCACCGAGGAAGAGAAACCGCATGACAGCCCTTCAGTCACGGCAAACGCGTACCCGGTAACCCTGCCACAACCTCCCCGGACGCGGGGGATGATGCCGCACCCGCACCCGCACCCGCAGGTCAGGGCAGCGGGTGCGCCTGGAAGAACGCCCAGATCAGCGACGTGGCGTCGAGCCCGCCTGGGTTCACCGACGACGGTGCCCCCGGCCACTCATGACCGCCGCCGGCAATCACGATCCATTCCACCGTCCGGCCTTGCGGGCAGGACGCCGTCGCGGTGGTCACTGCGCCGGCACGGGTGGTGGTGAACGTGGGGCAGGAGTCGCGCTGCCGCCAGCCGTTCAACACGGTCGCCAGCGGCGGGCCGGACACGTGGGCCACGCCGGTGCCGCGCCGTCCGTCCAGTCGGACGAGTGGGTCGGCGGCGCCGTGGAGGTGCAGCACCGAGGTCGGGGACGCCTTCGAACAATCGACCAGTTGGGTGCCCGAGACCACCGCGACCGCCGCGAACAGGTGGGCTTGGCAGGCCATCCGGTAGGTCATCATCCCTCCATTCGACATACCGGTGGCGAAGCGGCGAACCGGGTCGATGGGTACGCGAGCGCTGACCTCGGCGACGACCTGGCTGACGAAAGCGACATCGTCGGTACCGGTGCGCTGGGCAGTGCCGCAGCAGGTGCCGGCGTTCCAGGTGCGGTCCAGGCCGTCGGGGTAGACGACCACCACCTGCTCGCGATCGGCGAGCGCGTCCCAGCCGTAGGCGTTCTCGGCCTGAGCGGCGCTCCCGAGACCGCCGTGCAGCATCACCACCAGCGGGTAGCCGGACGTAGGTGTGGCGCCCGCGGGGCGGTGGACGAGGTAGTGGCGTGCCTGTCCGGCCACCTGGGTGGTGATCGACGTGGTGCCCACACCCAGGCCCTCGGGCCCGGTGCTGGCCACAGGGTCACGGTGCGCGCCACAGCCGGTCAGGACCGCGGTGACGACCACTGCGAGAACGAGGAAACGTGTGTGCATGCGTTGAGGCTAAGGCGCGTTCAGCCGGGGGAAACCGGTCCGGGCCCGACCTCCAGCAAACCGCCAGCCGCCGTCGAGGAGGCCTTCAGCAGCCGTCCAGGATCACCGCTTGACGAGGATCTTCACCGTCGAGGTCTTGGCCTTGACCTTGCTGGACCCGAGGTACTTCACGGTGACGGTCTTGGTGCCGGTCGAGGTGAACTTCGGCAACGTGTAGCTGGCCTTGCCCGCGTCGTCGGCGTCCAGCGAGACCGTCTTGAGCACCTTCTTGCCCAGCATGAACCGCACCTTGCCGGTTGCCGTGATCCCGGTCGCTGTGGAGAGCTTCACCGACACCTTCACCCGGGTCTTCTTCCGTTTGGCGGTGGTCGTCGAGGCGCTCACCTTGGCCTTGGCAGAAGCTTTGACGATGGTCACCGGGTAGGTCAGCGTCTTGGTGACCTTGCCGTCGGTGTAGGACACCTTCACCTTGACGGTGCCGGTCTTGGCCGAACTGAAGCCGGTGATCTTCACCCGGCCGGTGACATTCAGGCTGCCCTGGTCGTAGACGGCCTTGGTGACGACCTGGGAGGCCGACAGCTTTGCGCCGACCTGGTAGGTCGTCGTCGCAGGGGTGACCGCGAGTCCGGTGAACACCGCCACGGCGGGCGGGGAGGCCACCGCGGCGCTGTAGCTCGCACTCAGATCCAGCAGCATCGCCACATTGCTGGCGATCGTCGCCGTGGTCGCGTCGCTCGCCGGGTTGGTGATGGTCTTGTCCTTGTAGGCGGCGTTCGAGACCCGCCGGATCGGCCAGGCCACGCCGTCCTTGCGCTGCAGATTCAGCGCGGCAGCGTCGAACAGGACGCCCGCCCGACGCAGGTGGGAGCCGTCGGAGATCAGGGTGTAGCTGGTGAACTCCGGGTGCTGCTTGATGATCGCCATCGAGTTGGCCGCATTGCCCACGGTGCTGGACGACTTGGCCTCGGTCAGGATGCGTCCGGCGGCCACACCGTTGTCGATCAGCCAGGCCCGCATCACCTCAGCCTCGGTGTGGCCGTTCTTCGGGGCACCGCCGCTGACGATCACCTGGGAGTGGGGGTAGGCGGCGAGGGCCTTGAGAGCCACCTTGAGCCGGTTGGTGAGCTGGGTGGTGATCGTGCCCGAGGATGTCAGCGACCCGCCCAGCACCACGAACACATGTCCGCTGGTGGGCAGGCCCTTCGGGGTGGAGTAGTTGAGCACCTGGGAGTTGGTGGCCTGGTCCCAGGCGGCGAAGAACGAGGTCCACAACCCGGCCTCGAAGCCCGAACGCTCGGCCATCTGATTCAGCGCCAGCGCGCGATCGGTGGTGCGGGCGGAGCGCTGCAGGTAGAGCAGTCGTGAGCGCAGAGCGGTATCGCTGAGTTGGCTCAGCGGAGCGGCGGGTGCGTTTATCGGAGCGAGCAAGGCGATCAGCACCGCGGCCAGTACGGCGATCAGCGACAGGCGTCGAACTCTCATCACGGCGACTCTTTCGGCTGGACGATCGGTCGCGGGATCCGCACCCGCAGGGGAAGTGATTGGCAGCGGATTCTTCGAGCCTTGCACTCTGCTGCGAATTTCGCACCCGGGTACTTGAGGGTTTCCGCTCAGTGGAATTGATCGGGTCTCAACCCCGACGCCGCTTCTCCACCGGAATGGGCACCGGACGTCCCCGCCTCCGCAGCCAGGCGCCCAGTGACAGCAGGAACACGGCCGCGGTCACCGTCGCGCTCACGGCGGTCCCGGTGAAGGCGAGCTGATCGTCGGTGTCCCGCGCCGGGCACAGCGTCGCGGTGCAGGCGAAGACGTTGACCACACGCAGCGACAGCGTCTGCACCTGGCTGGGATCGGTGGTGACGATCGCAGCATCGTCGTAGGTGTTGTGATCGATCCGGACGCTGGCGGCCTCGCCCACGTCGGCCTGGGTGGCAAAGCAGCGGGTGCCCACCGGAAGCAACGTGGGATTGCCCGCGGGGTCGGTCACCGAAAGGTTGGTCGCGTCGGAGAGCGTGAACTCCCGATCCACGAGGGTGGTGCGCGCGCCCGGTTCGCCGGGTGACTGACAGGTCACCCGCACCACGAAAGTGTGGCCGGCCAGCGCTGACCGTGCCTGTCTGGGTGCCTCCAGCGCGCCGGTCAGGCTCACCTGGCCCGCCGAGTAGGTGCTGGTCAGGTCGGTGACCACGGTCAGGGGTTCGCCGGACGAGGCCAACGGCATGACCACGGTCAGCGGCCTGGCGACGGAATCGGCGTGGGCTGCGGCGAGTTCGGTGATCACACAGGTGGACCCGGCCGGGATCTGGTCCACCTGGTCGGAGGTGGCCACACCGTCGGCCGCTGCGGTGATGGTGAGGTCCTTGCTGATGGAGATGCCACTGGCGGCGTCGGTGCATTCCAGCGAGTAGTCGAAGGTGTCGCCCACGCCGAATGCGGCGAAGCCTGCGCCCTGCAGCTGCTTGCGAAGCTGCAGACTGCCATCGGCGTAGAAGCCGGCGGCGATGTGGCTGACCTCGGTGCCCGACGGTACCGCGACGGCCACCTCAGCAGTGTCGGAGTCTGCATCGGAGTCAGTCGCGTCGGTGGCGCTGTGCGACTTCGTCGAGGTGAGTTGGGCTTTCGGCACCCCGGACGGGCGGGCGAAGCTGACGGTGTAGTCGCCGGCCGCGCTCCGCAGGCCGGCGAACCGGTAGGTTCCGCTGGCGTCGGTGACCGCGGTCACATCGACGATGTTGCCCAGATCGTCGGTCCCGGTGAGTCGCACCGACACCCCCGACGCGGGCGCGGTCTCATCTTGCACGCCATTGCGATTCAGATCCCACCAGGTCGTGCCACTCACCGCGGCCGAGGTGACGCTGATCGCGGACACGATCGGACCGACGGGGAACTTCACGCCGACCACGCGGGCGAACGTCCGGTTGCTGAAGCGGTCGCCGCTGACGTCGCCGATGGCGTCCATGGTCACCTGGACGGTGATGGTGTCGCCATGGGCGTACGGTCCGGGACGCTGCACGCGCAACGCGGTCACCTCCGACGCCGAGGTGGGGCAGCTGCCGGTGCCGCTGACGACGATCCCGCCGCTGGCCGCGTCGCACCAGGTGGTGCTTCCCGTGGACCCATTGGACGTGTCGGCCGGGTCGGCGTTCACCGCCGAACTGCTCGTGTACAGCACCCGGGTGCCACTGCCGCCGGCCGTGATCGAGGCCGAGACGAACTCCAGCGAACCGTTGTAGGCGGTGGCATCCGCACCGGCGGTCGGCAGAATGTCGATCACATCAGGGTCGGACATCGCTGCACCGGATTCGGGCAGTCGATCCAGCAGAGACAGCGTCCACTGGAGCGGCTGATTGTGGGTCTGACCGGGGCGATTGAGCTGAACCACCGCGCTCGCGGCGACCTGATCGAGGGTGACCCCGGCGACGTTCGACACCTGCACCCCGGCGGTGTCCTTGCGCAGCGTTGCCGCACTCGCATCGCTCGCCGACCAGACGCCCGCTGTGCTGGTGTAGGCGCCATCGGTGGCATGGCCGGCCACCGTGGTGGACAGGATGATCGGATCGATGGCGGCATTCAGCACCGCGTTCTGGATCACCCAGCGGACGTAGGTCCCCGTCCCGGCCGGGCAGGTGATCTTGGCGTCGGCCGGTGCGGTCGCGGCGACGATGTTCGGCGTCCGGGTGGCTGCGGCGTAGTTCAGTGAGCTCGGCAGGCAATCCTCGACCCATACGTCGGCGACCGCCGGCGCGGACGAGGCGCTGGTGAGCGTGGGTGACAGTTGGAACTGCACAGTGTCACCACCGGTCACCTCCGGCGGGGTCACGGTGAAGGCATCGGTGGTGCCCTTGCGGACCCGGTCAGTGATCCTGGTCTGACCGAGGGCTGCGATCAGCCGATCGCCAGGAGCGCCGCCATTGGTGCTGGCGTTGAAGGTGGAGGTGCTCCAGCGCAGGGTGCCGTCGGCGAGCATGGCGGCGCGGTCACGCGCGCTGTAGTCGAACAACACACTGGCCCAGTTGGGCAGGATGTCGCCGGTGCTCAATCCGGTATCGGCGACGTGGAGCCCGATGGAGAACCACAGGAACGTCCGCTGCCCGGACGTGGTGACCGGAAGGTCGGTCCACACCCGCACCCGACTCACCGCCGAGTAGATGCCCTGAGCGGCCAGCGTCGGATCGTTGCCGGGCACCGCCGACGGCGAGTCGTACCACGGTCCCTGCGCATCGGTGCAGGTGGAGGCGTTTCCGCTGCCGGCACCACCGGTGGCCGAGTACTGCACCACATAGGCGGGCGCGTCCGAGGGTTGGGTGGCATTGCGTCCGTTACGGCTCAGCCCCGACGGCCAGACCGCGGTGACGCCCCCGGAAGGGATCCACTGAGCGCTCGCGCTGCCGGCCCCTGCGGGATAGTCCTTGGCCTGCAGCTGCAGCTTGCTGTTGTCCCAGGTGTCGCAACCCAGTCCTGACCAGGCGCTGGAGTCGGCGAGGGTGGGTCCATCGAACCGCAACATCGAAATCACGGTCTGACCAGGGGTGACGCTCACCGCGCCGCTGCGTGCCAACGCGCCGCCGGCGGGGCCTTCGGACACCCCCCAGCTCGGGTTGTAGGCCGCCGCGGTCATGTTGCCGGCGGCCCGCGGCTCACCGGCGAACCATTCACCGAAGCCGGCCTGCACCGAGACCACCTGGCTCGTGGACCGGTAGTCGTTCCAGGTCGGCTGGACGGTCTGGGTCTCGCCGTCCAGACCGGCCACGGTGAAGTTGGTGTAGGTGTTGCGCGTGGGCAACGTCCACGAAGTACCCACGTTGGTGCCGAACGTCTTGACCGTCACGACGGGGGTGTAGAGCTGCACCAGCAGCGAGACCGCGTACGCGGTGGCGGTGGGAATCGCCACCGTGCCGCTGCCGGTGAAGGTGGGGAAGGTCCTCAAGGTGGTGTCGGTGCCGCTGATCCGGATCGTCGCCGGTACGCCAGGCGCACTGACGTTGCCGGGGAGCTGCGCACCCCAGGTCGGCGTGCCCGACTTGCGGACGTCGCGCTGGTAGTCGGTCGCGCTGGGGGTCGCCGGAAGGGTGGAGGCCGGGGCCAGGGTGCTCCCGGTGGTGTTCACCAGGATCCTGCTGCCGTACGTGGCCAGGTCCGCATTCATCGCGTCGAGGGAGGCCTGAGGCAGGCTGGGGTACAGCGCCGCCGGGCTCAGGTCATCGGTGAGCACGAAGTCGCCGGTGGCCGGCATGGCGCCCTTGCCGTTGACGGGTGCTCCGATCAACAACGAGTAGTTGGTCTGCAGGCAGGCAAGGGAGGTGTTCCACGGGCAGTTGATCGTCCCCGGACCCCAGAAGGTGGTGGAGTCGGCGGTGGTGCTCATGCCGTTCTTGGAGACGTCCCACTTCAGCCGCGACGAAGCGGTGACGGTGGGCGGAGCGTCCTCAGTGGTGGTCGCGGTCTGCCCACTGCCGTAGCCGGCCGTGATGCGGGCCTGAGGCAGGACGAGTTGGTGTCCGTTGGGTACATAGCCGAGCACTTTCGCGGTCACCGAGACGCTCTCGGACGCGTTGGTCTTGTCGCCCACGACGCAGGTGAGCACCTGCTCGTTCAGGCTGGTGTAGGTGGCGTCGGTGACCGGCAGTGTCGGGGTGCCGGCGGTGCTGGGCAGCAACGTGGAACCAGCGGCGCAGAAGCCGGGGACGCCGGTGACCTCCATGCCCTGGGGGAAGGTGATCGACAAGGTGGTGTTCTTGCCGGTGGCCCCGTTGACCGCGTAGTTGATGCGATACGTGACCGAGTCGTTGACCCTGACGATGCCGTTGGTCGCCGAGGAATCGTTGCCGGCGGCTGAGTCGGCATCCCAGCTCGGCGTCCCATCGTTGGCGATGACCACGTTCAAGGACAACGTCGGGGCATCGTCCTCGGCGCTGGCGTGGACGCTGCCACCGCTGACCGTGGCGGAGCCGGTGGGCGTGGCACCGGTCGGGGCGGGATCGGTCGAGCTGGGGCTGCCCGGGATGGAAGGCTCCGGGATGGAAGGCTCCGGGATGGAACCGGTCGGGGAAGGTACCGCGGGAGACGCCGATTGCGCCGAGGTGGCAGGTGCGGCGACGGCCTGCGCAGGGTTCGGCGTGGTGGCGTCAGCCGGTGCCGCAGCAGGGGTCACGGGAGTGTCATCAGCGAGCGCCGTCACGGCTCCCGCGGTGCTGAGGCAGAACCCCAGCACCAATGCCGTCGCAGCCCGCACGATCGCTGCGGATCGCTGGGCCTGCTGATTCTGGGCGGCCTTCAGCCACCCGGATACCGCCGGTTGCACTCGCCTGTCCCCCCTCAAAGACCTGCTCGTCTGTGAGGTGGCGGCCGTGTCGGAGATGAGTACACCGGGAATACCGCACCGTGATGCGGAAGAACGTTGCGGCCGCCACCGCCTTTTCAACCTAGCGGGAAAGTCGGCTTTGCGAAGTCCCCCACGAAGGTGACTTTTTCGCCCGTTCTATTTGCCCTTAATCGCCCTCATTTATGGGGCCATTATGGCGGCCGCAACGATTGCCGGGTCCCACCTCTGTGGAGAGGGTCGGCCCGTCGAGATGATGTCAACCAGTTGACTTGCTGGGTGTCAACTGGTTGACTCATGCCATGGCTGAGAGCGCGATGGTGACCCTGCACGAGTTGGTGTCGGTGATGGACAACTACGCCGACGCGCTGCTGCGGCGCGATCACCAACTCAGCTTCAACGAGTTCGAGTACCTGGTCGTGATCGACCAATACCCGGGTGCCGACCTGACGGAACTCGCCCGATGCCTGCGGGTCACCAAGGCGGCAGTGAGCAAACGCCTGCCAGCCCTTCAGGCCAGCGGGCTCGTCCGACGGGTCAGCGATCCGCAGCACGGTCGCCGGGTGCTGGTCGAACTCACCGAGACCGGTGGCCGCAAGTTGGCTGCCGCCGGCGCCCAACTCGAAGCCGAACTGGCGACGGTCTTTGCACCGGCTTCCGGTGCTGGCCCCACCATCGACCCCGAGCGTTTGAACGTGGAGTTGTCTGCGCTCACCGACCGCATCCGTGAAAAGGAGTTGCCACGATGAATCCTCGCCGCATTTTGGTGGTCATCGGCCATCCGATTTTGAACAGTTTCAATCATGAACTGGCCCGTGCCTATGCCGCCGCGGCCGAAGCCTCCGGAGGCGAGGTGCGCATTCGCGATTTGGCCGAGGACTTCGTCGGCTCGCCCACCTCCCGTGAGCAACTGCGCGCCCGTCCGGACGCCTACGCCCACCTGGAGGCCAGCGTCGCCGAAGACATCGCCGACCTGCATTGGGCCGAGCATGTGGTGATCTTCTTCCCCCAATGGTGGGGCACCTATCCGGCGGTACTGACGAACTGGATCGACCGGACGTTCCTGGCCGGCGACGCCTTCCGCTACGGCGAGGGGGCCCGCTGGACCAAGCTGCTCGGCGGTCGCACCGCCCGGCTGGTGATGACCCACGACACCCCCGGTTTCTACAACTTGTTGGCGTATCGGGACGCGGCCGTGGTCGCCTTGCGTACCGCCACCCTCGGCTATTGCGGCGTGCGGACCGTCGGGGTCCACCGGTTCAGCCCGCTGAAGGGCAGCACCCAGCAGACCCGGCAGCGATGGCTGACCACGATGGCAGGGCTCGGCGACCGCGATGGCCGCGTCGACGGCCTGCCCCGCAACGACAAGGCGCTGGCTGCCGAGGCGATCGGCTGATCCTGCGCGGCGCCCGCACAGTAGGGTCGAGACACCACCGAGAGAAGGACCCGAGCGTGGACGAACCCGAAGCCAACCGCGAGCCGCGGGGACTGCTGGTGCTGCGCACCCTGGCGATGCCTGCCGACACCAATCCGTGGGGTGACGTCTTCGGCGGCTGGCTGCTGTCGCAGATGGACATCGCCGCCGGTCTGATGGCCGGTGAGGTCGCCAAAGGCCGCTCGGCCACGGTCGCGGTCGAACAGGTGGACTTCCGGCGTCCGGTCGCGGTGGGCGAGACGGTGAGCATCTTCGCCGAGCTGGTGAAGGTGGGGCGCACCTCGATGACCATCCGGCTGGAGGTGTGGGCCCGTGACCTGGTGCACAACTACGCCGAAGAGCATGATTTCGTCACCGAAGGCACCTTCCACTACGTCGCGGTCAACGACGCCGGCCGTCCTCGAGTGATCGAGAACAACCCGCCCTTCGTCAGTCGGTGACGTCATTCGGCGAGCGGTCGGGGGTGGGGTTAACCCCCTGGTGAAGACGGGTGCGATCCTGATTCCGGTGAACGCGCGACTTTCCTAAGTTGAAGGTGTCCCGAGCACCGATCAAGGAGAGTGTGATGCCCCACGAGATTCCCGCCCCCCACGGCGGCTACCTGCGCGCGTGGCGCCTGGCTCCCGGCGCCACCGCCTACCTGCTCCTGGAGTTCGTGGTGGCGATGATCGCACTGACCGTGCTGTCGACGGTGTTCTTCACCGGGGTCGGCACCTTCGTGCTGGTGATCGGTGTGCCGCTGATGGTGGGCGCGCTGCTGCTCGCCCGCCGTTTCGGCCAGCTGGAACGATCGATCGCCACTTGGGCCGGACGCGAGCCGATCGCCGAGCCCGAATGGCCGCTGCCGCAACCGCAGGCGCACGCGCTCACCCGGCTGCTCCAGCCGTTACGCTCCGGCCACTACTGGAGCTACCTGACTCATCAGATGTTGGTGGGCCCGATCGTCGCCACCGTCACCTTCAGCATCGCGGTCACCTGGTGGGCGACCGCCTTAGGTGGGCTGAGCTACGGCCTGTGGCAGGGCTTCCTGCCCGATCCCGAGCCGCAAGCCGACTGGCCAGGTTGGTTGATCTCTCACCTGCCACCGCTCACCGGGTGGAGCGGGCGCGTGCTCCAGGTCGCCATCTTCTCCGTCACCGGCGTGCTGTTCGCCGTCACCCTGCCCTGGGTGATCAGCGGGCTCACCGCCGTCCAGCACGGCCTGGCCCGGCTGATGCTGGGACGCTGGCCGTCCGACGACCTGAGTGCGGTCGCCCGCCAGGAAGCCGCCGGACGCCAATCGGCCGTCCACGCCGAGGACACCGCCATGCGCAAGCTCGAACGCGACCTGCACGACGGCCCGCAGCAACGCCTGATCCGGCTGCAGCTCGACCTGGCCGCCGCTGAACGCCGCGCCGCCTCGGGGGAGACCGAGGAGGCCGCCGAGTACGCCCGCCAGGCCCGCGCCCAGGCCCAGGCCGCCCTGGAGGAGTTGCGAGCACTGTCCCGCGGAGTGGCGCCGCCACTGCTCACCGATCGCGGGCTGCGCCTCGCCCTGGAGGCCTTGGCCGAACAGTCCACCGTGCCGGTGAGCGTCACCGTGGATCCCGGCCTCGACGACGCGGTGCCGTCCGAAGTGGCCCGTGCGCTGTACTTCGTGGTCGCCGAGCTGCTCACCAACCTGACCAAGCATTCCGGGGCGACCCAGGCTGAACTGGTCGCTCAGGTACATGCCGACGAGCCCGCGCGGGTGCGGCTGAGCGTGGTCGACAACGGCCACGGCGGCGCGAGTTTCACCGCCGGCCACGGCCTTTCCGGGTTACGCGAGCGGGTGTCAGGGCTGCTCGGCACCCTCACCATCGAAAGCCCCGACGGCGGCCCGACGCGGGTCGATGTCACCGTCCCGGTATCGGCAGATGGGGCCATAGGCTGAAGCATGAGCTCAGCCACCCCGTCGTTGCGCGTGATGCTGGTCGAGGACTCCGTCCTGCTGCGCGAAGGCGTCGTCCGGCTGCTGGAAGAAGCCGGGCACACCTGCGTGGCCGCCCTGGGTGACGCCGAGGACCTCATCGCCCAGGTCGCTGCGTTGCAGCCCCACGTGGTGGTGACCGACGTCCGGCTGCCGCCCAGCTTCCGCGACGAAGGCATCCGGGCCGCGTTGGCGGTGCGCCGCGCCATTCCCTCCACCCCGGTGCTGGTGCTCAGCCAGTACGTCGAGACGGTCTACGCCCGCGAGTTGTTGGCCGGGGCGGGCGGTGGCATCGGCTACCTCCTCAAAGACCGCCTGACCAGCCTGAACGATCTGGACGAAGCTCTGCGTCGGGTGGCCGACGGCGGCACGGTGCTCGATCCTGAAGTGGTGCGCCGCCTGGTCAGCGCCCCGCGCGACCCGCTGGCGACCCTCACCGGCCGCGAGCGCGAGGTGCTGGAGTTGGTCGCCGAAGGACGCAGCAACGCCACCATCGCCGAGCGGTTGACCATCGGTGTCGGGGCAGTGGAGAAGCACGTCAGCAATGTGTTCGCCAAGCTGGGCCTGAGCGAATCGCCGCAGGACCATCGCCGCGTGTTGGCGGTGCTGGCCTACCTGCAGCGCTGACCCCTGCAGCGGCGAACGTCCGGGCGCCGAGGTCAGCGGGGTGCGGGCATCAGTACTTCAGCACCGACTTCAAGGTGAGCGGCTTGGTGCTGGCCGCCTGCAACTCGGCCGTTTGAGCCAGATACAACTCTGCGCACGCCAGCGCATCGGTCAACGCATTGTGGGCGGCGTATCGCGGCAGGCCGAACTGGCTGCGCGCGGTCCACAGTCGCAGGCTGCCCGCGGGCGGCTCATCGTCGAAGCCCTGACTCAGTAACCGGAACTGCAACGCGAGGGTGTCCACCACACTCAACCGGGGACGGAACCCGTGGACGGCATTGCAGGCGTTGCCGATGAAGCCGGTCTCGATGGCGGCGTGATGACAGATCATCACCCGCCCATGCAGGGCGGCGAAGATCACGTCGAGAGCAGCCGCCGGCGGCAAGGCATCGGCCAGCGCGTCGTCGGTGATGCCGTGAATGCGGGCCGACTCACCCACCTCCACGCCGGCGCGCACCAGCACCTGACCGGCCCCCGACAAGTCGATCTCGGTGCCGTTGACCGGGACGAAGCCGATGCTGAGGATCTGGTCCTTCTTGGGATCCAGGCCGGTGGTTTCGACGTCGACGGCCAACAGCCGGGCCACGCTCAGCGGGGTGGCCGGTTCCGGCTTGTCGTCGACCACATATCGCCGGATCGGACCGTCGGGGATGTCTTGGGTGACCCGGTTCCAGGAGCGACTGTTGAACCACATCGGGGCGCTCACGACATCAGATGGGTCTGGTAGCGGTAGGCCAACGCCTGCTGGGCGCGCCGAATGATCCCGAACACATCACGCAGATGCTTCTTCTCCAATGCCGACAGATCGTCGGGCGAGACGGTGTTGCTCGGGCTCTCGCCGGCCGCCACCAACCGGGCCTGATGGCGTAGGCGCAGGTAGGTGATCAGCTCGAACGCGTCCATGATTGCGCTTTCGGTTTCGGCGCTCATCGCCCCGGACGCCGCCACCGCGTGCAGCCGTTCGACCGTGTTCACCGCAGGAATGCCGTTGGCCAGGGCCAGTACTCGCACCATCTCGACGATGCAGTGCACCGACGATTTCAGGTCAAGCCCCGACTGCGGGCCGCCGCCGCGCTCGACCACAAAGCCTCGGAAGAACCCGATCGGTGGCTGCCGCTCGACAGCTTCGGCGGCGAGGTGACCGAGGAAGCGTGGCGACTTCGGCGCCAACGTCCGGACGGTCTCGCGCAGCTGATCGGCGCGCATCGACCCGCCGTGGACCGAGCGGAAGTCGAAGAAGATCTGGGCATGCAGGACGGCTTCGGACGCCGGCTCCAGCATCCAGCGATGGAAGTCGGCCTCCCAGGCCTTCAAGGTCTGCCGCCAGCGCGGATTCACCGCCATCACCCCACCGACGCAGCGCGGGTAGCCGCAGGTCTCCAGACCCGCGGTGACATATTCGGCCAGGTCAGCGAAGTAGGCGTCGTGCTCGGCGCTGGCCGCGTCATCGAGCAGCAGGACGTGGTCCTGGTCGCTGCCCAAGCCGTGCTCGTAGCGTCCCTGTGAACCGAGCACCAGCCACTCGTACGCCACCGGCGGGGCCCCCAGCTCGGCCTCGGCCAGTTGCAGCAGGCGATGGGTGGTGGCGTCGCTGACCGCGGTCACCAGCCGGTGGATCTCCTCAGCGCTGGCGTCCTGCTCGACCAGTTGGGCCACCAGTTGCGGCAGCCGGGCGGTGACGGTGGCCAGGCCTTCGGCAGAGGATTGCTTGGCGATGTCGCCGACCAGGAACACCGGGTTGGCCGTCTCCAACCGCATCAGGTCACCGGAGGACACCAGGCCCAGCAGCTTGTCGTCGTCGACCACCGGCAGGTGATGGATGTTGATGCTGAGCATCTCGAGCATGGCTTCGACGGCCAGTGCGTTGCTGCCGATCGTGATCGGGTCGGCGGTCATGATCGTGGTGATCGGCTGTTCGCGGGACACCTCGGCGGCGACCACCTTGCTGCGCAGGTCGCGGTCGGCGACGATGCCCCGGCTCCGGTCGCCCTCGGTGATCAACAGCGCCGAAACTCGGTGTTCGGTCATCACCCGGGCCGCCTGCCGAATCGTGATCGTGGGCGGCGCGGTGATCGGTTCCCGGCGGACGATGTCGCCGACCCGGGTCTTGAGGATGATCCGGCCGCTGGTGTCGTTCTCCAGCTGGGCCACCGCGCGCTTCATCACTCCGGACGTCCCGGTGTTGAAGTAGTCGGCGAACTCGGCATGCGCGCGGACGAGTTGGCTGAACACCTCGCCCGGCAGCACCAGCACCAGGGAATCCTCGATGGCCACGATCCGGTAGCGCGAGGGCATGTGACTGAGCACCGATGAGGTGCCGAAGGTGTTGCCCACCTCGGCGCGCTCCACCAGGTCGCGGCCGTCCCGGTAGATGTCGACCGCGCCGGAGCGCAGCAGGAACAGCGAGTAGTTCGGCTTGTTCAGCTCGACGATCGTGGTGCCGCGCCGGAAGTAGCGCAGATGCATTCGGGCAGGCAGCTCGTCCAGCTCATCGGCGGGCAGCGCGCTGTAGGGCGGGTGACTGGCCAGGAAGTCACGGATCTCGCGCAGTTCGACGTCCATTGCGGCAGTGTGGCATCGCGACCGGGGCAGCGATAGTGAAACCGATCAGATCGGGTCGTCGGTGGTGGCGTAAGTGCCGATCAGCTGGTCTCTCGCCTGCACCAGGCAGCCAGATTGGCCTCCCGACTCAGCGGCGTCCCCGTCGTTGGCCGCCCCGCTTCTGACCGAGCTTCGGGGGCTTCGTCTCGCGGGGGCTCTTGGCCGGTGCGGGCTTCTTGGCCGCGCGTTCCTTGGCAGTGCGGGAGCTGTTGGCGGTGCGTCCGCGCACGACGCCGATGAACTCCTCGATCAGCTCGTGCGGGTTGTCCTTCAGCCAGGCCAGCCCGACGGTGGTGGACGGTGCATCGGTGACGATCCGGTAGGGGAAGTCGCGGCGGCTATGGCTGCGGGCCACCGACTGGGGCACCAGCAGCACGCCCTCGCCGGCGGCGACCAGATCGAGATGGAAGCCGGTCACCGTGGTCACCACCGTCTCCTCGACGAGGTCGGCGAGCGCCACCTCGTCATCGGCGGCAGCCAGCAGGTGATCCTTCGACACCCACGCCACCGGCAGTTCCTCGTACAGCTTGATCAGGTGCAGCTCGTCGAGCTCGATCGGCAGCCGGACGAAGCACACGTCGACCTCGCCGTCATCGAGGGCGCGGCGTTGGTCGTCCTGGTCGACCTCGATGACCTCCAGCGGACGGCGGGGAAAGCGTTCGGCCCAGACCTCGCGCCACTTGGTGAGCGTGACGCCGGGCACGTAGCCCACCCGGAGCGCGGGCTGGGGTTCACGGGAGGTCTGCACCCGTCCACGCTAGCCCAGCCAGGCCGAGATAAGCTGCCGGGCGTGAGCCAAGTGATGAAACCTTCCACCGCTGCCAGCAAGCTGGGCATCTACCTGCCGGCCGCGCCGCAGGAGTTTCAGAGCGCCCCGATCACCCGCGCCGAGTTGGACGCCCTGCGCGCCGACCCGCCGGCCTGGTTGGTCGAACTGCGTCGCAACGGGCCGTTCCCCAAAGAGGTGATGGCCCAGAAGCTCGGCATTTCGCGCTCCGGCCTGGTGCGCGGCGGCATCACCGAGGCCTTGACCGCCGATCAGATCGGCGAACTGATCGCCAACCCGCCCTACTGGCTGCTGCGCGAACGCGACACCTACCGCGACGTGATCGCCGAGAAGCAGCGCCTGAAGGACCAGGCCGCGCAGGCGTAGTGCGTCCTCGCCGCGTGCCGCTGCTCGCGCAGGCCGCCTCTCCCGAGGCTGGTGAGCAGGCCACATCGGCAAGCTGGTTGAGCAGCGGCGCAGCCGCGTGTCGAAACCCCCGCCCGAACCGTCCCGGGTGCCGGCGCTAGGCTGCCGATATGACTGCAGGGCCAGAAAAGACCGGCACAGTGGGCACGACGCACTTTGAGCGTTCTGACCTGGTCCTGTTCGCGATCTGTGCTGTGGGTATCGCCGCCTCCGGCCTGACCAGTGGACAGGGATCGGTGCTGGCCTTCGCGGTGTCGGCCGTGGCCGTGGCCGCGCTCGCCGCCCTGGTCGGACGCGCGGTGGAGCAGTTGGGCGACCGCTTCGGTCCTGGCGCCACCGGGGTACTGCAGTCGGCCTTGGGAAACCTGCCGGAGCTCTTCATCGCGCTGTTCGCGCTGAAGGCCGGACTGGTCGCGGTGGTGCAGGCGGCACTGATCGGTTCGATCCTGGCGAACTTGCTGCTGGTGCTGGGGCTCAGCTTTGTGGTCGGCGGCATCAAGCACGGCACCCAGAAGCTCAACTCCGAACGAGCTCAGTGGATCGGCGTGATGCTGTTCGTGTCAGTGGCCGCCATGGTGATGCCGTCCTTGGCCACCTACGTGCACACCCCGGCCGAGCCGCACGAAACCACGTTGAGCCTGATCACCGCAGTGGTACTGCTGTTGCTGTTCGCCCTCAGCCTGCCCGCGTCGATCCGCAAGGCGGACTCACCCGGCATCATCGCCGAGCCGACCGAGGCACCACGGTGGTCCCTGCCGGTGGCGATCGCGCTGCTGGCCGGTGCGGCCGTGGCGGCGGCGTTCGTCTCGGACTGGTTCGTCCAGGCCCTCAAACCGGCCATGCAGGCACTGAACATCTCTGAAGCGTTCTCCGGATTGGTCATCGTGGCCATCGCCGGCAATGCCGTCGAGAACGTGGTCGGAGTGCAGTTGGCGGCCAAGAACCAGTCCGAAACCGCCTTCGCGGTAGTCATCAACTCCCCACTGCAGATCGCGCTGGTGTTGGCCCCGGTGCTGGTGATCGCCTCCAACCTGCTGGGCTTCACGGCGTTGACCCTGGTGTTCTCCCCGATGCTGGTGATGGCGGTCGCGGTGGCCGTCCTGGCGACCATCGTGATCACTTTCGACGGCAAGTCGAACTGGCTCGAAGGGGCGGCTCTGATCGGCCTGTACGCGATCATCGCCACCTCCTTCTGGTGGGGCTGATCACCGGCCCACACCTGCCTGGTTAGGTGTTCAGTGCGGTGAACGTGAACTGCAGGCGTCCGTCCGGCAGTTCGGTGGCCTCGAAGCCGGCGAACTCCGCCCCGCCAGTGGCCTTCGGAGTGAACGCGATCTGTCCGGTGCAGATCGTGGCTCCGGTGGCGCAATCCGTGGTGGTCAGCTTGGGGTGGCCCGGAAACTGGGCCAACCAGGTCGCCGCCTCTGCCCGCCCGACGGTGCCGTTCATCAGGTAGAACGAATCCTGGAAGCCCGTGTAGGTGCACCGCGCATCGGTCATGCCTGCGGGCAGTCCCGCCGCGTCCACGAAAGCCGCGACCTTTTCGCAGGGCACCTCGGCGGGCTCACTCGCCCCCAGCAGCCCCTCCCGTAAACCGATGACCGCGGTCACCGCGAACGCGACAAGCGTCAGTGCGAACAACACCCCGGCGGTGACGAACCAGCCCAGGCTCGATTGCTGGCGGTAGGCGCGGACGCCGCCGACGATCACCGCGACGATCGTCAGCAGGATCAACAGCCCGCCG
>JAJTBJ010000284.1 GCA_021286985.1 Propionibacteriales bacterium | reverse complement strand
GCGCGGTCCGAGACCGCGCATCCTCATCAAAACAGGGATGCTCGCTGGTCGACAGCTTGGACGTCGACAGTGGCTTGCTGGCGAAGCTGGGGTAGGCGGTCATGGTGGGCCTTTCGGGTGAGAGCCGGGGACGTCGCCAGTGACCGGGAAATGATGATCGGGTGATCGGTATTTCTTAGTTCCAGTCAAGCAGGCATTTCGTTACAGCAGGATGAACTCAGGAAAGAGCTGTGTAACAAGTCAGATCCTGGAAATCGAAGGTTGGACGCGATGAGATCGCCCGGCCTTTCAGCGGGTAGATGCTCACCTGGACGTAGTCGTCCCGGTTCTGCTCCTTGCTGGTCAGCTGGAACTCCGGCAGCACCCGGGCGAACCACTTCGGCACGTGATCGCACAGCACCTCCAGTTGGCGGAAGTTGTTCTCGGCCAGGAACGGCAGCAACACCTCCTTGCTGGTGTGGGCGCCGGGCTTGCCCATGGCATTGCGCAGGTCGACCCGAAAGTGGCCCGGACGTGCCGGAAGTTCGTTGATCTGAATCGCCGGCTCCTCGACCGCCGGCTGTTCGGGCTGAGTCGCCGCTTGTCGATAGGCATTCGCGATCAGGTCGACGAACTGCTCCGGCGTCCCGCGCACCGGCCACAACGTCACCCCGAAGCTGGCGAAGGTCACGCGGTAGTAGCCATTGGTCACCCCGGCGGCCAGCACGGTGCAGTCGCTGAGCCAGTGACACAACTCCTCGACCCGGTGGCGCAACTCGTCCATCGAGCCGTCGCCGATGGAGGTGAACTCAGTAGTGCGGACCACCGTCCAATAGCCGTCGACATCCTCGAAGACATGGACGGTGCCGCCGGTGGCCGGCGTCACAGCCTGGCCGTCGGCGTTCAGTAAGGCAGCGAGCAGCATGGATTCACCCCCGGGCTCAGGCGCAATCGGTCGCGCAGGTATTGCAATCGGTATCGCACTCGATCAGCCCATCTGGGTCAATATCGGGAAGTGCGAGAAAGCGGCATTCCGAAACGGTGAAGGTGTGCTCCTCGGTGCCGTTGCCGATCGTCACCTGATCGGCACCGAAGGCGATCGTGATCGGCAGCTTCACCGGGGTGTCTTTCGACAGCGCCAGCCGCGTGCGCGAAGCGATCCGCACCCGCCCGAGTTCTGCTGAGCGCACCACGATGTCACCGGAGGTGGCGATGTGGGTCAGGGTGCCACGCTCGTCGAAACGCACCGAGTTGTAGTCGGCGTCGATGGTGAGGGCACTGACGTCATAGGCGCGAACCACACCGATCGGGGTCATCATGTCGACCGGGGAGGCCGGCTCGAACGACTCCAATTCCCCGGTGGGGAAGACCCGAAAGCCCGTCCGCACGCGCTGGACGCCCATCGGCGTGCGCAGCGCGATCACGTCGTCCGGCCACAGGATCAGGCTCTTCACCTCGCCGGTGGCGTAGAAGCGAATCCCGATGATCTTGGTGGTCACCGTGCCGAAGCTGAAGCCGAAGGAGTAGGTCTCGGCCAACTCCTTCTCCTCGCGCTCGCTCCACCCGAAGCCGATCTGACCGTTCAGCGGGAAGACCGAGTCGACCTCACCGGTCTCGTAGAAGGTGACCAACTCGGCCGGGAAGTCGCCGATCGGCGTGGTCACGTCCTGCTGAGCGTCCAGGCTGATGCTGCGCACCGCCCCGGAGGGATAGAACGACACCGACTTCAGTTCCTTGCTGCGGGCGTCCGGACGGGAGTGCCGTGGCACCAGATCGCCGACCGAGGTAGCGATCACGTTCGGCTGATTCAGGGTGCACTCGGCGATGCTGCCGTCGGCGTGCTCGGTGAAGCTGGAGACGCCGACGAGCTCGAGGGTGGTGGTCATGGGGTGCTTCCCTTCTTCTCGGTGGTGAACAACTCGCCCGGATCGGCGAGGTTCTGCTTGGCGGTGAGCCGGTCGGGGGTGAGTCGGTAGACCGCCACCGGGTTGTCGTCCATGCCGGAGCGGTAGTTGTCGACCAGCCGATCGGTGATCCGGCTGCGGTAGAAGCCGGGCAGCAGCTTGGACACCAGGCCCTGCAGTGCCTCGGCGGACTCGGTGAGATCGCTGACCGGGCTGACCTGGCCGAAGATCATCACCGAGCTGTAGCTGGTGTCGGCGTGGCAGGGCATCGGATCAGTGGTGGTGCCGTGTTCGGCGAAGACGGTGAAGCTGACCGCAGGTTCGCCGGCCAG
>JAJTBJ010000283.1 GCA_021286985.1 Propionibacteriales bacterium | reverse complement strand
CGAATCGACCCACTGGAATTGGGCAACTACCCTGGAAGCCATGTGGTCGAAGCGGCAAGAGGTTGATTTCGGGCTGCAGCGCCGGCACGCGCTGCAGGCTGCTCGTCGACCCCAGCGGTCGCTGGACGAGGCCGACCCGTGTGATGCAGATCCTCTGCTGATCCGCTCGGCCATTCATCACGGTGAGCCGTCCACGACTCCGTGCCCGATCTGTGATCGCGACGCCTTGGCCAACCTCAACTACGTGTTCGGCGACCAACTCGGCCAATACTCTGGCCGAATCAAGTCCCGCGATGAGCTGATCGAGATGCAGAACCACTACGGTGAGTTCACAGTGCGCGTGGTCGAGGTTTGTACCAAGTGCGGCTGGAACCACATGATTTCCACCTACCTGCTCGGTGACGGCACCCGGCGCCGTCCGCCCCGCCGACAGCAGACCGTTGAGGATATTTATGGGTAATCCGAAGCGAGTAGACGCTGTGGCGTCGTCGACCTCGAACACACCAAAGGCAGGCAAGGGCAAGGGCAAGAAGAACCCCTGGCTGCGCGCAGGCCTGTGGACGCTGGTCGGCATTCTCAGCGTCGCGCTGGTGGGCACCGGTGTGGTCGCCTACGCCTACGTCAACACCAAGCTGCCCGACCCCAACGCCGACTTCCGCACCACCACCACCTTCGTCTACTACGACGACGGCAAGACCCCGATCGGGTCGTTCCAGGTGCAGAACCGGGTGGTCCTCAACTACGACCAGATCCCGCAGACGGTCAAGGACGCCATCGTCGCCGCGGAGAACCGCACCTTCTGGACCGACCCCGGCATCTCGGTGACCGGCCTCTTCCGCGCCGCGCTCGGCCTGGTCGGCATCATGCCGTCCGACGCCACGGCGTCCGGCGGCGGCTCGACGATCACTCAGCAGTACATCAAGATCATGTACCTCACCCAGGAGCGCAGCTTCAGCCGCAAGTTCACCGAGATTCTGCTGGCGGCCAAGATGGGCCAGGAGATGAGCAAGGAAGAGATCCTCGGCGGCTACCTCAACACCGTCTACTTCGGCCGCGGCGCCTACGGCATCGAAGCCGCCTCGCAGGCCTATTACAAGAAGAGCGTCTCGACGTTGTCGATCGCCGAAGCCACCGCCTTGTGCGCGATCGCGAACTCGCCGGGCAACCTTGATCCGGGCAAGGGTGACAAGCAGGCCGCCGATCTGCTCGAGCGCTACCAGTACGCCCTCAACGGACTGCAGGAGATGGGCAAGATCACGCCGTCGGAGAAGGCGGCCATCTACGGCACGCTGCCGGCCATGGTGCCGGAAGACACCGATCAGCGGATGGGCGGCGAGAAGGGCTTCCTGCTGACCATGGTGCGCAACGAGCTCATCGCCAAGGGGTTCACCGACCAGCAGATCGCCGGCGGCGGCTTGCGGGTGATCACCACCTTCCGCCAGGACGCCCAGGCCGCCGCGGTCAAGGTGGCCCAGGAGCAGACCCTGCGCGCCTCCTACGGCGATAAGAAGAAGGCCAAGACCCTTCATGGCGCGATCGCATCGCTCGACAACGCCACCGGCGGGGTGATCGCGATCTACGCCGGCAACCCCGACTTCGTGAAGAACTCCCGCAACTGGGCCACCACCCCACGCGAGACCGGTTCGACCTTCAAGACCTACGCGCTCACCGCCGCCCTGCGCGAGGGCTGGACGCTCACCGACCAGGTCAGTCGCCAAACCATTCGGCATGGCAGCGGCTACCTGCCCAACCCGAACGGCAAGAAGGTCAACCTGCAGGACGCCACCACCAACTCGATCGACCCGGCCTACTTCAACCTGGTCAGCCAGTTGAAGGGCGGCGGCGCAGCGGTCAGTCTGGCTGCCAATGACGCCGGCGTCCCCACGGGCAGCCAGGGGTGGGACAACGATGCCTACATGCCGCTCGGCACTCCCATCGTGAGCCCGATCGATCAGGCGTCCGGCTACTCGACCTTCGCCAACCTCGGGCTGCATCGCCCCTGGCACGTGGTCGCAGAGGTGTGGGATGCCCCACCGAGGAACACCGACGGCACCCCCAACCCGGACGCGAAGCAGGTCTACCTCGCCGACACCACCGGCGTGCAGGGCGTGGAGCCTGACGTCTCCCAGGACGTCACCTACGCCCTCACCCAGGTCGTCCACAGCGGTACCGGACGCGCGGCCGGCTACATCGGCTACCCGGTGGCCGGTAAGACCGGCACGAAGGGGCAG
>JAJTBJ010000282.1 GCA_021286985.1 Propionibacteriales bacterium | reverse complement strand
TCAACTCCCAGCCGGCATGGTCACTTCCCACATGGACTCGCATGACTCCAGTGTGGCAAGCCGTGCCCGTTCGGGACCGGGAAGCCCCTACAACTGCTCCCGCGAGCGCGACCGCGCCACCTCGATCACCGCCGATTCGTTCGCCTCGCCGAGGCCGGCAGCGAGCAGGTCGTCCAGGGTCGAGACGGCGACCTCACCGAAGGGGGCGGCCATGCCCAACTCCTCAGCCAGGGCCAGAGCGTAGGCGGCGTCCTTGCGTCGCAGGCGTCCGGAGAAGGTCACCGGACCGTAGTGGTCATCGGCCACCATTCGGGCCACATTGCGCACCACCTGCGGGCTTGCCGCCTGACCGGACGCCAGCGCCTCAGCCACCTGGGCCAGATTCAGCCCGGCCCGCTGTGCCATCGCCAGGCCTTCGGCCACGCCGGCGATCTGGACAGCGCCGATCAGGTTCACGATCAGCTTGTAGGCGGTGCCGGCACCCACCGGTCCGAAATGCCGGATCTCGGCACTGAACGCCGCCAGCACCGGTCGCACCTCGGCGAGGTCGTCGGACGCGGCGCCCACCAGCAGGGTGAGCTGTCCGTCCGCGGCGGCGTCCGGCAGTCCGGTCACCGGGCAATCGAGGTAGCGCCAACCGGCCGCCGACGACACCCCGGAGAGCTCCCCGACCCAGCGCCGTGACAAGGTCGAACACTCCACGGCGAACGCGCCCGCCTTCGCCTTACCGGCCAACAGGCCGTCGGGTCCGAGCCAGACCGCGCCAGAGGCGTCGTCGTCGCTGACCATGACGATGGCGACATCGGCGCCGTCGGCGGCCGCTGCGGGGCTCGCGGCAAGGAAGGCCCCGGCGGCGACCAACTCAGTGGCAGCCTCGGCTGTCCGATTCCAGACGGTGAGTTCGTGTCCGGCGGCCAGCAGACGCGCAGCCATGCCACGCCCCATTCGACCGAGGCCGACAAATGCGATCCGTGCCATGCTCCAGCATCTCAACGACGAGCGCGGGCGTCGACCCGGACGGCTGTGGTTTCGACAAGCTCAACCAGCAGGGCCTCAGTCGAGTTCGACCAAACCCTCGCCGGCCTGGACGGCGGTGCCCTTGTCCACCAGGATCCGCGACACCTTGCCGTCGCGCGGCGCGGTGATCTCGGTCTCCATCTTCATGGCTTCCAGCACCAGCAGAACCGTACCGGCGGCGATCTCCTGGCCTTCTTCGACCAGCACCCGGGCCACCGAACCCGCCAGCGGTGCGGTGACGGCGTTCGCCGACGCGCCACTCACTGAGGCGGTGCTGGGCACCACGATGCCGCTGGTGCCCGAACCACCGATGATGATCGGACCAAGCTGCTGAGCCTCCGGCTCTTCAACCTCGACGTCGATGTCGTAGGCGACGCCGTTGACGGTTACCTTCAGTTTCATTCTGATTTCCTCACTCGGTCGTCAGCGGGTGTAGAGCGGATGGTGGGACAGCTGGGAGCGGCGAGTGCTCGCCTGCCAGCCAGGCGTGGTGGTGAAGTGCGGCTGATGACGCTTCGCGCGGTGCCCCAGGTAGGCGGCCACGGCGGCGGCGATCGCCACCATGACCTCCTCTGGGACGTCCTTGCTGTGCACCTCGAGGCTCTTGATCTTGACCTCGAGGCCCTCGATCCGCTCGGTCAGCGACTTGACCAGTTCGAGAAGCTCGGCGTTGGTGTCCATCTCGATCACACCGGGCCCAGGCCGTGCTTCTTGGCCGGCCGCAGCACCCGCTTGCTGGCCAGATTCTCCAGCGCGGTGGCCAGCGCACGACGGGTGTCGCCGGGATCGATGATCTCGTCGACCAGCCCGCGCGAGGCGGCCATGAACGGGTTGGCGAAGGTGTCGCGGTACTCCTCGACCAGTTCGGCCCGGCGAGCCTCAGGATCCTCGGCGGCGGCGATCTCCTTGCGGAACACCACTGCGGCCGCACCCTCGGCACCCATCACCGCGATCTCGGCGGTCGGCCAGGCGAACACCCGGTCGGCGCCCAGATCCTTGGCAGCCATCGCCAGGTAGGAGCCGCCGTAAGCCTTGCGCAGCACCACGGTCAGCTTCGGGACGGTGGCCGCGGAGTAGGCGTAAAGCATCTTCGCGCCGTGACGGATGATGCCGCCGTACTCCTGGGCGACGCCGGGCAGGTAGCCGGGCACGTCGACCAGAGTGACGATCGGAATGTTGAACGCGTTGCAGAAGCGGACGAACTTGCTGCCCTTGT
>JAJTBJ010000281.1 GCA_021286985.1 Propionibacteriales bacterium | reverse complement strand
GCCGCCTGATAGTAGTTCTCGACAGCGCCGGTCACCTTCGGGTGGCCGGCGCTGTTGTTTAGCCTCGACCTCTAGTGAGGGCTCGTCGTAATGCCGAGGGCCCCACCCTAGGGACGAGCCCTCGGCATTAAGGCAAGCCCTCGGCGGAGTTGGGGCGGGCGCTGCCGGCGGTGGCGAGCAGTTGGTGTTCGAGATCGACGGGGAGACCGTGGACGGGACGGTCGTCCCGCTGCGCCGGACGCCCCTCGGCCTGCAGCCAGGCCCAGGTGTCGGTGACCGTGTCTTCGATCGGACGACAGCGCAGCCCGGTGGCTGCCGCACGGGTGGTGTCCGCTTCGAGGAAGCCGGCGTACTCGGCGGTGGTGGGCACCCAACACGGCAGGTGGGTCCAGGGTTCGACGCCGGCGGCGTCCAGCCGCTCTTGGTCGATCCACACCAGCTCGGCACCGGACCCAGTGGCAGCGACACACGCCTCCAACAGACCGGAGGTGGTGGTGTGGCCCGACCGGCTGATCACGTCGACCGGTCCAGCGAGCCCGGTCTCCAGCCCCGTCAGTAGCCAGGACGCCAGGTCGCGCGCGTCCACGTACTGCAGCGGACGCTGCGGATCGCCGGGCGCGACCACTCGGCCACCCGCGGCGATGCGCCCCAGCCACCAGGGCAGCCGTCCGATGTCCTCATGGGGGCCGAGGATCAGGCCAGGACGAGCGATCAGCGCGTCGGGGAACGCGGTGAGAACGCCCAGCTCAGCGCCGCGCTTGATGGCTGCGTAGTCGCCGTCGGTGGCTTCCGGGTCGCCGTCGACGACGGGGGAATCCTCGCCGTGGTGTGATCCCCACGCGTACACCGACGTGCTGGAGACGTAGCCGTAGCGCTGTGCCCGTCCGGTGAGCAGTCGGGCTGCCTGGGTGGCGACCGCCGGTGCGCCCGACCAGGTGTCGACCACGGCGTCCCAGCGATCGTGGCCGAGGGCTCCGGCAAGGGCGACGGCGTCGGTGCGGTCGGCGTGCCGAGCGTCGACTCCGTCCGGCAGTTGTCCGGTGCGGCCGCGGTGTATTGCGGTGACTCGCCAGCCGCGGCGCAGCGCCTCGCTCACCACCGCGCGTCCGACGAACCGGGTGCCACCCAGAACCAGCAGTTCCATGCCTCGATCCTCACCACCCCCTGATGGTGTGGCAAGGGCGTTCACTCAGGGCGCAGCCGAGACCAGAGGCCGGCTCGTTCGCTGCAGGCGCTACTCAACCCGCACGGGGCTGGGTGAGCGCGTCGAGACCACGTCGGGTAGCGGGACGCGAGGAACCGTCCCCGGTGTCCCAGCGGTGGTGTCCCAGCGCCTGGTGCTGCGGCGGTTAGGCTGGCCGGGTGAACGCGCACGGTACCGGTTGGTGGGCCCAACTTGTGGTCTTCGGACGCCGGCTGCGGCACCAGTTGCGTCTCGATGTGGCGCTGATCGTCCTGGTCAGCTTGGCGCTGCTGGTGGCCGGCGGATTCTGGGTGAGCCTGATGGTCTCGCCGGTGCACCGGGTCGGCAATCCGACCCTGCCACCGACGCCGACGCCGAGCCTGCCGGTGATGACGCCGACGCCGACCCCCACGCCGAGCCCGACACCGACGCCGAGCCCGACACCGTCCGCGGTGAAGACCCCGGCCATGAAATCCTCCGACAAGTACAACGTCGCCACCCTCAACGTGAACTCGGCCGGCTCGGCAGGAACGCTGCGCACCTTCGGCGTGCGGGTCGAGACCACCGCCGGAATGGACGCCAACACCGCCGCCGGCCAGGTGGCCAGCGTGCTGAACGATCCCCGCAGTTGGGCGGGCAGCGGCAACGTCCGGTTCGCCCTGGTGGCCGATCCGGCACAGGACTCATTCGTGGTGAGCCTTGCCTCACCGACGACGATCGCCAAGTACTGCGCGCCGGCCTCCGGAAGCTGCCTGGCCGGCACGACGTTGATGGTGGACGCCCTGTCGTGGAAGTATCCGCCGGCCACCTACGCCGGCGACGCTGCGTCCTGGCAGTCGTACCTGGTCAATCACGCCGTCGGCGTGCTGCTCGGCAAGAAGTCGGCCAGCTGCTCCGCCCCCGGCGCACCGGCGCCGATCATGTCGGCCCAAAACGCCGACCTGGCCGGCTGCCTGCCCAACCCCTGGCCGTATCCGTAGCCTCCGCCCCGGGCCGGGTTTCGACGGGCTCTACCCAAGGGTTTCGACGGGCTCTACCCAAGGGTTTCGACGGGCTCTACCCAAGGGTTTCGA
>JAJTBJ010000280.1 GCA_021286985.1 Propionibacteriales bacterium | reverse complement strand
TGCGTGACACCGCGAGCATCCTGCATCTCGACCTGGACGCCTTCTTCGCCGCTGTCGAGCAGCGCGACAAGCCGTCGTTGCGCGGCAAGCCGGTAATTGTCGGCGGCATCGGCCTGCGTGGGGTGGTCTCGACTGCTTCTTACGAGGCGCGGACGTTCGGAGTCGGCTCGGCGATGCCGATGCATGAGGCGCGACGCCGCTGCCCGCACGCAGCGTTCCTTTCGGGCAGATTCGATGCCTACCGGCAGGCCAGCGGGATCGTGATGGGCCTGCTGCGCGAGCTGTCGCCGCTGGTCGAACCGCTCAGCCTGGACGAGGCGTTCGTCGACCTGGCCGCCGGGACGCCCCGTTCGCTGGACGAGGAAGCGCTCCTCGCGCTGGCTGCGGATCTGCGGGCCCGGCTCACCCAGGCCACCGGGGGATTGACCGCATCAGTGGGGCTGGGCAGTTCGAAGTTCATGGCGAAGGTGGCCAGCGAGTTGGCCAAGCCCGACGGCGTTCGGCTGGTGCGACCGGGTACCGAATTGGCCACGATCGCGCCGCTGCCGGCGCGGGCGATTCCTGGGGTCGGCCCGGCCACCATGGAGCGGCTGACTCGGCTGGGGGTGTCCACCGTCGCTGATCTGCAGCAACTCTCTGAGGCTGAGCTGGTCCGCGAGCTGGGTAAGTCCGGCGGGGAGCACCTCCACGCACTGGCCTTCGCCCGGGACGATCGCAGTGTCGAACCCGAGCGAGAGACCAAGTCGATTTCGATGGAGGACACCTTCGAGCACGATCTGTCCGATCCGGCGGTGCTGGCCGCGATCGCCGAACAGCATGCGGTGAAGGTGACCGCGCGTTTGGTGAAGGCCGGGCTGTTCGCCCGGACGGTGACGCTCAAGGTGCGCTGGCCGGACTTTTCTTCGGTGACAAGGTCGCGGACGCTCAACGGCGCCACTGACCGGGCCGAGGTGATTGCGCAGGTCGCCAGGTCGCTGCTGGACGGGCTGGACGTCCGGCAAGGTGTGCGGCTGCTGGGCGTCGGTGTGGCCGGTCTGGTCGAGGTCGCCCAGGAGCCGCTGTTCGACCTGGAGGCGCCGGCCACCGCTCGGGTGGTGGAGGAGGCCGAGGCGCCGGTGAGCCGCCGTCCGCGCGAGTGGATGCCCGGCGCTGACGTCGATCACCACACCTTCGGCCCCGGCTGGGTGTGGGGGTCGGGCCTGGGTCGGGTCACCGTCCGCTTCGAGACCGCGGAGTCTGGCCCGGGTCCGGTGCGCACCTTCGCCGTGGATGATCCCGCGCTGAGTCTGCGCTCAGCATCGGCGCCGCGCGAGTGATCTGGTGGCAGCAAAGGTTTCGACACGCGGCTGCGCCGCTGCGCAACCTGCGGTTCGGGGTGGTCGTGGCCGCTGCGCAGTCGGCGGCGGGGGTCGCTGGTCGAGCAGCGGCGCCGCGGGCTCGCGTGTCGAAACCTCGGCAGCGACCCGACGCGATCGAGGAGCGAGATCTGCGTACCGTGAACCCACTAAACTCATCGGCGGTCGCCGGAGTGGTGGAATTGGCAGACACGCAGGATTTAGGTTCCTGTGCCTTCGGGCGTGAGGGTTCAAGTCCCTTCTCCGGCACATAGCGTAGGTGCGACCAAATCACAAGATCCGTCTCAGCATGAGACCCCACGTCCTGGCTAGGTAATACGATTTACCGCTGGTCACAGCTTGATAACTTTGTGCGTTGGGGGTGCCCTTCCGGGGGACACCGGGGTTACTGTCCGGAGTAGCCCCTATTTCGGGGGGATCCATTCACAGAGAAGTGAGGACCCATGTCACATGCACGCGTGACTCGCGTTTTGGTCGCTGCGGCTTCCATCACCGGATTGTTGGCGATGGCCGCCTGCAGTTCCGGCACCACTCCGTCGGCATCAGGGGGTGCGGGCGACTGCGCTGCTTACGCCCAGTACGGCGACTTGACCGGCAAGACCATCTCGGTCTTCACCTCGATCGCCAGCGATTCTGAGGCGAAGCCCCACACCGACTCCTACAAGCCGTTCGAGAACTGCACCCACGCCACCATCAAGTACGAAGGTTCGCGTGACTTCGAGGCGCAGCTGCCCGTGCGTCTGAAGGCCGGCAACGCTCCTGACATCGCCTACATCCCGCAGCCGGGTCTGTTGCAGACCCTGGTCAAGGATTACCCGGGCAAGGTGTTCGCCGCCGGCGACCTGGCCAGCAAGAACGTCGACACCTACTACGACCCGGCGTGGAAGACCTACGGCTCGGTGGA
>JAJTBJ010000017.1 GCA_021286985.1 Propionibacteriales bacterium | reverse complement strand
CGGCTGCGGAACGCCAATCAGGCGTACCACGAGTCGACGTCCATGCCGCACAGCAAGATCAAAGTGGGGATCGCTGAGATCCTGAAGGCCCAGGGCTACATCGCCGGCTTCGAGGTGCTCGAGCCGGCCGCCGGCGAAGTCGGCAAGACCTTGAAGCTGACCCTGAAGTACGGCAACAGCCGCGAGCGTTCGATCGCGGGTGTGCGCCGGATCTCCAAGCCCGGTCTGCGCGTCTACGCCAAGTCGACCGCGCTGCCGAAGGTGCTGGGCGGCATGGGGATCGCGATCATCTCGACCTCTCAGGGCCTGCTGACCGACAAAGAAGCGAAGGCACGCAGCGTTGGCGGCGAAGTCCTCGCTTACGTGTGGTGACCGGAAGGAGCTGAACAGATGTCTCGAATCGGCAGACTCCCGATCACCGTCCCCGCTGGGGTCGATGTGGTCCTGGACGGCCAGAAGATCTCGGTGAAGGGTCCGAAGGGCAACCTGGACCATGTCATCGCTGAGCCCATCAAGGTGGAGCGCAGCGAGTCCGGCGAACTGCAGGTGACCCGTCCCAATGACGAGCGCCAGAGCCGCTCGCTGCACGGACTTACCCGCACGCTGGTGGCCAACATGGTCACCGGGGTGACCGCTGGGTATGAGAAGAAGCTCGAAATCGTCGGCGTGGGTTACCGCGTCACGCTGAAGAGCCCGACCGAGCTGGAGTTCGCTCTCGGCTTCTCCCACCCGGTGATCGTGAAGGCCCCCGAGGGGATCACCTTCTCGGTGGAGACCAACACCAAGTTCACCGTGTACGGCATCGACAAGCAGGCCGTCGGTGAAGTGGCTGCGAACATCCGCAAGATCCGCAAGCCCGAGCCGTACAAGGGCAAGGGCGTGCGCTACGCCGGCGAACGGGTTCGCCGCAAGGTTGGAAAGGCTGGTAAGTGATGGCTATCTCGCTGTCCAACAACAAGGGCATGGCCGACAAGGCCGCGTCGCGGCTGCGTCGTCAAGCCCGGGGCCGCAAGAAGATTGCCGGCACCTCCGAGCGTCCGCGCCTGGTGGTGTTCCGCTCCAGCCGGCACATCAGCGCGCAGGTGATCGACGACGCCGCTGGGGTCACGCTGGCCTCTGCCTCGTCCTTGGAACTCCGCAAGGAGACCGGCGACAAGTCGGCCAAGGCCAAGGAAGTCGGCAAGCTGGTCGCCGAGCGGGCCAAGAAGGCCGGGGTCGACGCAGTCGTCTTCGACCGTGCAGGCAACAAGTACCACGGCCGGATCGCGGCGCTGGCTGACAGCGCCCGCGAAGCCGGACTCGGATTCTGACGGATCGAAAGGTAACAAAGCGATGAATGGAACCCAGCGCCGCGGTAGCGCCGCCGGTGGTGGTGAGCAGCGTCGCGGCCGCGAAGACCGTCGTGGCCGTGAGGTTGCTGCCGAAAAGGAAAAGAGCAACTACCTGGAGCGCGTAGTCGCGATCAACCGGGTGGCCAAGGTCGTTCAGGGTGGTCGGCGTTTCAGCTTCACCGCTCTGGTCGTCGTCGGTGACGGTGATGGCATGGTCGGTGTCGGTTACGGCAAGGCCAAGGAAGTGCCCGCTGCGATCGCCAAGGGTGTGGAAGAGGCCAAGAAGCACTTCTTCCGCGTGCCGCGGATCCAGGGCACCATCCCGCATCCGGTGCAAGGCGAGAAGGCGGCCGGCGTGGTGATGCTGCGTCCGGCGTCGCCGGGTACTGGCGTCATCGCCGGTGGTTCGGCGCGTGCGGTGCTGGAGTGCGCCGGCGTGCACGACGTGCTGGCCAAGTCGCTGGGCTCGGACAACGCGATCAACGTGGTGCATGCCACCGTGGCCGCGCTGCAGAGCCTGGAAGAGCCGGAAGCCGTGGCCAAGCGTCGCGGTCTGCCGGTGGCCGATGTCACCCCGGCCGCGATCCTGCGGGCCCGCGCTGAGGGGGCACACGCATGAGCCGGTTGAAGGTGACCCAGGTCCGTTCCGGGATCGGTGGTAAGCAGAATCAGCGCGAGACCCTGCGTTCGCTCGGCCTGAAGCGCATTGGCGACGTGGTGGTGAAGGAGGACCGGCCGGAAATTCGCGGCATGGTCAACACCATTCCTCACCTGGTCGCCGTCGAGGAGGTTGAGTGACATGGCACTGAAGGTTCATCACCTGCGTCCGGCTCCCGGCGCCAAGACCGAAAAGACCCGTGTGGGTCGCGGTGAAGGCTCCAAGGGCAAGACCGCTGGTCGGGGCACGAAGGGCACCGGCGCACGCAAGAACACCCCGGAGAACTTCGAGGGTGGGCAGATGCCGCTGCACATGCGGCTGCCCAAGCTGCGTGGCTTCAACAACCCGTTCCGGGTTGAGTACCAGGTCGTCAACGTGGCGCGGCTCGCTGAGCTGTTCCCCGGTGGCGGCGAGGTTGGCCCGGTCGAACTGGTTGCTGCCGGCGCGGTGCGCGACGGTCAGCCGGTCAAGGTACTGGGCAACGGCGAGATCGCGGTGGCGCTCACGGTGAGCGCGCACGCTTTCTCCGCCTCGGCCAAGAGCAAGATCGAAGCTGCCGGCGGCAGCACCATCGAGCTCTGAGGCCGGGATCATCCCGGTGAGACACAAGTCGATTGAGGGCCAGCCGTGCCGGCTGGCCCTCAGCGCTTGTCACCCACATACTCAACGGCGGACGACCTCGCCGTTGAGGTCGGGAAAGCCGGACGACCTTGCTACAGTTGCGGGGGTTGTCCGGGTGCGGCTCGGTTCGTCCGGTCAGGCACCGAGTAGACACATGATGAGGAGTTAGGTTCGGCAATGCTCTCCGCTTTCGGTAACGCGCTACGCACGCCCGACCTGCGCAAGAAGATCCTGTTCACGTTGATGATCTTGGCGATCTTCCGGCTGGGTTCGGTGATCCCAACTCCCAACGTCAACATGGTGGCGGTCAACGAGTGTCGCACCAGCGCGGCGGCCAGCGATGCCGCCGGCCTGTATTCGATGATTCAGCTGTTCTCCGGTGGAGCACTGCTGCAGTTGGCCATCTTCGCGCTGGGCATCATGCCTTACATCACCGCCAGCATCATCCTGCAGCTGCTCACCGTGGTCATTCCGCGGTTGGAAGCGCTGAAGAAGGAAGGTGCCTCCGGGACGGCGAAGATCACCCAGTACACCCGCTACCTGACGATCGTGCTGGCGGTCTTGAACTCCACTGCCTTCGTGACCTTGGCGGTCACCGGGCAGCTGTTCCCCAACTGCTCCCAGGACCTGGTCTACGACAAGGGCATCTTCGCGATCATCACGATGATCCTCACCATGACCGCTGGTACTGGCGTGATCATGTGGCTGGGCGAGTTGATCACCGACCGGGGCATCGGTAACGGCATGTCGGTGATGATCTTCACCCAGATCGCCGCTCAGTTCCCCGCGTCGCTGTGGGCCATCAAGTCCACGCGTGAAGGCGCCGCCGGTTGGTTCATCTTCATCGCCACGATCGCGGTCGGCTTGCTGGTAATGCTCGCCGTGGTGTTCATCGAGCAGGCGCAGCGCCGCATTCCGGTCCAGTACGCCAAGCGGATGGTGGGTCGCAAGCTGATCGGTGGTTCGACCACCTACATCCCGATCAAGGTCAACCAGGCCGGCGTCATCCCGGTGATTTTCGCCTCCTCGATCCTGTACCTGCCGATGCTGTACGCCCAGTTCCAACCCGGGACGGCGGACGCCCCCAACCCGGTCTCGCTGTGGATCCAGACCTATATGGCCAACGGCAGCTGGGTCTACGAGTCGGTCTTCTTCCTGCTGATCATCTTCTTCGCCTACTTCTATGTATCGATTACCTTCGATCCGGTCGAGGTCAGCGACAACATGAAGAAGTACGGCGGGTTCATTCCGGGCATCCGTGCCGGCGGGCCGACCGAGCGCTACCTGGCGTTCGTGCTGTCCCGGTTGACCGCTCCCGGCGCGCTGTACCTGGGCATCATCTCGCTGATCCCGGCGATCGCCTTCGTGATCTTCGGCACCCAGAACAAGTTCCCCTTCGGCGGCACCTCGATCCTGATCATCGTCGGCGTTGGTTTGGACACGGTGAAGCAGATCCAGAGCCAGTTGCAGCAGCGCAACTATGAGGGGTTCTTGCGATGAGGCTGCTGATCATGGGCCCGCCCGGCGTCGGCAAGGGCACCCAGGCCTGCGGCGTGGCGGCCCATTTCGGCATTCCGGCGATCTCCACCGGTGAGATCTTCCGCTACCACGTCAAGAACCAAACCCCGTTGGGTCAGCAGGTCTCGGCGATCATGTCCGCTGGTGGCTACGTCCCCGATGAGGTCACCAACGCGATCGTGGCCGAACGGCTGACCCTCGAGGACGCCGCCAACGGGTGGCTGCTCGACGGCTACCCGCGGACTGCCGGCCAGGTGGAGGCGCTCGACGCCACCCTGCAGGCGGCGGGGGAGCACCTCGATGCGGTGCTGTCGTTGACCGCCGACACCGAACTGCTGGTGTCCCGGCTGCTCAAGCGTGCCGAGATCGAGGGCCGCGCCGACGACAACGCCGAGACCATTCGCCATCGGATGGCGGTGTATCACGAATCGACCGACCCGCTGCTGGCGACCTACGCCGCCCGTGGCCTGCTGGTCGAGGTGGACGGCATCGGCAGCATCGACGAGGTGAGCGAGCGAATCACCGGTGCGCTGTCGGTGAAGCTGGGCTAACGTGCGACGACCCCGTGCGCTCGAGGTGAAGTCGTCGGCGCAGATCAAGGCGATGCGGGCGGCCGGACTGGTCGTCGCCGACGTGCTGCGTACCCTGCGTGAGGCCGCTGGTCCCGGCATGACCACCGCTGAACTCGACCAGTTGGCACGGGAACGAATCGCTGCGGCTGGAGCGGTGTCGTCCTTCCTCGGGTATGGCAGCTCGTTCGGGATGCCACCGTTCCCTGCGGTGACGTGCATCTCGGTCAATGACGAGATCGTCCATGGGATTCCCGGTGACCGTGCCCTGGTCAATGGCGACTTAGTGAGCATCGACTTCGGAGCCTCGGTGGGCGGCTGGCACGGCGATTCGGCCATCACCTTCGGCGTGGGTGACCTGAGCCCGGAGCGGGCAGCGCTGAGTGAAGCCACCCGGACGGCGATGTGGGACGGAATCGCTGCGGCACGAGTCGGTGGACGTATCGGCGACATTTCTGCCGCGATCGAAGGCTCGTTGCGCGCCCGTCGAGCCGGCTACGGCGTGGTTGCTGAGTACACCGGTCACGGCATCGGCAGAGCCATGCACGAGCCGCCGGACGTGCCCAATGTGGGCCGGGCCGGACGCGGTGAGTTGATCACCAAGGGTGTGTGCCTGGCGATCGAGCCGATGGTGACTCTGGGCCGAGCGGCGACCGCGAATCTGGACGACGAATGGACGGTGGTCAGCCGCGATGGCTCCGCCGCCGCGCACTGGGAGCACACCGTAGCGGTGATGCCGGAGGGCCTGTGGGTGCTGACCGCTGAAGATGGCGGCGAGGCGGAACTCACTGCACGCGGCGCCAAGTTCGCGCCACTGGCCGACTGACATGCGGGTCGACCTGGTCGGCCTGGGCGCCGTCGGCGCCGGCTATGGCAGTCGCTTGTTGGCAGCGGGCATCGATGTGCAGGTGGTCGTCGATCCGCAGCGTGCCGAGCGGTACCGCGGGCAGTCCACCGTGGTGAATGACATCCCCTACGTGTTCCCGATCGCTGAGCCATCCGATGAGCCGGCGGCGGTGGCGATCGTGGCGGTGAAGAGCCCGGCGTTGGCTGAGGCGATCGAATTGCTGCGCCCGCGGGTGGGTGCGGACACCGTGATCCTCAGCCTGCTCAACGGCATCGACAGTGAGGTCACCCTGAGTCAGGCGTTTCCACAGGCGACGGTCCTGCTGGCGTTGACCGTGGGCATCGATGCAGTTCGCCATGATCGCCAGGTTGGCTACACCTCGCTGGGACGAGTGCTGTTCGGCGAGGCCACCAACACCGGGCTGAGGTCGGCCGCCGTGCAACGGGTGGCGGCCTTGTTCGACGCCGGCGGCATCGTCTACGACGTCCCCGCCGACATGCGCCAGCAGCTGTGGTGGAAGTTCCTGATCAACGTCGGGGTGAACCAGGTCTCGGCGATACTCGGGGCCCCGTATGCCACCTTCCAGACCGACGGATCCCCGGCGCGGGAGGCGATGATCGCCGCTCAGCGTGAAGTGATCGCCGTGGCCAACGCCGAGGGTGTGGCTTTGGGGGAGCGCGATCTCGACGCGTGGCTGTCGGTACTGGCCGGCTTGGGGCCGGACAACTACACCTCGATGGCCCAGGACGCGCTGGCCGGACGTCCGACCGAGGTGGACATCTTCGGAGGGCGGGTGTCGGCACTGGGCCGGCAGCACGGAGTACCGACTCCGGTCAACGACCTGCTGGTGCAACTACTCCGGGCCGCCAACGGCCTGCCGCCTCGGCAGTACAGCTAGCGCACCAACTGCCAGCCGCCACCCAACGCCCAGGGCCGGTATCCCATCGCGGTGTTGATCGCCAGCATGTGTTCGTTCTCGTCGGCGTTCCAGGTGTCCAGGTGGGGGAGGTCCGGGAAGGCTGCGATCACTGCGGCCAGGTTGGTGGTCTTCATCCACAAGCCGAGGCGATGGCCGCGGTGGCCGGAGATCACGACCGTGTTGAACTGGTACCCGTGCTGCGGCTCGCCGTCTTCGATGTAGATCGTGGTCAGGCCCGCGGGTTGTCCCGACGTGCTCACGGCCAAGGTATGGAAGGCCGTGCCGACAGCTGCCATCCGTTCGTCCGCCTCCTGCACCCGCGTGGCGTCCCAACGCTCGTCTTCACAGTCGATCTCGCCACTGGGGGCGTCGGCGGAGATGGCGTGATTGGCCGCAGCGACCGCGTCCAGGTACTCCGGCGGGGTCGGCCCCGTCCAGGACACCAGGTGGTAATCGGACGCGGCCGCGTCCCTGGCGTGCGCGGTGAGCGCGGCCAACAGTTCCGGGTCGACCGGGAGCGCCAAGCGGGATTGCCGCTCGACCTGGGCCAGACGAAAGCCGAGGTGGGCAGCGAACCTGCTAGCCGCATCCAGCGGCACCGCCCCGGTGCCCTGTGGTGCCGACACCCACGATTCCGCCGTGGCGTCGGGGCGATGATCGCTCCACATCAGGATCGTGCTGCGCTGGTGAGCTGCGGCCACCTGATGGAGGTGGCTGACCATCGCCGTCGCGATACCACCTCGGCGATACTCGGGCGCCACCTGGACGAAGACGTTGTCGACCAGGTGGCGGTTGTCGAGCAGGGGGAGGGTGAACTGCATCGATCCCCACACCTCACCCAGGTCGTCCGGAGCCGGCGGCAGGCCGAATCTCCCGCACTCGACCGAGGCCGGCGCCATTCCGGGCACGGCCAGGACGATGCCGTTCAGGCGACTGCTGGCGTCGGCGGACGTCGCCCGCAAGCTCTCCAGCGTGCCCGTCTGATCTTCGCCATGCAGTTCGATCGAGATCTGCTGGCTGAGTTGGTGCAGGTGCCGCAGCGCGGCCTCGTTGGCGACGGTGGTTTCGACGAGATGGAACCCTGGCATTCCGTCAGCCTAGGCCGACTCCCCGCACAGATGCTCGTCGATGAAGAAGCGGTATCGCCGAAGGCTGCAGAGAAGTAGCCTTGCGGGCGTGACGGCGAACCCGCGGCAACGCGTTCTGGCCGCCCTGGTCGACATCGGGCTGATGCTGGGCTGGGCGGTGTTGGTGTGGACGGTGCTGTCGATCCTGGCATTCACCGGTAATCCGCTGCGGCTGGGCCCTTTCGGTTACAGCTTGTTCGCGATGCTGGTGGTGGTGTTGCCGGTGACCATCACGCTCACCGTGCTGGAGGCGGGACGTTACCAGGCCACTCCCGGCAAGCATCGGGTAGGGCTGCGGCTGCGTCGAGACCCGTCCGGTGATCGGGTGGGCTGGGGACGCTGCCTGGTGCGTAGTCTGCTCAAGCTCGGGCTGCCGTGGGCCTTGGCCCAGTTCGCGATTCTGGCCTTGGTCACCGCTCCCGGCCCCGAGGCTGCGATCGGCGTGCTGTTCGCGGTCGCCGTACCGGTGGCCTACTTGACGTCGCTGTTCGTACGTAATGGCCACACCCTGTACGACTGGCTGACCGGCACCAAGGTGATCACCATCGCCCCTGGCCGCCGATTCGCCGCCGCCGAGGACACCACCTTTGATGACATCGCTCCCGATGCCGCCGGCGACGACGAGGCGCTCGTAGTTCCGCCGTCACTCTGAAACGCCGGTGGCATCTGGTTGAAACACGGCGCTCGTATCGTCGCGAAGGTGAGCCTGTTGTTTCGTGATTACGCCGGTACCCCGCGTGCGTTCGACGAAGTCGTCGGGGCCGGTGGCGTGCGCGTCGCTTACGGCTCGGTGCTGAGACAACTGGCCAAGCTCGATTCTGACGAGATCCGCTCGCGCGCCGACTACCTGAAGTCCACCTATCTCGATCAGGGTGTCACCTTCGATATCGGTGGTGAGGAGCGACCGTTTCCCCTCGACATCGTGCCGCGAGTGTTGCTGGCGGAGGAGTGGGCCGAAGTGGAAGCCGGGGTGGCCCAGCGCGTCCGGGCGCTGGAGGCGTTCCTCGCCGACGTCTACGGCGAAGGTCAGGCCTTCCGCGACGGGGTGATCCCGCGACGCGTCGTGGTCACCTCGCCGCACTACCACCGGGTGGTGGCCGGCATCCGTCCGGCCAACGGGGTGCGGTGCCAGGTGGCCGGCATTGATCTGGTGCGCGACGAAGTCGGACGGTTCCGCGTGCTGGAGGACAACGTCCGGGTACCCTCGGGGGTCTCCTACGTGATGACCAACCGGCGAGCCATGTTCTCCGCCTTGCCCGAGGTGACCAGCCGACACCGGATCCGTCCGGTCGAGGGCTACCCGCTGCAACTGCTGGCCGCGCTGCGTGCGGCAGCGCCATCGGGGGTGAAGGATCCGACCGTGGTGGTGCTCACCCCCGGGGTGTTCAACTCGGCCTACTTCGAGCACGCGCTACTGGCCCGGATGATGGGCGTGGAGTTGGTCGAGGGCCGCGACCTGGTCTGCCATGGCGGACGAGTCTCGGTGCGCACCACCCAGGGCCTGCGGCCGGTGCACGTGATCTACCGCCGGGTTGATGACGAGTTTCTCGATCCGGCACAGTTCCGCGGCGATTCGATCCTCGGCTGCGCCGGGCTGATCACCGCGGCCCGGGCCGGCAACGTCACCATTGCCAACGCGGTCGGCAACGGAGTGGCCGATGACAAGCTGGTCTACACCTACATTCCCGACCTGATCCGCTACTACCTGAACGAGGAACCCGCTCTGGCCAGCGTGGACACCTGGCGCTTGGAGGATCCGGTGCATCGCGAGGAGGTGCTGGATCGGCTCGACGAGTTGGTGCTCAAGCCGGTCGACGGCTCCGGCGGCAAGGGCATCGTGATCGGTCCCAAGGCCACCCCCAAGCAGTTGGACGCGCTGCGTGCCCGGATCCAGAAGGACCCGCGTGGCTGGATCGCTCAGCCGGTCGTGCAGCTGTCGACGGTGCCCACGATGATCGATGGGCAGATGGTGCCGCGGCATGTCGACCTGCGGCCTTTCGCGGTCAACTCCGGCGACGACATCTATGTGCTGCCCGGTGGGCTGACTCGAGTGGCGCTGCCGGAAGGAGAGTTGATCGTCAACTCCAGCCAGGGCGGCGGTTCCAAGGACACCTGGGTGCTGGCCCGCGATGGCGTGCGCGGCAAGCGCCGCCGGCGCCGCGGACGCGAGATCGTCACTCCGGTGCCGCTGGGTGAACTCGGCGAGGAGCGTCTGGCCGCCCAGCAGGCCCAGCAACAGCAGACCAGAAGCGAGCCATGATGCTCAGCCGGATCGCGGAGTCGCTGTTCTGGATCGGCCGCTACCTGGAGCGGGCCGAAGACACCTGCCGGATCGTGGAGATGCATCAGCAGATGCTGGCCGACGACCCCTCGGTCGACCCTGACGATGCCGCCGCCACCCTGCTGGTGGTGATGGGCGCGCCAACGGCCGTCGGCACCGAGGCCGACGTGCTGCGTCCACTGATCTATGACGCCACCTCGGCCGCCTCGGTCGCTGCCGCTCTGACCGGTGCCCGGGAAGCGGCGCGGCGGGCGAGGGAGACGGTCTCCAGCGAGGTGTGGGAGGCGATCAACACCACCTGGAACTCGGTCAAGGGCGGACGCCTGCAGCGGATGCGAGCCACCGCCGCCTTCCGGCTGGTGCGGGAGCGCTGCGCGGTGATCACCGGCACAGCCGATCAGACCATGAGCCACGACGAAGGGTGGCTGTTCCTCACCCTCGGCCGCAGCATCGAGCGTGTTGACATGACCGCGCGGCTGATCACCATCGCGCTCGCGATCAGCACCCAGGGTGCCTGGAACAACGTGCTCCGCGGCTGTGGCGCGCACCACGCGTTCGTCCGTTCCTATGGGGGCGTCACCACTCCCCGCGAGGCGGCTGAGTTCGTCCTGTTGGATCGGCAGTTTCCGCGTTCGGTGGTGCATAACCTTCGCGGGGCAGAGGTGGCGCTGCGGCAGCTCGACTTGGCCGCCAGCACCCGTGGTTACGAGGACGAGGCCACCCGGTTGTTGGGGACGGCCCGCTCGTCCCTGGAGTACCGCGACCCCGCGCGCGTCCTCGACGACCTGGGGTTGCGGATGGCCGAACTGCAGCGCACCTGCAATCAGGTGAGCGAGGCGCTGACTGAGCGCTACTTCAGCGGGGTCACGATCGCCAACTGGAGTGGAGGAAGCTGATGGGTCGGCAACTGCGAATCGTGCACCACACCGGCTATCGCTACGCCGGCACCGTGAGCACATCGCACAACGAGGTTCGAATGACCCCACGGGCCAGCCGCGAGCAGCAGGTGCAGGCCACCCGGATCGACATCAGTCCGGTGGCGTGGACACATTCCTACCTCGACTACTGGGGCACCCAGGTGACCTCCTTTGAGGTGTCCGAGCCGCATGCCGAGCTCACCGTGGTGGCCACCAGCACCGTCGAGGTCGGCGATCGGGCCGCCCGCGGGCACGGCTTGAGTTGGGAGCAGCTGCGCGATCCGCGATTCACCGACGAGCAGGTGGAGATGCTGAGCATCAGCGGCCACGTCGATCCCGGCGCAGAGCTTCGTCGGCTCGCTGGGGAAGCGGCTCGACGCAGCGCCCTGCCGTCCGAGGCGGCTGCCGCGATCATCTCCGCGATCCGCCAGCGGGTCGCTTACGTGCCGGGCTCGACCGAGGTGAACACCAGCGCGAGTGCGGTCTGGGAGCGCCGGGCGGGAGTGTGTCAGGACCTCGTCCATCTCGGGTTGGGGGCGTTGCGGTCGGTGGGCATCCCAGCTCGGTACGTCTCGGGCTATGTGATGCCGGCTGCCCGTCCGGTGGTGGGGGAGTCGCGAGTCGGTGAGTCCCATGCCTGGCTGCAGTACTGGGACGGGGAATGGGTCGGCCTGGATCCGACCAACGACGGCCCTCCGGGAGAGTTCCACGTGGAGATCGGCGTGGGCCGGGACTACTTCGACGTCCCCCCGTTGAAGGGTGTGTACTCCGGGACAGGCGGCTCGGAGTTGTTCGTCGAAGTCGAGATGACGCTGCTCGCCTGAGTGCTCAGGACGTCCGCGAGCGAGTTGCTACCCAGGTGCCCAGGGCGCGCCAGCCCTTGCGGATGCGGGAGAATGCGAAGGCCAGCAGGATGGCTGTTGCGACGAGCAGGATCGCGGTGATCACTGCAGCCTGGACGGGGTAGAGCGCGGCCAGTGAGGCCACCGACACGACGGCGACGTCGCCGGTCAGCGAAGCGCCGATGTTGGTCACCGGCTCGGGTGAGGTGTTCACGGCCAGCCGCAAGCCCGACTTCACCGCGTGACTCAACAGCGCGGTCACTCCGCCCAGCGAGGCCAGGGTCAAGGTGAGCAGGTCGCCGTTGGCGCCGGCGATCAACGCGCCGATGACCGCGCCGGCGACCGGGCGGATGAAGGTGGAGATACCGTCCCAGATCGAGTCCAGGTAGGGGATCTTGTCGGCGAAGAACTCCAGGGCGGCGAGGATCGCCATCACGATCAGGACGTCGGTGCGCTGCAGGCCCGCCGGCACGTCCGCGACACCGGCGAACCGCCCCACGAGGCCGAGGACCAGCACGGTGGCGTAGGCGTTGATGCCGCTGGTCCAGCCGCTGGCGAAGGTGAGCGCAACCAGTTCCATGCCCGCGAGCTTAGCGGTCCCCGGAATGGGCTTGACGCGGGGGGAGGGACGGGCCATGATGGAGCTATTCGAAAAGATGTTCGAAAACGCCATGAGTCGGACTGGGGAAGGTTCGCTCAGGGGTGAGTTGTTCGAACCGGCGCGGGCGGGTCATCCTTCGACCCGGTGACCTTGCCCGCGCTATGACCTGCTGGTGGAGGTGCGGCAGATGGAGCAGCTGTTCACGCGGGCGCGAGCCGCGCTGGCTGCAGCCGAGACGGCCGATACCGTTGCTGACCGGTTCCGGTCGTCCTTGATGGCGGCAGGGTGGGCGGCGCTGGGTCTCGCGGTGGCGCGCACCGGGCGCGAGGGGGATGCGGCGCTGATCTGGCGTTCGGTGCCGCGGTGGGCTCCGGAGTTCGGAGAGTGGGCGGCGTGCTTCGATCAGGCCACCGGCAAGCTCCAAGCCGCGGTGCAGCAGCGCTACTCGTTGTCAGCCAGGGAGGCCGATGACTTGTTGCGGGATGCGCAGACTTTCGTCGAGTTGGTGCGTCGGCGGCTGCCGAGCGCTGTGATCGGGCGGGACACCGCCTGATGGCGGTGATCATGCACGTCGACATGGATGCCTTCTATGCGGCGGTGGAGTTGCGGCGACGTCCCGAGTTGGCCGAGGTTCCGGTCTGGGTGGGCGGTGAACATCGGGGTGTGGTGCTGTCGGCGAACTACCCGGCCCGCGCTTTCGGGGTGCGCGGTGGCATGTCGGTCTCGGCCGCTCGTCGGCTGTGTCCGCACGGAGTGGCGCTTCGTCCCGACTTCGCCAGCTACGTCGAGGCCTCGGCAGGCGTGCGCGCGATCCTGGAAACCATCACTGCGCAGGTGGCGATGGCTTCGATCGACGAGGCCTATCTGGATCTGACGGCGACTTTGCGAGGGCAAGGGAGCGCGGTCGAGATCGGCGAGCGGGTGCGCGCGTTGGTGCGCGATGAGCAGCGACTGGGCTGCTCGGTGGGGATCGGGCCGAACCGGCTGATCGCCAAGATGGCCTCGGTGGCGGCCAAGCCCGACGGCCTGGTGGAGATTCCGCCTGACCGGGTCGTCGACTTCCTGCATCCGCTACCGGTGGAGCGATTGGTCGGTGTGGGGGACTCGACCGCGGCGCGATTACACGCCCGCGGTGTGCAGACCATTGGAGACCTGGCGGCGATCCCTCGGCCCGAGTTGCGGGCAGCGTTCGGTCGGCATGCCGGGGCGATGCTGGCCGAGATTGCCTGGGGGCGCGACACCACGCGCCAGCATTGGGCCGGCCCCGGTGAGCGTGGGGTGGGCTGCCAGGAGACTTTCGCTCGCGATTTGAGTGATCCCGCGCAGGTGCGGGCGGAGATTCTGCGGGTGTGTGACAAAGTCGCCACTCGAATGCGCGCCGCCGCCGTGATGGGGCGCACGGTGACCTTTCATGTGCGATTTGCCGACTTCACCACGCGATCGGTGTCGCTGGGATTGGCGGAGCCGACCGACCTCACCGGCGAGGTCTATGCCGCGGCTCTGAGGCTCTATGACCGGCTGCCGCAGCGGCAGGTCTTACGCAGGGTCGGAGTGCGGGTCACCGGGCTCGTCGATCGCGGTCGCGTGTGGCATCAGCCGCGCCTCGATGACCCGGAGGTGGGCTGGGAGGCCTTGGAATTGGCTGCGGACAAGGTGAATCGCACATTCGGGGGGCGGGCGGCGAAGCGTGCCGCGTTAACCGGGCCCCCACGGGGCATCAGCATCTGAGCGCAGGCGGTTTTGGTTCCGAAATGCACCCCCCGCGCCTAGACTGGCGATACATTCCCCACGCGGGCGTCGAAGGAGGTGGTCATGGCGCTGTCAGAAGAGGAGCAGAAGCTCCTTGAGCAGATGGAAGCGGCGCTGGCCGCCGAGGATCCGCGCTTGGCCAACGCTCTGCGTGGCCATCAGCGGGGCTGGTATCAGCGAACAGTGATCATCGCTGCGATCGTCTTCGCCGTCGGGGTGGCTGTGTTGGTCATCGGCATGGATGTCCATCCACTGGTGAGTGTCGCTGGGTTTGTGGTGATGCTGGCCGCCACGGCAGTAGCGATCACGGCGTGGCAGCAGCCGGGCGATCATGACGGTGCTGGCGTCCGTGACCCCGGACTCGCGCCGGGGGCTGCACCCCGCCGGGATGACCGGCGTCGGCGTGACGACGATCTGAACTAAGACTCTTTCCCCCGAGCCGCGTCAACCGCGGCTCGCTGGCGCGTGCCTCTTCGCGCTGCGTCCTCAACCCCATGGTCGCCGAGCGTGGCGGCCGTGCAGTTTCGTGAGCGGGCGGTGGTGATCCACCGCCCGCTTTTGCGTGTCCGTGGGACCGCACATTCCAGGCCCGTCCCGTTGAGTCAGAAAACGTGAGGAAATCCCCTTCTTGGGGTGGCAAGTGGAGCGAAGTGGAGTATGGTGGCGCGTAGTGGAGGAGAGCGAAGGGGGTCGGCGCCATGTTTCTCGGCACCTACACGCCCAAGCTCGACGACAAAGGACGGTTCTTTCTGCCCGCGAAGTTCCGCGAGCAGTTGGCATCCGGCCTGGTCATTACCCGGCAGCAGGATCGTTGTTTGGCGATCTGGCCGACGGAGGCCTTTCTGGCCGAAGTCGCCAACACTGCGACCGGACCCTCCACAGTTCGCGGAGTGCGGGACTACCAACGCATGGTGGCCTCGGGCGCCTCGGACGAACTGCCGGATAGTCAGGGCCGGGTGGTCATTCCGCCCCCGCTTCGGACCTACGCCGGGCTGGAGAAGGACATCGTCGTGATCGGCGCCTTCAACCGGCTCGAGGTATGGGACCAGGCCGCCTGGGCTGAGTACTCGGCAGCGCAAGAGGAGGCCTTCGCGGCCTTGGACGAGGGAATGCCTTCCGTGGGCTGAACCAACACGCGAGTTCGTGCGGGCGCGGCTTCAGCCCGCTGGGTCGACCGCCTGGCGCACCTTCCCCGGTGCCAGGAGTCGGGCCCAGCGGACTGGAACCACTCCGCACGAGCCGCACAACGGATCGGACGGGTCGAGATGAGTGCAGCCGGAGGCATCGCCGCCGCCACCCACATTCCCGTGCTCGCCGACCGCATCGTGGAGCTTCTGGCCCCGGCCCTGAACGAGCCGGGGTCGATCTACGTTGACGGCACCCTTGGCCTCGGCGGTCACGCCCGTCTGATTCTTCAGGCCTGCCCGAACGCGCGGCTGATCGGGATCGACCGCGATCCCAACGCGCTGGCGATCGCCGGTGAGCGCCTGGCCGGCTTCGGTGATCGCGTCCAGCTGTTCTCGGCGATCTACCATGAACTCCCACAGGTGCTGGACGAGGCCGGGGTTGGCTCCGTGCAGGCCATCCTGCTCGACCTCGGTTTGTCGTCGCTTCAGATCGACGCCACCGCTCGCGGTTTCGCCTATGCGACCGACGCCCCGCTGGATATGCGGATGACGCCGACTCAGGACCTGAGCGCGGCCACCATCATCAACACCTGGAGTGAGCGAGACCTGGCTCGGATCCTGCGCGAGTTCGGCGAAGAGCGCTTTGCGACTCGGATCGCTGCGGCCATCGTGGCGGCGCGGACCCCACGTCCGTTCGTCACCTCCGGCGAACTGGTGCCGGTGATCGCCGACGCGATTCCGGCGGCCGCGCGGCACACCGGCGGGCATCCGGCCAAGCGGACGTTCCAGGCGCTGCGGATCGTCGTCAACGACGAGCTCGGCTCGTTGCGGGAGGTGCTGCCGGCAGCGCTGGACGCCCTCGCCCCGTCCGGACGGCTGGCGGTGCTGGCCTACCACTCCGGCGAGGACCGCCTGGTCAAGCGGGCTTTCACCACGGCGACGACCGACCGGGTGCCGGCGGGCGTGCCGGAGGTGCCGCCGGAATACCGCGCGCGGTTCCGCCTGCTGACCCGCGGCGCCGAACGTCCCACCCAGACCGAAACCGACACCAATCCGCGGGCCGCCTCGGCCCGTCTTCGTGCAGTTACTCGCAATCCGGAGGTGAACTGATGACGGCCCAGCTAGCCCCCCGTCCGGGCCGGGATTCAGCGCGTAAGCCGACACTGCGGGCGGTCGAGCCGCCTCGGTTGCGGCCGACGACGCTGCCGTTCGTCGTGATGATGGCCGTGCTCATCGCCCTCGGCATGACCGGCATGGTGGTGCTGACCACCGTGCTGCAGGAGCAGGCGTTCGCGGTGCAGGCCAAGCAGCACCAGGCCAACGACTTGGCCAATCGGGTTTCTCAGCTGGAAGCACAGTTGGCCGAAGCCCGCTCGATTCGTCACCTGGCGATCGCGGCCCAGGACTTGGGCATGCGCCCCAATCCGAATGCGGTGCCGATGCGGCTGAGTGACGGCAAGGTCTTTGGCGACCCGCAACCGGTGCTCGGCAACGAGGTGCCCGGCGTGCGTTACCTCACCGACGCGGAGGCGGCCGCCCAGATCGCCGCGATCAACCAGGCAGCAGCCGACCGCAAAGCTCAGCAGGAGGCCGCGGCCGCAGCGAAGAAGGCCGCAGACCAGGCAGCCGCGGCGGCAGCGGCCACGACGACCGGGGCCAACGGATGAGCAAGCCACTGGACCGCTTCTTCAACACGCCGGCTTCGTCCCGGCGGCCGCTGACGCGAAAGCTGCCGGTGGCTCCGTCCGTGCCCCGGCTGCGGATCCTGCTGATCTTGGTGGCTGTGGTGTTCTCTCTCGCTGCCGGACGAGCGGTGCAGGTGCAAGCGATCGATGGCACTTCGGTCGCGCTCAAGGCCACCGAGCAGGCAACCATCACCCAGGAGCTGCCGGCGATGCGGGGCACGATCACCGGACGCAATGGTGAGGTGCTCGCGTTCACCGAGGACACCGTCACCGTGATCCTGAGCCCGCGGATGGTGGCCACCAACGGCCGGATGAACGCCGATATGACCGCGAAGGACAAAGAGACCGCCGCCGGCGCGCCGCCGCGGCTGGCCGCTCTGCTGTCACAGTTCCTCGGCGATACCCCAGAGTTCTACCTGGCCAAACTCACCACCAACCCGAACAGCGGTCGCCAAGTGGCCAAGACCGGAGTGGCGATGGCCACCTACCGCCAGCTGTTGGAAGCGGTCAGCGATGCCGGGCTGGTGGGCGTGTCGAAGGACAACACACCCACCCGGCGTTACCCGAACGGGAAGCTCGCGGCCAACGTGATCGGCTTCGTGAACTCCAATGGGGTGGGCGCGGCCGGGCTGGAGTACGCGCTGAACTCATGGCTGGCCGGCACCCCGGGCAAAGAGGTGTACCAGCGCTCGGCAAACGGCGAGCGCCTCCCGATGGGCACCTACACCCTGACCCCGGCGATCAACGGGACGGGCTTCGTGCTGACCATCGACCCCGGCCTGCAATGGCTGGCCGAGCAGGCCCTGACAAATCAGTTGATCCGTACCGGTGGCAAGTGGGGAGCGGTGATCATCACCAACCCCAAGACCGGTGAGGTGTTGGCGATGGCCGTGGCCCCGAGCTTCGATCCGGCGCAGTACGGCAAGGCCGACTCCGACGCTCGGGGCAACCCGGCGGTGACCGCGTCCTACACCCCGGGCAGCGTGCAAAAGGTGCTGACCATGGCTGCGTTGCTCGACCAGAACCTGATCGATCCGGACGAGGTCGTCACCATTCCGGACAAGATCAAGTCCGGGGACAACTGGGTCAAGGACGCGTGGTCGCACGGCACCATCAAGCTGCGGGCGCGGGGGATCGTGGCGAAGTCGTCCAACATCGGCACGATCATGCTGGCCCGCCGGGCGACCAAGCAGTCGCTGCACGACTACCAGGTCGCTTTCGGGCTGGGCGCAAAGACCAAGATCGGGCTGCCCGGCGAGGCTGCCGGCTCCATCCCGGCCGCCAACATGCCCGACTGGGCTCGGGACGGCCAGGCCTTCGGCGGCAGTGCCGAAAGCGTGACCATGGTCCAGATGGCCGCAGCCATCGGCGCGCTCGCCAACGGCGGGGTCTACACCCCGCTGCAGCTGGTGTCCAGCAGGACCGAGGCCGACGGGACCTCGACCAAGCTGACCTCCGGACAGGCTCACCGGGTGGTGTCGGAGGACGCCGCCAGCAAGGTGTTGTCGATGATGGAGGCCATGGCGCAGAACAACCGCCAGTTCGACGTACCCGGGTATCGGGTGGGCGCCAAGACGGGGACGTCGAAGAAGTTCGACACCTCGTGCGGCTGCTACCGCGGTTTGGTCGCCTCGGCGATCAGCGTGGCTCCGATCGAGAACCCGCAGGTGTTGGTCTACGCGGTCGTCGACAACCCCTCGCGCGGGCAGTTCGGCTCGGACGTGGCCGGCCCGGTGGTGCAGGAACTGATGAAGCTGGCGATGGCACGTTACGGGGTTCCGCAGTCGGGCCCGGCGCCGAGCCTGCCAATCAAGCCCTGACCAAACCCACTAGGGTTGTCACCGATGACCACATCGGGATCGAGCCTTCGTCCGGACCAGCTGGGGCCGGTGTCTTTGGCCTCCCTTTTCGCCGGAGCGCCGCCGGTCCTGATCAGCGGGATCAGCCTCGACTCCCGCGCCATTCAGCCCGGCGATCTGTACGTCGCCCTTCCCGGTGCGGCGACTCACGGTGCGAAGTTCGTTGCTCAGGCGCTGGCGGCTGGCGCCGCGGCGATCCTGACCGATGCCGAGGGCGCGGCACTGATTCCGGCGACCGACGCAGCGGTCGTGGTGGTCGATTCGCCACGAGCGTCCATGGCTGCCACCGCGGCGTCCATCTATCACCGTCCGGGTGAGCAGCTGGAGTTGCTCGGAGTGACCGGCACCACCGGCAAGACCTCCACCACCTTCCTGCTGGCGGCCGGGCTGGCCGCGGCCGGACGCCGGGTGGGCACGATCGGAACCCTCGGTTTCCGGTTGGACGGCGAGGCACTGGTCTCCAGCCGCACCACGGTCACTACCCCGGAGTCGCCCGACTTGCAGGGTCTGCTGGCCTATCTGCTGCAGCGCGGCGCCGACTCCGTCGCTATGGAGGTGTCCTCCCATGCTCTGGCGCTGGGACGCACCGACGAGTTGATCTTCGACGTGGCCGGGTTCACCAACCTGGGTCGCGACCACCTGGATTTCCATCGCGACCAGGAGGACTACTTCCAGGCCAAGGCGCGGCTCTTCCGCGACGGGCACAGCAGGGCTGCGGTGATCAACATCGATGACGACTTCGGCCGCCGACTGGCCGCGGAGGTGCGCATCAGTGGGCTGCGTTCGGTGACCACCGGGGCCGGCGCGGAGGCCGACTACCAGGTGGTGGACGCCGAGCGGTTGGCCAGCGGTGGCAGCCGGGTGCGGCTGCGGACACCAGCGGGGGTGCGCGAGTTCACGCTGGGGCTGCTGGGTGACTTCAACCAGCGCAACGCCACCACGGCCGCAGCGATGCTCGAACTGGCCGGGGTCGACCTCGATCTTGCGCTCCCGGGACTGGCCAGCGCCGCCATTCCTGGACGGATGCAGTTGGTCGACCTGGGGCCCGACGCCCCTCGAGCGGTGGTCGACTTCGCTCACACTCCTGAGTCGGTGGCGGCCGCTCTCGCGGCGTTGCCGTCGGCACGGACGGTGGCCGTGCTCGGCTGTGGCGGCGACCGGGATCAGGCCAAGCGGGGGCCGATGGGGGCGGCTGCGGCCCGTGGCGCGCAGGTGGTGGTGGTAACCGATGACAACCCGCGTAGCGAGGATCCCGATGCCATCCGTGCCGCCGTGTTGGCCGGTGCCCGGGCCGAGGCGGAGCGTTCTGGCGCTCACGTGGTCGATGGTGGACACCGCAGCGACGCGATCGCGCTGGCCTTACAACTGGCTGGCCCGGGCGACTGGGTCGCGGTGCTCGGCAAGGGCCATGAGACCGGTCAGCAGTTGGCTGATCGGACGATCCCCTTTGATGACGTGACGGCTCTGAACGAACAATGGCAGCGGCTGGCGGGCCGCCAGGAGGGCGAACGATGAGACCGCTGACGGCGGGGCAGGTGGCGGCGCGGGTCGGGGCCGAGGTGGTTGGTGATCCGAGCGTGCTGATCGGGCCGGAAGTGATCATTGATTCGCGCAAGGTCAGCCCGGGTTGCCTCTTCGTGGCCTTGGCCGGTGAGCGGGTGGACGGCCACGACTTTGTGGGTACCGCGGCCGCTGCTGGCGCGGCGGCTGTCCTGGTCGGACGGGAGCTCGACGTCGACGCGACCATGTTGGTGGTCTCCGATCCTGCTGCTGCGCTGGCGGCTTTGGCGTCCGCGGTGGTTCGCAGCGCCGTCGACGACGGTCTGACCACGGTGGCGATCACCGGTTCCTCAGGCAAGACCAGCACCAAGGATCTGCTCGCCCAGATCCTGGCCGACGCCGGACCAACGGTGGCCCCGGTCGGCTCCCAGAACAACGAGATCGGGGTGCCGCTCACCGCCACTCGTGTGGACGCCGACACCCGCTTCCTGGTCAGCGAGTTCGGAGCCCGCGGCATCGGTCACATCGCCTGGCTGTGTGAGGTGGTGCCACCGCAGATCGGGGTGGTGGTCAACGTCGGCCAGGCCCATCTGGGGGAGTTCGGAGATCAGGCGACGATCGCCCGTGCCAAGGGTGAGCTGGTCGAGGCGCTGCCCGCCGCGGGCTGGGCGGTGCTGAACGCCGATGATGCGCTGGTGGCGGCGATGGTCGAGCGGACGCCGGCTCGAATCGCCACCTTCGCCGTCGGCGCCGAACCCGGCTTCGGCGAGCAGCGAGTGTGGAGTGATCAGGCCGAATCCGACGACCGACTGCGGCACCGCTTCACGGTGCACGCTTCCGGAGTGCTGAGCGGTTCGGCGCCGGTGCAACTGCAGGTCAGCGGCGCCCATCAGGTGGCCAACGCGCTGGCTGCGGTGGCGGCTGCGTTGGCTTGCGGGGTGAGCCTGGACGCCGCAGCCGCGTCGTTGAGCCGAGCCACCGCGCAGTCACGGTGGCGGATGGAGCTTCATGACACTCCGGGTGGCGGGCTGGTGATCAACGACGCCTACAACGCGAATCCCGACTCGATGGCGGCGGCGCTGCGGTCGCTGGCCGGGCTGCGACGCCCGTCCGGACGGCTGGTGGCGATTTTGGGCGACATGCTCGAACTGGGCCCCGAATCGGGCGCCCATCACCGCGCGGTGGGGGAGTTGGCCGCCGCGGTGGGGGTCGAGGTGCTGATCGCCGTCGGTGATCAGGGCGACGAAATGGCTGCCGGGGCCGCGGCTGCGGGCTTGGTGGCGGTCGAGGCGGCCGATGCTGCAGCCGCTGCGGACGTCGCGGTGCGCCTGGTGCGTCGCGGCGATGTTGTTCTGGTGAAGGCCTCCAGGGGGCTAGCGTTGGAGACTGTGGCCCAACGCCTGCTCGTCGGTGCGGCTGCGGAGAGTGAGCGATGAGAAGCATTCTGTTGGCCGGGGCCCTGAGCATGGTGGGCACCCTGCTGGGCACCCGGTACGCCATCCGGTTCCTGGTGGGACGAGGCTACGGTCAGTTCATCCGCGACGATGGACCGACCAGCCACCACACCAAGCGCGGCACGCCGACCATGGGTGGGCTGGTGATCATTTTCAGTGTCGCCCTCGCCTACGCGGTGGCGCACCTGGTCACCTGGACGATGCCGACCGCGTCCGGTCTGCTGTTGATCGGGTTGTTCACCGGGCTGGGCCTGGTGGGTTTCGCCGACGACTGGATCAAGATCAGCAAGGCGCGCTCGCTCGGCCTGAGCGCTCCGATGAAGCTCACCCTGCAGGGTCTGGTGGCCGTCACCTTCGCGGTGCTCGCGTTGATGTTCAAGGACAATCGCGGGCTGACGCCGGCGAGCCAGGCGATCTCGTTCCTGCGCGACATCAACTGGCTGCCGCTGCCGTTGTGGGCGGCGGTGATCTGGATCGTCTTCCTGATCGCGGCCTGGTCGAACGCGGCCAATCTCACCGATGGGCTGGACGGGCTGGCCACCGGGGCGGCCGCGATGGTCTTCGCCGCCTACGCGATCGTCAACATCTGGCAGTACGGGCAGAGTTGTTCGTTGGCGTCGGGCGCAGGCCCGCAGTGCTACGAGGTGCGCGACCCCTACGACCTCGCCGTGGTGTCGATTGCCCTGGCCGGAGCATGTTTCGGCTTCCTGTGGTGGAACGCCTCGCCGGCCAAGATCTTCATGGGTGATACCGGTTCGCTGGCCATCGGTGGCGCCCTGGCCGGGCTGTCGGTGCTGACCCGCACCGAGTTGCTGATGGCGGTCGTGGCCGGCCTGTTCGTGATCATCACGCTGTCGGTGGTGCTGCAGGTGGGCTGGTTCAAGATTTCCGGCGGCAAGCGACTGTTCAAGATGGCGCCATTGCAGCATCACTTCGAACTGATGGGATGGAAGGAAGTCACCTTCACCATTCGGTTCTGGATCATCTGCGGCCTGTTCGTGGCGGTCGGTCTGGGCTTGTTCTACGCCGAATGGGTCGTGGGCCAGTCGTGATCGGGTGGATCCCGACTGCTGATCGGTTGTCGCCCTGGTCGCAGGCCCGAGTGGTGGTGGCCGGGTTGGGCGTCTCCGGCTTCGCCGCTGCCGATGGCCTGATCGAGCTGGGGGCACAGGTCACGGTGCTCGACGACTCCGAGGCTCCGGCCCTTGTCGACAAGGCCACCCTGCTGACGTCGCTGGACGTCCAGGTACGTCTGGGAGACGGCGCCACCGCGCAGTTGCCCGAGGACACCGACCTGGTGATCGCCTCGCCCGGGTGGTCGGCGTCGGCGCCGCTGTTGGTGCAGGCGCAGCAGCGGGGGATTCCGATCTGGGGTGAGGTCGAGTTGGCCTGGCGGATGACCCAGCCCGACCGCCAGGTTCCTTGGCTAGGGGTCACCGGTGCTCGCGGGCGGACGACCACGATCACCATGCTGGCAGCGATCATGGAGGCCGCCGGGCTTTCGGCGGCGGTTGTCGGCAACATCGGACGTCCGGTGATGGAGGCCGTCCTCGACGAGATCTCCTACGACGTCTTCCTGGTTGAGCTCTCCGGTGGACAGTTGCGCGGAATCAACAGCGTGAGCCTGCATTCGGCAGCGGTGTTGAACCTGTCGCCGGACCAGCCCGGCACGCTCGCCGCCGACGACGCCGGAATCATCTACCAACGCGTGCAGCAGTCGTGCATCTACAACGTCGAGGACCCGGCCACCGAGCACCTGGTCGAAGAGGCCGACGTGATCGAGGGCGCCCGAGCGATCGGCATCACCGGTGGCATCCCGGCCCCGTCGATGATGGGGGTGGTCGATGACGTGCTGGTCGACCGTGCGTTCATCTCCCAACGCCGTGACTCGGCCGTCGAGATCGCCAAGCTCAGCGATGTGGCCTCCGCCGATCCCGACCTGGTGTCCGCCGCCTTGGCTGCGGGGGCACTGGCTCGATCCTTCGGGGTGGGGCCGCAGGCGGTGGCCGACGGTTTGCGCCTGTTCACCGAGCGTGGTGCGGGGGCCTGAGGGTCGCCCGAATCGGGCCGCGATCAGGCGACACGCAGGCGCAGGTGCGCCTGCTGGCCACCGATTCGCGGAATCATGGAGCCATGTGCACCGCAGTGGAGACAGCAGGATTCCGGGCTTTGTCCCGGGGCGTCGTGCTGCCCGTCCGCAGCCGTGCCGGCATTGATGAGGATTCCGACCAGGCAGTGCAGGGCGACGTGCTCGCCACTGCGGTCTCGGAGCTGACCGGATAGGGGGCAGACTCGTTGGCGATCCTGGCTTCCCCCATTGTGGATCGTCACGGTACTGGATCGACGTCACAGGAGTTGCGACGTCGTCGAAGTCTCGTGCTCGATTGGCTGGCCCATCCGATGGCCAGCTTCTACCTGGTGCTCATTCCCAGCCTGTTGCTGCTCGCCTTGGGCATGGTGATGGTGCTTTCGGCGTCCAGCGTGTACGCCTTCACCCGGTGGGGTG
>JAJTBJ010000279.1 GCA_021286985.1 Propionibacteriales bacterium | reverse complement strand
GCGGACGTAGCTTCGACAGGTTGTCGTTGTGGGGAAGTGAATCTGTGATCGAGCTGCTGAATAGCCGCCAAGCCGATGCTGCGCGCCGAGCGGGTGCGTTTGTGGGCGCTACCTTGGCCGAGCTGCGCCGGCGAACCGAGCCGGGCACCAACCTGCTGACCATCGACACCTGGACCCAGGAACTGATCACTCAGCGCGGTGCGGTCTCCTGCTACTACGACTATGCGCCGTCCTTCGGACGCGGCCCGTTCGGCAAGGTGATCTGCACCTCGGTCAACGACGCGGTGCTGCACGGCCTGCCGTTCGACTACGAGTTGGTCGAGGGCGACCTGCTCAGCCTCGACTTCGCGGTCAGTGTGGACGGCGCCGTCGCCGACGCCGCGATCAGCTTCGTCGTCGGCGGGGAGGGCAGCGAGGAGGATCGCCGCCTGATCACCGCCACCCGCGACGCACTCGCCGCTGGCATCGCCGCGGCCACGGTGGGCAATCACACCGGCGACATTTCCGCGGCCATCGGCGGCGTCCTGACCGGGAGCGGCTACACGGTCAACACCGATTTCGGCGGCCACGGCGTCGGCACGACCATGCATCAGGACCCGCACATCCCCAACAACGGTCGCGCCGGCCGCGGCTACCGGCTGCGTCCGGGCCTGGCCATCGCGATCGAGCCGTGGGTGATGGCCGACACCGACGAGCTGATCGTCGACGATGACGGCTGGACGCTGCGCAGCGCCACCGGCGGACGCACCGCCCACACCGAACACACCGTCCTGATCACCCCCGACGGCGCCGAGATCATCACCCTTCCTGCCTGAGCTCAGCCGGCGCGGTACACCTTGTGGTTGGCTGCCTGGGCGACCGGACGGATCACCATGCGGTCGATGTTGACGTGCTCGGGACGGGTGGCGATCCAGGTGATCGCCTCGGCCACGTCGGCAGCGACCAGAGGCTCGGCGACTCCGGCGTAGACCGCGTCGGCCTTGGCCTGGTCGCCGCCGAAGCGGGTCAGGCTGAACTCCTCGGTGTGCACCAGGCCGGGGGCGATCTCGGTGACCCGGACCGGGCGGTCGCAGATCTCTAGACGCAGCGAGCCGGCGATCATCCGTTCGGCGGCCTTCACCCCGCAATAGCCCGCGCCGCCTTCGTAGGCGGCATCGGCGGCGGTCGAGGTGACGAAGACCACCACACCGTGCGCGGCGGTCAACGCCGGCAGGAGCGCTTTGGTGACCCGCTCGGTGCCCAGCACATTGACCGCATACATCTGCTCCCAGGCCTCCAGGTCGGCATCGCTGACCGGTTCCAGGCCCAGCGCCCCTCCGGCGTTGTTCACCAGGACGGCCAGCTCATCACCCACGGCCGCCACCAGGGCGTCCACATCGGCGGTGACGGTGATGTCGCAGGCCAGCGCGCGTCCACCGATCTCGGCGGCCAACGCCTCCACCCGGTCGGCTCGGCGGGCCGCGCAGATCACGTCGAACCCGGCTTCGGCCAGGCTGCGGGCGGTCGCCGCCCCGATTCCGCTGCTGGCTCCGGTGACGACTGCAACACGTGTGGCGCTCATGGTGGGCATCCTCTCATTGGTCGTCACCAGCCCCGTGGGCGGTCCCAGACGTCGATAGGCTAGGGAACATGAGTTCAACCCTGATCCTGCTTCGCCACGGCGAGAGCGAATGGAACGCCCTGAACCAGTTCACCGGTTGGGTGGACGTGGACATCAACGACAAAGGTGTCGCCGAGGCCAAGCGAGGCGCCGAGCTGCTGGCTGCCGAAGGGCTGCTGCCGGACGTGGTGCACACCTCCCTGCTCCGCCGCGCGATTCACACCGCCTACCTGGCCCTCGACGGCTGCGACCGCCACTGGATTCCGGTGAAGCGGTCCTGGCGGCTCAACGAGCGCCACTACGGCGCGCTGCAGGGCAAGAACAAGGCCCAGACGCTGGAGGCCTTCGGCGAGGAGCAGTTCATGCTGTGGCGCCGCTCCTACGACACCCCGCCGCCGCCCATCGCCGTCGACGATGAGTTCAGCCAGTTCAACGACGCCCGTTACGCCGACCTGCCCAGCGAGGCCCGCCCGCTGACCGAGTGCCTGGCCGACGTCGTCGACCGCATGCTGCCCTACTGGTACGACGCGATCGTGCCCGACCTGCGCCTGGGCCAGGTGACCCTGGTGGTCGCCCACGGCAACTCGCTGCGCGCACTGGTCAAGCATCTCGACGGCATCTCCGATGCGGACATCGCCGGGCTGAACATCCCCACCGGCATTCCGCTGCTGTACGAACTGGACGACGACCTGCGTCCG
>JAJTBJ010000278.1 GCA_021286985.1 Propionibacteriales bacterium | reverse complement strand
GGGTGATGGTCGGGCTGCTGCTGGTGATCACCCACCAGGTGCGGCGTCCGGCCGCGGCGGTCGCGGCGATGCCGATGGCCTCCCTCGAAGCCGACACCACTGAACTGATCGACGTCAGCCCGCTGCAACAGGCCGCACCCGCGCGAGTCAGCACCGCCTCGGCCCCGGCGCCGGTCGGAGCGGACGAACCCACCGGGCCACTGCCGGCAGTGAGTGACGACACCGCGCCCATCAACGCCGCACCGAGCGACACCGCCGACAAGACCAGCGAGGTGCCACGCGCCACCTACCCCTGGGAGGAATCGTGAACCGTCCGATTCGTGGGGTGGCCGTGGTCTCGCTGCTGATGACCATGGCGTTGATGCTGAACCTGTCGGTCAGCTACCTGGCTCAGGCCGACTACTTCTACAACCGTCCGGAGAACCGCCGGGTGACGGATGCCCGCTTCGGCCAGGACCGCGGCCCGATCATGGTGGGCAACACCCCGATCGCCAAGTCGTCCCAGATCAGCGACCGCTTCCGGTTCCAGCGGTCCTACCCCGACGGCGAGTTGTACGCGCCGATCACCGGCTACTACGCCTACCTCTACGGCGCCTCCGGCCTGGAGCTGTCGCAGTCGGCCGAACTCGCCGGGCAGGACAGCTCCCAGTTCCTCTCCCGCCTGATCAACCTGGCCTCCGGCACCCGACCCAAGGGCGGGACGATCGAGACCACCCTCGACGCCAAAGCGCAGAAGGCGGCGTGGAAGGCCCTGGCCGGACGCAAGGGCGCGGTGGTGGCCCTGGACTACACCACCGGCGCCATCAAAGCCCTGGTGAGCACGCCAAGCTACGACCCCAACCAGCTGGCCACCCACGACCTGAACGCGTCGAAGAAGGCGTGGGATTCGCTCACCAAGGATCCCGACAAGCCGATGAACAACCGGGCGACCAAAGAGATCTACCCGCCCGGCTCCACGTTCAAGCTGATCACCACCGCGACCGCACTGGAGACCGGCATGAGCCCGTCCGACACCTTGGACGGCACGGCCTACAAGCTGCCCGGCTCGACCAAGGTGATCGCCGCCTGCGGTGGCCAGCTCAGCCTGGCCGACGCGTTGAAGCGGTCCTGCAACGCGGCCTTCGCCCGACTCGGGGTGAAGGTCGGCGACCAGGCGCTGCGCGAGCAGGCCAAGAAGTTCGGCTTCGGCACCACCTACCTGCCTGAGATCGGATCGGCGGCCAGCCGCTTCCCCGACGAGCTCGACCCGGCTCAGACCGCGATGAGCGCGATCGGTGAGTTCGAGGTGGCCGCGTCCCCGCTGCAGATGGCGATGGTGTCGGCCGCGATCGCCAACGGCGGTGTGGAAATGGAGCCCTACTTGGTGCAGCGGGTGCTGGATTCGGATCTGCGGGTGGTCCGCCAGACCACCCCGGCGCAGCGCAGCCAGCCGATCAGCAACACCACCGCCACCTTGATGAAGGACATGATGGTCGGCGTGGTCGAAGGCGGCACCGGCTACCGGGCCAAGATCCCGGGCGTCGTCGTGGGCGGCAAGACCGGTACTGCGAACTCCGACAACGTGCGCCGTCCTTATGCCTGGTTCACCGCGTGGGCCGACAATCCGCACATCGCGGTGTGCGTGTTCGTGGAGGACGCCGAGATCGCCTCCAGTGAGATCGCGGGCGGTAGGGTATCGGCACCCATCGCCAAGGCCGTGATCGAGGCGCTGCGATGAGTGACCGACGGGGCCGAGGCATGGAATTTGCGTCTTATCGGCAACAATGTAGGAGTTGGGCCGCTGAATCACTCTGCCCGCGTGCAGAGCGGAAAGGAACCAGGCAATGACCGACGAGCCGAAGATCTTGGGCGGCCGCTACCAACTGGGGGCCAACCTCGGACGGGGCGGTATGGCGCAAGTGCGCCGGGCACGGGATCTGCGCCTGGGCCGCGAGGTCGCAGTCAAGCAGCTGCGCATCGACCTGGCCTCCGATCCGACCTTCCAGGAGCGGTTCCGCCGTGAGGCGCAGTCCGCCGCCGGCCTGAATCACCCCAACATCGTGGCCGTCTACGACACCGGCGAAGAGCTCGATTCAGCGACCGGGGTGAAGGTGCCCTACATCGTGATGGAGCTGGTCGAGGGCCATACGCTGCGCGAGTTGCTGCGCACCGGACGCCAGATTCAGCCCACCAAAGCGATGACCTTCACCCAAGGCGTGCTGGACGCCCTGGGCTACAGCCACAAGGCCGGCATCATCCATCGCGATATCAAGCCCGCCAACGTGATGCTCACCACCGAGGGTGACGTGAAGGTGATGGACTTCGGCATCGCCCGCGCCGTCGCCGACACCTCGGCCA
>JAJTBJ010000277.1 GCA_021286985.1 Propionibacteriales bacterium | reverse complement strand
TGCGCTGGCTGGTGACCTTCTCCCGGCAGCGTCGTGAGAAGACCATGACCGAGCGTCTGATGAACGAACTGCTGGACGCGTCCAACGGTCTGGGCGCTTCGGTGAAGCGTCGTGAGGACACTCACAAGATGGCTGAAGCGAACCGCGCGTTCGCTCACTACCGCTGGTGACTTTCACCAGCTCATGAACTCCACAGGGCACGGCACACCAAGGCCGTGCCCTGTCCGGTGAAACAGGCGTCCTGAAGGCAGGGCGCAGCGGAAATGGAAGGTTGAGCCCGACGTGGCTATTGACTTGAAGCAGGACCTGTCGCAGGTTCGCAATATCGGCATCATGGCCCACATCGACGCGGGTAAGACGACCACGACTGAGCGGATCCTGTTCTACACCGGCATCAACTACAAGATCGGTGAGGTGCACGACGGCGCCGCGACGATGGACTGGATGGAGCAGGAGCAGGAGCGCGGCATCACGATCACCTCGGCTGCCACGACCTGTTTCTGGAAGGGCACCCAGATCAACATCATCGACACCCCCGGGCACGTCGACTTCACCGTCGAGGTGGAGCGTTCGCTGCGCGTCCTGGACGGTGCGGTGGCGGTGTTCGACGGCGTTGCCGGCGTGGAGCCGCAGAGCCAGACCGTGTGGCGTCAGGCCACCAAGTACGGCGGGCCGCGGATCTGCTACGTCAACAAGCTGGATCGCACCGGTGCCTCTTTCGACTACTGCGTGAAGACCATTCGCGAGCGCCTCAACGCGGTCGCAGCGGTGCTGCAGCTGCCGATCGGCGCCGAGGCGAACTTCCAGGGTGTTGTCGATCTGGTGGGCATGCGTGCGCTGATGTGGCGTGGCGAGACCAAGATCGGTGAGGACTACACCGTCGAGGAGATCCCGGCCGACCTGGCGGAGGCTGCCGCGACCGCTCGCGAAGAGCTGGTCCACCTGTTGGCCGACCACGACGACGAGTTCGCCGAGGCGTGGCTGGAGGCCGAAGAAGGCGGCGATCCGCTCACCAACGAGCAGATCAAGGCGGCGATCCGGCGTGCGGTGCTGGCCAGCAAGATCACCGCGGTGATCTGCGGCACCTCGTTCAAGAACAAGGGCGTGCAGCCGATGCTGGACGCGGTGCTGGACTACCTGCCTTCGCCGCTGGACATCCCGGCGATCAAGGGCTTCAAGCCGGGCCACCCCGACGAGGTCATCGAGCGGCACCCGTCCAACGACGACCCGCTGTCGATGCTGGCATTCAAGATCGCGGCGGACCCGCACCTGGGCAAGCTGACCTACATCCGGGTGTACTCCGGCGTGCTGAAGTCGGGTTCGCAGGTGCTGAACACGATCAACGGCAAGAAGGAACGGATCGGCAAGATCTACCAGATGCACGCCAACAAGCGTGAGGAGATCGACCAGATCGGTGCTGGCATGATCGTGGCGGTGATGGGTCTGAAGGACACCACCACGGGTGAGACCTTGTGCGATCCGTCCAACCCGGTCGTGCTGGAGAGCATGGACTTCCCGGCTCCGGTGATCGAGCAGGCCATCGAGCCGAAGACGAAGTCCGACCAGGAGAAGCTGTCGGCCGCCATTCAGCGGCTGGCCGAAGAGGATCCGACCTTCCGCGTTCACACCGACGAGGAGACCGGGCAGACCATCATCGCCGGCATGGGCGAACTTCACCTGGAGATCCTGATCGACCGCATGAAGCGGGAGTTCAAGGTGGAGGCCAACATCGGTAAGCCGCAGGTGGCCTACCGCGAAACCCTCCGTCGGGCTGTCGACAAGGTCGAGTACACCCACAAGAAGCAGTCGGGTGGTTCGGGCCAGTACGGCAAGGTGATCATCGCCCTGGAGCCGCAGGAAGCCGGCGCCGGCTACGAGTTCGTCAATGGCGTCACCGGTGGCCGCATTCCGCGCGAGTACATTCCGGCCGTCGACCAGGGCATCAAGGAGGCGATGGCCTTCGGCCCGCTGGCCGGCTACCCGGTCGAGGACATCAAGGTGACGCTGCTCGACGGCGCCTACCACGATGTCGACTCCTCGGAACTGGCCTTCAAGATCGCCGGTTCCATGGTGTTCAAAGAAGCTGCCCGCAAGGCCGACCCGGCCCTGCTGGAGCCGTTGATGGCCGTCGAAGTGACCACCCCGGAGGATTACCTGGGTACCGTCATCGGTGACATCAACAGCCGCCGCGGTCACGTCCAGTCGATGGACGAGGCGCACGGCAACAAGGTGGTGCGGGCGCTGGTGCCGCTGAGCGAGATGTTCGGCTACGTCGGTGACCTTCGTTCCAAGACCTCCGGTCAGGCGTCGTACTCGATGGAGTTCGATTCCTACGGTGAATGCC
>JAJTBJ010000276.1 GCA_021286985.1 Propionibacteriales bacterium | reverse complement strand
TCCTTGTTCTGAATCAGGTCGAAGATTCGGTAACGCCACTCCCCCGTCTTCGGTCCGTTCTCGTTGAGGCCCATCCCGGCGTACAGCAGCGGGTAGCCGCGCGGGTCGATCGAACCGGTGCCCTTGAACGCGAACCCGACGTCGATGGGTGCCTTGGTGTCGGTGCCGGTCGCCAGATCGAGCCGGTACACCTTGCCGTCGACCACCGGGTAGACCACCTCGACGAAGCCGTCGTCGGCGATCTGCGCCGGGGTCAGGCCCATCGCCTCTTTGGTGGCCTTCGGCCAGTTCACCAGCAGCGGCTGGCCGGTCCAGCCCGCACCGGCCCAGTAGGACTTCTCGGCGTAGACGTCACCGGCGAGCCGCGCCCACACCACTTGCAGCTTCTTGTCGGTGATGTTGGCGGTGCCGTAGGCGGGGGCGTTGCGGAAGTTGTTGCCACGGAAGGTCAGCACGCCCGGAACCTTGGTGTAAGTGGACGGGTCTCCGAACGCCACCGGGCCGGTGCCGCGGTAATCGGGAATGGTCTGGTTCGCCCCGTCGAGCACCTTCCAGGTGACGTTGCCGCCCGCGTCGACCAGCGGACGGGAGAACGAACCGACACCGTCACTGGTCGGGGCCGTGTAGCCGGGCAGCGAGGTCAGCGCCACCGCCAGCTTGGCGGGGTCGGTCTCGGAGTTGTGAGACGGCGACGACGGCGCGGTCGGCGCGTTCGGACGGCTGCCGGTGGTGATCGGATCACTGGCGGCACAGGCCGTCAGGCTCAGCAGCGCCGCGATAGCGAGTGCCCCAGAAATCGTCCGCCGCCGAGGTGCCTGCATTTTCGTCCTGTCTCCCGCCCGTCGTTGGGAGTCTACGTGCTGACCGAATTGTCGAGGCCGACCGGCCCCGGCGTGTGCACCCGCAGCTCCATGCCGGCCAGCGCGTGACTGAGCCCGCGATGATCGCGGGTCCACACGATCATGCCGAGGCTGAGCAGGACGAAGGTCGTCAGGCCGAGCGGGATCGACACCACCCCGTTCAGAATCAGGTAGCCACCCACTCCGCTGAAGTACTTCACCACGCGAGCTGCGGTGACATTGCCCGTGGTCACCACCGATTCCAGTCCGACCGCGGCCTCGCCGAAGGTTTGCCCTCTGCCCAGCACCCAGGCAGCCTCACCGAGGGCCGGCATGACCCCGGCCAGCAGCAGCTCCGGCCAGGTGACCAGGTCGTCGAGGTCCCATCCCAGCCCGTACAACTCGATGGCCCGCCACGCCAACACCAGCAGGGCGCCCAACAGGTAGCTGGCCAGGACGTCCACCCCGACACCGACCAGCCGTCGCCCCAGGGTGACCCGGGTCGCGTGCGGGGTCGGTCGCCGGTTCTCGCTCAGGACCGCGACCGGCACGGCGGCCAGCCAGCCCAGCGCCGCCCCGGAGGTGTTCAGCATCAGATCATCGACATCGAAGACGCGATAGGCACAGCGATACATGCCCCACACTCCGGTGAGCTGAGTGAACTCGATCACCGCGGAGATGCCGAAGCCGATCACCGTGGTCAGCGCCCAGCCCCGTCGGGCCAGGACGCGCAAGAAGAACCCCAGCGGCATGAACAGCAGCACGTTGAACAGCACCTGCAGCAGCGCCCGATTGTGCAACAGCGGTCGCGGGTCGGCGCGGATGTCACCGATGAAGGCGAAGGGGTGCAACTGCACACCGGCGCAGCGCAGGCCTTCCGCCGCCGGAAATGGCACCAGGGTGTAGCTCCACAGGGCCACGAAGTACACCGCCACCAGCAGCAAGGTGACCACATCGACGAAGCGCAGCCGTCCGGTGCGCCGGTACCGTCCGGCCGCGACCGGAATGAACAGGGCCACCGCAATCGCGCCGCCCAGCAGCAATGCCACGGCCGTGCTCGGGCCGAACTGCTTGAGCATCGAAAATCCTTTGGTGCCGACGGATCGCTGCTCAGCCTAATCGTGACCAACCCGCGTGGTGGCCGGGTTGCGGCAGGACAGCGATAATGGGGCGGTTCGCCCCTCGGCGGACGAGGAAGGCTGAGGAATGACCCGCGCCCGCGTGTTGCCGATCGTGTACCTGGTCGGCACCGTGTTGTTCTGGGGCACCAGCTTCGCGGCCACCAAGGGCGTGTATGCGGTCTTGCCGCCGATGGCGGTGATCTGGCTTCGGATGACGATCGCCGCACTGGCGTTCGCCCCCTTCTGGCGAGTGGTGCCGCGCCCGCAATATCAGCGGGGCGATGCCGTCCTCCTGGCGCTGAGCATGACCTTCATTCCCGCGGCGTACTTCACCCTCGAAGGCTTCGCGATGGTCTTCACCCCCTCCAGCCAAGCCGGAGTGGTGT
>JAJTBJ010000275.1 GCA_021286985.1 Propionibacteriales bacterium | reverse complement strand
TCGTGCACGTCGGCGGCGGCGGGATGACCATTCCGCGCTATATCCACGCGCGCCGCCCAGGGGTGTCCCAGACCGTGCTCGAGCCGGACGCCGAGTTGATGGAGGACGTCCGCAGGATCATCCCCTTCCCCGGTCGGGGCAGCCTGCAGGTGCGCAATGTCGACGGCGCCTCCGGGATGGCGACCATGCCTGGTGGCTGGGTGGACGTGTTGATCGTGGACGCCTTCGACGGTGCCCAGGTGCCCCGCGAGTTGGTCACCACCGCCTTCTTCGCCGAAGCCGTGCGACTGCTGCGCAGCGAGGGCATCTTCATCATGAACGTCACCGACACTGCGCCGTTCGACTGGACCAAACGGGCGCTGGCCGGGCTGGTTCGTTACTCACCCAACGTCGGGGTGATTGCGGAGGTGCCGGTGTGGAAGGGGCGCCGCTTCGGCAACCTGATCTTCGTGGCCGGCTCCCAGATCCCCGTCGCGGCGCTGTCTCGTCGATTGGCCTCGGCAGCGTTCCCGCACCGGATGATCGGTGGCGAGGCGTTGCTGGAGTGGATCGGGCCCGCCCTGCCCTTCACCCGGCAGGACACCGAGGAGTCGCCGGAACCGAACTGGGGTAAGACCTGGTTCGGGCCTCGGCACCGCAAGGACGAACCGCGCGACGACCTCGACGACTGAGCAGGTGTTCGAGAGCGGCTTGGCATGCAATAGCGTGCTGCCATGACCGCTCGCACCGCTCTCATCGAACAGATCTCCGCCCTGGCCGTCGTCCGCGGACGCGTGACTTTGGCTTCCGGCAAGGAGGCCGACTACTACGTCGACCTGCGCCGGGTCACCTTGGACGGGCTGGCCGCGCCGCTGGTCGGTGAGGTGATGACCGATCTGGTCGCCGATCTGGAGTTCGACGCTGTCGGCGGTCTCACCCTGGGCGCGGACCCGGTGGCGGTAGCGATGCTGCACCACGCGGCCCACGCCGGCGGGCGGCTGGACGCGTTCGTGGTGCGCAAGGAGTCGAAGGCCCATGGCTTGCAGCGACGGATCGAGGGCACCGAGGTGGCCGGCCGCAAGGTGCTGGTGGTCGAAGACACCTCCACCACTGGTGGCTCGGTGATGACCGCGGTCGAAGCGGTCCGGGAGGCAGGCGCCGAAGTGGTTGCGGTGGCCGTCATCGTCGACCGGAACACTGGTGCCAAGGAACTGATCGAGGCTGCCGGGGTGCCGTATCGGTACGCAGTCGGACTGGACGACCTCGGCTTGGCCTGATCCGTCCTGATTTTTGATCCACCCCACGGCCTGGGGCGGCACGTTAGGCTGGGCGAGGCCGGCCGTGGCGGTCGGTGTCGGTCGACGGTGATGGGAGCCTGACATGCTCTGGTTTTTCTTGATTCTGCTGGTCGTTGTGATCGGCTTGGGGCTGTATGCGGTGAGCCTGTACAACGGCTTCGTCCGGTCGCGGAACCTGATTCAGGAGTCCTGGCGTCAGATCGACGTCGAACTGAATCGGCGCTACGACCTGATCCCGAACCTGGTCGAGACGGTGCGCGCCTACGCCGCGCACGAGCGCAACTCGCTGGAGAACGTGACCCGGCTGCGCAACCAGGCGGCCGCGCTGGCCGGCCAGGGTGGCGCCTCCGCCGAGCGGGCGCAGGCCGAAGAGGCGCTGAGTGGCGCTGTGCGTGGCTTGATGGTGAGCGTCGAGGCCTACCCCGACCTGAAGAGCAATGTGAACTTCCTCGAGTTGCAGCGTGAGCTGACCGCCACCGAGGACCGGATCGCCGCCGGACGCCGCTTCTACAACGCCAACGTGCGCAACTACAACACCCAGGTGGAGTCATTCCCGTCGGTGCTGGTGGCCAACATGTTCAAGTTCGAGAAGGCGACCTACTTCGAGGTGAACGACCAGCAGATGCGCCAGGCCCCGCAGGTGAGCTTCGGTGAGATCAGCCAGCGTCCGGCTGGTACCGCCGAGCCGACGAACGCGCAGCTGACCGCAGGCACCACGCCGTCCGGCATGCCGAATCCGCTGGCCTACGACCAGGGCACCCCCGGCGCTCCGGCCCCGGGCAGCTTCGATGCCCCGGCCCCGGCGCCGACCTTCCAGCAGCCGCCGGCCGCCCCGCCGCAGACCTTCCAGCAACCGCCGGCCGACCCGCCGACCTACACCCCGCCGCAGCAGTGAACTGATGCAGAAGCCCCCGGCACGAATGCCGGGGGCTTCTGCATGTCTGGGGGCTTAGGCGATCTCGTCCTTGGCGGCGACGCGGGCGCGGCGCCGAGCCAGCAGGGCCTCGATCACCATCGGGACAACCGAGACCAGCACGATCGCCACCAGGACGGCGTCGATGTTGTTCTTGATGAAGCCGATCTGCCCCAGGAAGA
>JAJTBJ010000274.1 GCA_021286985.1 Propionibacteriales bacterium | reverse complement strand
GCCTTGCCATTGGCGCTGAACGGGAACTTGGCGACCTTCACCTCGTACCCGCGCTCCTTGGCCTGGGCCTCGGTGTAGCCGAAGGATCCGATCTGCGGCTGGCAGTACGTCGCTCGCGGAATCATGTCGTAGTTGATCGGCATGGTCTCGACACCGGCGATGGTCTCTGCGGCCACGACACCCTGGGCCTCGGCGGTGTGCGCCAGCATCAGCTTCGCGGTGACATCACCGATGGCGTAGATGCCGGGCACGTTGGTGCGCAGGTAGTCGTCCACCGCGATCGCGCCGCGTTCGGTCAGCGCAACGCCGGTGTTCTCCAGGCCGTAGCCCTCGGTGCGAGGAGCGAACCCGAGCGACTGGAGCACGCGATCGGCCTCCAAGACCTGGCCCTCTCCCCCGGCCGCCGGGCTGACATGCACCCGGACGCCGTCGGCGTGCTCTTCGATCGCGTCGACCTTGGTGCTGGTCATGATGGTGATGCCCAGCTTGGCGTAGGCCTTGGCGAGTTCGGCTGAGACCTCAGCGTCCTCATTGGGGACCATCCGGTCCAGGTACTCCACGATGGTGACCTTGACTCCGTAGTTCGACAGCACGTAAGCGAACTCGGTGCCGATCGCGCCGGCGCCGCAGATCACGATCGAACGGGGCAGATCCTCGGCCAGGATCTGCTGCACGTAGGTGTAGACGCGATCGCTCACCTTGGTGTTGGGCAGCATCTTGGTCATGGCGCCCACAGCGATGATGCAGTTCTCGAAGCCGACCTCGGTCTGCGAACCGTCCGCGCCGGTCACCGAGATGGTCTTCGGCCCGGTGAAGGTGCCCCAACCGTTCAACTCGGTGATCTTGTTCTTGCGCATCAGGAAGTGGACGCCCTTGACCATCCGCTCGCTGACCGCGCGGCTGCGCTGGAAGGCGGCCTGGTAGTTGAAGGTGACCTCGCCCTCGATGCCGAAGGTGTCTGCCTCGGCACGGAAGATGTGCGCCAGTTCGGCATTGCGCAGCAAAGCCTTGGTCGGGATGCAGCCCACATTGAGGCACACGCCGCCCCACCACTGCTTCTCGATGATGGCGACCTTCTTGCCCAGCTGGGCCGCGCGGATCGCCGCTACATAACCGCCGGGGCCGGCGCCAAGGACAACGACATCGAAGTTTTGGGTCATGCGCGTCACTCTAGACGACGAGCTCGTCACCTCGCGTAGTGGTGATCTGGTCCGAACAAACCCTCCTCTCCCCCATCGAGACGCTGGACTAGGCGCTCATATCTCATATGAGATATGGTCGACGGATGGTCGATCTTCTTCCCGCCAGCCTCGGTTCGATGATCAGGGACGCCCGCAAGCAACGCGGGCTCACCCAGCAGGAGCTTGCCGACCTGCTGAACACCTCTCAGAGTGCGGTCCACCGGATCGAGTCCGGCGGTCAGAATCTGAGCCTGGAGATGATCAATCGGATCGCCACCGCACTGGAGAGCCCATTGATCACCGCCGGCGCCGGCGGCCCCACCCACCTGCGAATCGAAGGCCCGGTGACGCTGTCGGGCTCAATCGCGGTGCGCTCGTCGAAGAACGCGGCGGTGGCCCTGCTGTGTGCGTCCCTGATCAATCGCGGACGCACGGTGCTGCGCGGAATTGCCCAGATCGAAGAGGTGAACCGGATCCTGGAGGTGCTGACCAGCATCGGGGTGCGGGCCACCTGGTCTGCCGACAAGAGCGAGCTGGAGCTGATCCGCCCCGACGTCCTCGATCTGGCCAACATGGACGAGGCGGCCGCCCGGCGCACCCGTTCGATCATCATGTTCCTCGGCCCGCTGCTGCATTCCGAAGAGCAGTTCGAACTCCCCTACGCCGGTGGCTGCAACCTGGGGGCGCGCACGATCACGCCTCACCTGCACGCGCTGCGCCACTTCGGACTGGCCGTGCAGACCACCAAGGGCGCCTACCACGCCGAGGTCACCCCGGTCGGCAGCGACGACATCCGGCTGACCCTGATCGAGCGGGGTGACACCGTCACCGAGAACGCGCTGATGGCCGCCGCGCTGTTCGACGGACGTACCGAGATCCGCAATGCGTCCAGCAACTACATGGTTCAGGACCTGTGCTTCTTCTTGGAGGCGCTCGGGGTGAAGGTCGACGGCATTGGCACCACCACCTTGGTGGTGCACGGACGCCGGCTGATCGAGGCTGACGTGGCCTTCGCGCCGTCGGAGGATCCGATCGAGGCGATGAGCCTGCTGACCGCGGCGATCGTCACGTCCTCGGAGTTGACCATCCAGCGAGCGCCGATCGAGTTCCTCGATGTCGAGCTGGCCACCCTGGCCGAAATGGGGTTGAACTACTCACTCACCCCCGAATACCCAGCCGCCAATGGGCAGACCCGG
>JAJTBJ010000016.1 GCA_021286985.1 Propionibacteriales bacterium | reverse complement strand
CCCGTGGGCCTGAAGGTTTCGACTCGCTCGCTGGCGCTCGCGGCTCAACCAGCGGCATTCGTTGGTTGAGCAGGCTGCGAAGTGGATCTTCCACGGTCGCTGGTTGAGCAGGCCGCGAAGCGGCCGTGTCGAAACCCCGTGGGCCTGAAGGTTTCGACTCGCTCGCTGGCGCTCGCGGCTCAACCAGCGGTGGTCGGCTAGGACTGTGCCAGCTCCACGACGCTGCCGAGGTGGTCGGTGTTGGCCACCCGGAAGCGCGCGACGCGCACGGTGGTGAACTGGTCACTGGCCAGCACTTGGTCGATGGTGATCAGCGGCACCATGCGGTCGGCCGGATAGCTGGGCTGCCAGCCTTGGGTCGTCTGGTGCAGACCGGTGCGGGCGACCAGGTTGTGAATGGTGAGGTGCTCCGGCACGGAGTTCAGGTCGCCGGCGACCACGACCGGGCCTGGGGTGTAGCCGGCCACGAAGTCGCTCAGGATCGCCCCTTCGGTCAGCCAGCCATCGAGGTTGCCGCGAACCGGATTCACCGGGTGGGCGGCGATCAACACCAACGATCGCTGACCGGTGGTCACCTGCACGGCGAGGTTCGCGTTCTGGGTGCCGGACGCCTGTCCGAGTTGGGTGAGCGGAGTGCGGGACAACACCTGCGTGCCGGAGGCATCGCCGAACTGGTCGCGGTCGCTGGAGCGTCCGGTCGTGCCCAGGTGGTAGGGCAACATTGCTTGCCAGCGCGGATCGGCGAGGATTTCGGCGGACTGTTCGGTGAACTCGGTGAGCACGACCACGTCGGGCTTCTCAGCCTCCACGCGGGACCAGAGCTGATCGAGGTCGGCATGCCCATAGTGCATGTTGAGCATGATCATTTTGACCGTGGGCTGCGTTCCTGGCGGTGCCAGATAGCTGGTCTGGAAGTAGGGCAGCAGGATGCCGGCGTGGACGAACATGCCGGCGAAGGCCAGCAGTGACACCAGCCGTCCGGTGCCCCGGGCGGAGATCAGCAGAATGACCGCGGCGAGCGCCCAGGCGACGATGCCATAGGGCGTGAACGAGGAAACCAGCGCGGTCAGCCGTGAGCTGGCTTGCAAGGTGGGAAACGCGTCGAGCGCCCACAATGCCGCCCCGGTGAGCATGAGGATCGACGCCACCACGGTCGCGAAGGGACGGGGACGGCGGCTGATCACCGATTCAGTCTGTCAGCCGGGGCCAAAAGCCGCGAACCGGTGCCGTCGGGGTGGCGTTGCTCGCCGGGAGTGCGCGGTGTGGACAGCCGAACTGCTCGTCCACAATCTGCTCCGACGCTGACTCGTTGCCACCATGGCTCCCGAAGCTGACCGACATGGGAGAAGGCAATGGGCCGGTGGCCAGCGAGGTGGTGCAGCGACGGCTGGGGGAGCTGTTCGCGCAATTGCAGGCCGCGCCGGAGGCCGCCGAGGTCGCGCCGCGTGCCGAACCGGACGGTGACGCCGAATGGCTGGGGCGGCTGCGTCCGGCCGCGGTCGCCGACCCGGAGCCCGTGGCTGAGGCATCGGCCTCGGCGCTGGCCGCCATCCCCGCGCGGCTGATCGAGTTCACCCGCGAGCATCTGGTCACCGTGGTCGTGGTTCTGCTGGTCGGGGTGGCCTGGACGGCCTACAGCCTGCTGCAGGCGCGCACAACGCCGGCCGATGCCGCGCCTCGGGTGGAGGCCGGCACGTCCGCGCCCACTGCACCATCGGCACCGACCACGACGCCGGTCGGGGCGCCGAGCACCCAACTTCGAGTGCATGTGATCGGCGCTGTCGTCCATCCCGGGGTGGTGTCGCTGCCTGACGGCGCCCGGGTCGCTGACGCGATCACTGCGGCGGGCGGGCTGAAACCCACCGCCGCGATCGGCGAGTTGAATCTGGCGCAGAAAGTGATCGACGGCACCCAGTTGAAGATCGGTACCAAGACCCATCCCGGTGGCTGGATTCGTGATGGCACGACCGGCTCCGTCGACGCCTCCGAAGGTGGGGGCGGCAGTGGAGGTGGGGGAGGCGCGACGAAAGTGTCGCTCAACAAAGCCACCCTGCAACAACTGGACGCGCTGCCCGGAATCGGGCCGGTCACCGCGCAGAAGATCCTCGACTGGCGCAAAGCGCACGGACGGTTCACCGCGATCACCGAGTTGCAGGAGGTCGACGGCATTGGCCCCAAGACCTATGCCGACCTCGCCGACCTCGTCCAGCTCTGAACCGCGGCCGACCGGTCCGCTGGTCCTGGGCATTGCCGGCTGGGCAGCGGCCTGGCTGGGCACCGCGTCCGAGCCCGGGTGGCTGTGGGGTGGAGTGGCGGTGTCGGTACTGGGCGGACTAATCGGATGGCGTCGGCGCTCCCGACTGTGGGCGGCGCTGGCCCTGGTGATCGCGGTGGTGCTGGGCTCGGCGATGGCTCGTGCCGCCATCACCCGAGCCGGGCCGATCGCCGACCTCGCCACTCAGCAAGCGGTGGTGCAGGTGGAAGGCACCGTGGGGGAGGGACGGTGGCAGTCGGGGCTGGGTGGGCCGACCTGGTTCGTCCCCGTGCGGGTGCAGCGCCTCGACGGTCGCGGCACGTCCTGGTGGAGCGGAGCGAGCCTGGAGGTGAGCGCTTCCGGCGATCGCGGTCAGGAGTGGAGCACGGTCGCGCCGGGCAGCACCGTGGTCGCGGTGGTGAAGTTGTCTCCACACGCCGAGCTGGGCATCAGCGCGTGGGCGTCGGCCCGGTCCACCCCTCAGATCCGTGCCGGCCCGGGGCCCGTTGATGTCGGGGTCAACGCCATCCGTGCCGGGCTGCGCGCCTCGGTGGCCGGGCTGCCGTCCGATGCGGCGGCGCTGGTGCCGGCGCTGGTGGTCGGCGACACCACGGCCATGCCCGAGCGCCTGCAGGCCGACTTTCAAGCCACCGGGCTGACCCATCTGACGGCCGTCTCGGGGGCGAATCTGACGTTGTTGTTGGCGGCGGTGTTGTGGGTGGCCGGACGGGTGGGCGTGCTGGGCTGGTGGCGTCGGGGGCTGGCGGTCGTGGTGGTCGCCGGGTTCGTGGTGTTGTGCCGGGCCGAGCCGAGTGTGTTGCGGGCAGCGGCGGGGGGGGTGGGGGGGTGGGGGGGGTTGGGGGGGGCGGGGCCGCGTCAGGGGGTGCGGTATTTGGCCTGGTCGGTGCTGGGGTTGGTGTTGATCGACCCGTGGATGGCCCGTTCGATCGGTTTCGCGTTGTCGGTGTTGGCGACAGGCGGGATCGTTTTGTTCGCGGCGCGGTGGACGGACGCGGTGGCGTCCTGGGCGCCGCGGTGGCTGGGGGAGGCGGTGTCGGTGCCGCTGGCTGCCCAGGTGGTGACGCAGCCGGTGGTGAGTGCGATTTCGGGTCAGGTCAGTGTGGTGGGTGTGGCGGCGAATCTGCTCGCCGGGCCGTTGGTGGGTCCGGCGACGGTGCTGGGTTTTGCTGCGGCGTGGGCGTCGGTGCCGCTGCCGTGGCTGGCGCGGGTGCTGGGCTGGGCGGCGGCGGGTTTCGCTCAGGGGTTGTGTGGGATCGCCGGGGTGGGTGCGGCGCTGCCGGGGGCGTGGCTGTCGTGGCCGATGAGCCCGGTCGCGGCGGTCGTGGCCGGCGTCGGCTGTGTGCTGTTGGTGGTGGTGATGCCGGCGTTCCTGACCCGCCGCTGGCTGGTGATCGCGGTGGCGGTGGTGATGGTGGTGGCCTGGCTGCGTCCGATCAGTCCGCCGGGCTGGCCGCCGCCGGGCTGGTTGGTGGTGTCCTGCGACGTCGGTCAGGGCGATGCCACCGTGATCAGGGCCGGACCGTCGGCGGCGATCGTGGTGGACGCCGGCCCCGAGCCGCGGGCGGTGGATCGCTGCTTGGACCAACTCGGCATCACCCAGGTGCCCTGGCTGGTGTTCACCCACCCGCATGCCGATCACATCGGCGGCGTCGCCGGGGTGGCGGACGGACGAGTGGTCGACCGGCTGCTGCTGCCTGCGGTGAACCCCCAAGCGGCAGGGTGGCAGCAGGTCCGCGCCGCGCTACCGGGGGTGCCGGTGGTGTCCGCGACGCCCGGTCTGGTGGTCAGTGCCGGCCAAGCGAGGGTGTCGGTGTTGGCCGAGCAGAGCTTCGTGGCGCCCGCCGTGCTGGCGCCGGAATCGGCAGAGGAGAACGACTCCTCGCTGCTGCTGCGCGCCGAGACCGGCGGCGTGCGCATCCTGCTGGCCGGTGACCTGCAGGAGACGGGCCAGGCGGCGGCGCTGGCCGCGGTGCCCGACCTCAGCGCGGACGTCCTGCTGGTGCCGCACCACGGCTCAGCCCACCAGGATGCGGCCTTTCTGGCCGCCGTCCACGCCCGCATCGCGGTGATCAGCGTCGGTGCCGACAACGACTACGGCCACCCCGCAGCCCGCACCGTCACCGCGGTGGCGGCCACCGGTGCGCAGGTCTTTCGCACCGATCACAGCAGCGCCATCGCGCTCGCGCGCGGGGACGGCCTAGGACTCCTGGTGACCACCGAGCGTCCGGGGTGACCCGGCGGTCGGCGGTCTGGTGGCGACCGTCAAGTCCGCTAGCCGACCTCGTCGCGTCGACGGCGGACGAGCCAGATGCCCAGGCCGACACTCAGCAGGCCGGCGATCGGCAGGCCCCACCCCATCGCCACACCGGTGTAGGCCAGATTGTCGGTCGCGGCCACGAAGGTGTTGGTGACGGTGATCGTCAACTGCTGCACCGAATCGGGAAGGTCGGGATCGACATGGACGGCCGTGGCGAACGAATCGTGATCGATGCTCACCGACGTCGCCCCGCCGGTCGAGGTCTCGCTCGCCCAGCAGTGGGAGTGCGCAGGCGCCAGCAGCGGCTTGCCGTTACTGTCGCTCAGCGTTGCCGACCCCGCGCCGGTGATCGTGACCGTGCCCGAGAGGACGGTCTGGCCGCCATCGGACTGCTGGCAGGTGACCTCCATGGCGAAGGTGTCGCTACCGTGCTGGTGAGCGCCCGAGCCGGCCAACTTCTTGACCACCGTGATCGCGCCGGCCGAGTAGGTCGCGGCAACCTCCGCAACGGCTGTGGTGCCTTGTTCACCCGTCACCTCGACCTTCTGCGGAATCGCATCGGCGCCGTGCGCGGACAAGGTGGACACCGCGCACACCGCGCCCACCGGGAGCGGACCGAACGGCCCGGCCGCGGTGGTGTCCTGGCCGGGGGTCGGGGTGACCTCCACCTGCTGGTGCAGGACGCTCTCGGAGGCTCCGGCCAGAGTGCAGTCGACGTCGAGAGTGACCGGCTTGGCGAAGTCGTCGCGGCCCACCCCGGTGAAGCTCACCTTCACCAACAGGTCACTGGTTTCGAAGGAGTTGGTGACCTCCACGGCCGCCGGGTCCTCGGTGATGGTGATCTTCGGATGGTCGATCACGATGTGGTCACTCGGCAGGGCCAGCGAACTGGCCGACTCCGACACGGTGCAATCGGCTCCCACCGGCAAGCCGGTGAAGTCGGCGGTGCCGGCGCCGGTGATGGTCCGGGTGGAACCGCCGGGAATGGTGAGCGGCTGGGGTGCCCCGTTCACCTCGCGGGTGCAGGCCAGCGACATCGTGTACGTGCCGCTGGCGAACGGCTCGGCGCTGCTGATCTTGCCGTCGACCAGGATCTTCTTGGTGACGGTGACCGTGCCCACCTCGAAGTCATTGGTCATGGTGACCTGGCTCGGCTCGCCAGCGTCGACGGTGAAGTTCTGATCGTCGGCCGGGGTATTTGCCCCGCCACTGGCTTCCTCGCTCACGGTGCATTCGGCCCCGGCCGCCAGGTGGGTGAGATTCCAGGTCAGGTTGTCGGCCGACAGTTCAGCGGTGCCGTCGTAGACCACGGCCGGATCGGTCGCCTTGCTGTGATCGGTGTCCAGCGTGCACCGGGTACGCAGGACGAACGGTCCCGCGCCCCAGGCGTCCGCGCCGGCGCCGGTGAGCTTCTTGGTGATGGTCGCGGAACCGGTGAGGTAGTGGTTGGTGAAGGTGATCGGTTCCGGCGTGGTGCCGATGGTCACCGTGGCGCCGGTATCAGTCACCGGGGCTGCCGTGCCGATGGTCACCGAGGTGCTCGCCGCCCCAGCGGCGTCCGACTCGGTCACGGTGCAGGACGCGCCCAGAGGCAGTCCGGTGAACGTGCGCGACTCGGTATCGGCCAGCGTGAAGTCCTGGTCGTCGAGACCCAGCAGCTCGCCGTCGCCTTCGAAACCGCAGGTGGCGGCGAAGCGGTACGTCCCGGGGTACGCCACCGGGTTGCCCGCGGCGTCCAGCGCACCGCCGTTGTCGACAGCCTTCGACACGGTGAGGGAACCCACCGCGAAGTCGTTGGTCATCGTCACCGCAGCGGCATTGTCGGTTGCGGGGCTGTCCGGGATGGTCACGTCGGCATCAGCTGCCGGTGTGCTGGCACCGGCAGCATCGGTCTCGGTGACCGAGCAGGTAGCGCCGACCGGAATCGGGCCGAGGTCCGCAGAACTCAGGTTCGGGGCGGTCAGCGAGATCGCATCGTTGGTGTACACCGGGTCGGTCAGGCCGTTCAACGAACAGGACACCGAGAAGTCGAACGGGCCGACACCGTAGGCGGCACCCGCACCGGTGACGACCTTGTCGATCCTCAGCGTGCCGGTGTGGTAGTCGTTGGTGACCGTCACTTCGGCGGTACCGCTGCTCGGCACCACCGGGGTGGCGTCGGAGTAGCTGACCTCGTTGGCCGTCGGCGAGCTCGCCGTCTCGGACAACTCGCAGGCCGCCCCAGCGGGCAGGCCGTCGTAGCGTGCGGTGAAGCTGTTGGCCTCGGTCAAGGTTCGAGTGGCCCCGCCCGGCACGTCCACCGCGGTCGCGGTCCCGTTGATCTGGCGAGTACAGGTCAGGCTCACCGTCGCGGTGGCTTGAGACAGCTGGCCGGCCCACCCCTTGGTGGGAGCGGAACCGTCGACGGTGAAGGCCTTGGTGACCTCGATCGAACCTTCCGCGAAGGTGTTGGTGACGGTGACCGGGGTGTTGGCCTCAGCGACCACGGTGACGTCTTGCGGGGCGGGATGGCTGGTGGCGCCACCCCAGGCGGTCTCGGTGACGGTGCAGGACGCGCCGGCCACCAGGTCGTCGATCTGCCAGGTCGGCGACGCCTTGGTCAGGGTCTTGGCCGAGGAGTACACCGTGTCGGCCGGGGTGCCGGCGTCCGCGTCGAGGTCGGCGGTGCAGGCCACCGCGACGTCGAAGGACGTGTTGCCCCACGCGTCGGCGCCGGCACCATCGATCACCTTGGTGACGGTCAGCGAGCCGACCTGGTAGGTGTTGGTGAAGGCCACCTCGTTGACGGTGGGGGAGTCTTCGGCGAACAGCGCGCTGCCCCGAGCCAGGACGAAGCTCGCCGTCGTCCCGCTGGTCGGGGCACCGGCCACTCCATCGGTGGTGACGACGCTGCCGGTCTGGTCGGCGCCCGCCGCGCCGGTCTCGACCACCGTGCACGCAGCGCCGGCGGGCAGGCCCGAGTAGTCCTGGCTCGCCCAGGTGCTGCCACCTTGGTTGGCAAGGGTGAAGGTCTCATCAAGCACCGAGGAGCCGTTGAAGGTGCAATCGGCATCGAAGCCGAAGGTGCCCGTGTGAGCGAGGTCGTTGCCGTCGGCATCGACCGCGCCGGAATCGTTGACCTGCTTGGAGACGGTGAAGCCGGCGTAGGAGTAGGTGTTGGTCGCAGTCAGCTCCAACTCCTGCAAGACCGACGGGGTGCCGGCGGTGACGATGGCGGCGTGGTCCCAATCGGTGAAATCGACCGCCGTCGATGTCGCGCCTTGGCTGTCGGTCTCACTTGCCCAGCAGTGGCTGCCCAGGGGTACCCGGGACGGGTTCCCGTCGCCGTCCAGGGCGTTGACGCGGTCGCCGCCCTGGAGCGAAACGGTGTTGGAGAACACGGTCACCGGGCCGGAGCCGAGGTCTGCCTTGCACGTCACCAGCACCGCGAAGGTCGCCGAGGTCGCCCAGACTTCATCCTTTGCCGCACCAGCGAGGACCTTGTTCACGTACACCGTGCCGGCGCTGAACTGGTTGGAAATTCCGGCCACGTTGGCGGCGGCATCGTCGGTGACCAGCAGCGTCACCGGATCGGGGGTGGCATCCGCCCCGCCCCGGTCCGTTTCGGTCACGGTGCAGGTGGCTCCCACGGGAATGGGGCCGATGGACGAGGAGTGCAGCACCGTGTCAGTGGGCACGGTCCGGGTCATCGAAATGCCCGACTGAGCGAACACGTCGGTATCGGTGCCGTTGACCGGCAAGGTGCAGGCCACGTCGAAGGTGAACGGGCCGTCACCGAAGGACGCCTGACCGGCCCCTTCGAGTTGCTTGGCGATGGTCATCGTCCGGGTGTGGAAATCGTTGGTGACGGTGATGGCCTGCGGGCTGCTCGGGTTGCTGCCCACGGTCACCGCGGCGGTGATCGCGGTCGATGCTGCCGCAGGCGAACTGCTGATCTCGGTGGCCGAACAGGTGGCGCCGGTCGGCAGATCCTCGTACAGGGCGTCACCGCTGCCGGTGATCTCGCGAGTGTCGCCGTTGGGGATGTCGATCGCGACGGAGGAGCCGTTGTACGGCCGGGTGCAGGACAACTTCACCGTGTAGGTGCCATCAACCCACGGGTGGGCGGTGGTGGCGGTGCCGTTCGCGGTGAGCGCCTTGGTGACCTTCACTGCGCCGGTGGTGAAGGTGTTGGTGACCTCGACCTCCTGGGAAGCGGTACCGACGGTGAAGGTCGCTGGGCTGATCGTGGTGGAGTTGGCGCCGGCGGTCTTCTCCTCCGTCACGGTGCAGCTGGCGCCGGTCGGCAGATTCGCCACCGTCCAGGTCTGGTCGGCGACCAGGTCGTGAACGTCGCTGAACACCGTTGCGGTGCTGGTGTTGGTCGAGGTGCAGGCGAGCTTCACCGTGAACGGCCCGGCGCCCCAGAGGCTGCCGCCGCTGCCCGCCACCAACTTGGTGATGGCTGCCGAACCGGTGGTGTAGCTGTTGGTGAAGGCGGCCGTGGTGGCGGTCGTGGTTTCGTCGCTGTGCGCGAGGGTGAAGGTGGTGGCGGTCTTGGCGCCGCTATCGAGGGTGTTGCTGCCCTGGACGGTGGTCACGGTGGTGCTCGCCGCCGCCTGTGTGTTGGTCTCCGTAACGGTGCAACTCGCCCCCGCGGGCAGATTCTCGAACTTCTTCGATGCCCCTGCGGCCAGGGTGAACGTGCGATCGGCGACGTTGGTGATCGCCTCAGCGCCCTTGAAGGTGCAGCTCGCCGAGAACGACGCCGGCTTGTAGGCGATCGGGGTGTCGGTCTGGTCGGTGGCCGTCGAGGACACCGCCTTGGTGACGGTGAAGCCGGCGTAATCGAAGCGGTTGGTGAAGGTGGCGGTGGTGACATCGCTGGTCGCGGCGTTGGCCGAGATGGTCATCGCCTCGGGGCTGGTGGTCTCGGTCGCGCCGGCAGTGGCGGTCTCCGTTGCGGTGCAGCTGGAGCCGAACGGAATCGGTCCGAGTGTGGCCGAGTCCAGGCTGGTCTGACCGACGGTGGGTGTGAGCGTGATGCCGGTCCGGCTGAAGACCGTCCCATGCCCCGACAGGGTGCAGGAGACATCGAAGGTGAACGGACCGGTGCCCCACGTCGTGTTGGCCGCGCCGGTGATGTCCTTGTGGATCACGAGTTTGCCGGCCGCGTACGCGTTGGTGAGGGTCAACGGCGCCGTGGTGCCGCTGCCGATCGCGGTGGAACCGAGGGTGACCGTCGTCGGTTGGCCTTGCCCGGTGACCACCGTGGTGCCCTCGCTGCCGGTGCACGTGGCGCCCTGGGGCAATCCGGTCCAGGTGACGTTTCCGGCGCCGGTGATGGTCTTGGTGGCATAGCCGGCGCCGAGCGCCGCGTTCAGGTCGAGGGTCTCGGCCGTCCCATCGTTGTTGAAGTCCTTGGTGCAGGCGATGGTGACCGGGTAGCTGCCGGTTGACCACGGCGCCAGGCTGTTGACGTTGGTGCCGTTGGCGGTGATCGACTTGGTGATCTTCAGCGAACCAGCATTGAAGGTGTTGGTCACTTTGACGGCCTGGTTGGCAGTGGTGATCGTGGGGCTCGGGACGTCGATCGCGGTGCTGTTGGCACCAGCCGACTTGGTCTCGCTCACGGTGCAGTGGGCGCCCGTCGGCAACAGGCGCAAGGCCCAGGTCTGGCTGGCCTTCAGCACGTGGGTGCCGTTGTACACCGTGACCTCGGGGGTGCCGGAGTCACCATCGGCGTCGAGAGTGCAGACGGCCTTGACGGTGAAGTCGCCGCCGCCCCAGGCCGCAGCACCCGTACCGGTGGTGGCCTTGGTGATGTCGAGCCCACCGGTGGTGTAGCCGTTGGTGTACGCAACCGTGTTGGCGGTCTGATCGCCGGCGACCAGGGTGAAGCTGGCGCTGGTGCCATTGCCGTCCACCTCACTGTGCCCGGTCTGGTTCAGCGCAGTGGTGGTGGTCACGGCTCCACGAGTGTTCGTTTCGGTGACCGTGCAGTCAGCTCCGGTCGGCAGTCCGGTCACCGTCTTGGTCGCGCCGTCGGTGAGGGTGAAGCTCTGCTGGCCGGCGGTCAGGAACTCCTGAGCACCGATCTTGCAGGAAGCGGTGAACGCGTAGCTGCCGGTATAGCTCACCGGCTGGTTGTCGGCGTTCACTGCCGCCGTGCTGACGGCCTTGCTGACCGTGAACCCGGCCAGGTCGAAGTTGTTGGTGAAGGTGATCCCGGCGGTCTTGTTGGCCTCGACAGTGGCGAACGACTGGGTCAGCGACGGGGACACCGAGGTCGCCCAGCCCTTGCTGGTCTCGGTGGCGGTGCAGGCCGCGCCTTGGGGGATGGGGCCGATGAGGGCCGAGGTGAGCGTGGTCTCCGAGCCTGCGCGCTGCAGGGTGATGTTGTTCGCGGTGAACACGTTCCCGGTGCTGCCGGCCAGGGTGCAGGCCACGTCGAAGGTGTACGGCGCGCCGCCCCACGCGGTGACACCGGCGCCGGCGAGCTGTTTGGTGATCTGGACGCTGCCGTAGTCGAACGCGTTGGTGATGGTCACTGGTTGGGTGGTGGCATTGCCCACGGTCACCTGCCCGCTGGAGGTGACGCTGCTGGGCGCAGGCTGTGCCGGAGTGCCCACCGGGTAGGTGATGGTGCCTTCGGTCACGCCGCAGGCGGCGCCCTCGGGCAGCCCTGACCAGGTGGTGGTGCCCGGCCCGGTGACGGTCTTGGTGGCGTACCCGGCGCCCAGGACGGCGTTCAGGTCGAGCGCTTCAGCGGTGCCATCGTTGTCGAAGTCCTTTGCGCACGACAGCGTCATCTCGTAGGTCGCACTGTTCCACGGCTCGGCAGTGGTGGTCAGGCCGTTCACCTTCAGCGCCTTGGTCACACTGACCGATCCGGTGCGGAAGGTGTTGGTCACCGTGATGGCCGCGTTGGTGCCGTTACCGATGGTCGGGGACGCGTTGGAGAAGGTGGTGACATTGGCGCCGGCAACCTTGTCCTCGGTGAGGGCGCAGGTGGCCCGGTTCGGCAGGTCGCGGATCTGCCAGACCTCACCCTTGTGCAGCGTCTGGGTCTTGTTGAACAACTCGCTGCCACCGGCGTTGTTGGTTGCGCCGGACAGAGTGCAGATCGCGTGCAGGGTGAACGTGCCGCCGTCCCACACGTTCTTACCGGTGCCGTCGGTCGCCTTGGTCAGGTCGAGTCCGCCGGTCGTGTAGTGGTTGGTGAACCCGACCACCGTGGCGCCGGGGTCAGCGGTGTCGTCGGTGGCACGGACAAGAGTGAACGCCGAGGTGGTGGCAGTGCTGCCCGAACCGGCCCCGGAGCCGTTCTTGGTGATCGTGTAACCCACGGAGTTGGCATTTGCGGTCCCGGTCTCGCTGACCGTGCAACTCGCGCCGACCGGCAAGTTGGAGAAACTGCGGGATTCGCCGTCCTTCAACGAGAAGGGGGTGGACGCCAGGGCAGTGGCATTCGCCTGCACGCCGTTGTTGTAGGTGCAGGACGCGGTGAAGTCGTAGGTGGAGGTGTACTTCACGTCCAGCCCGTTGGTGTCCTTGGCACCGCCGGCATCAACGGTCTTGGTGACGGTGAAACCGGTCAGCTTGAAGGTGTTGGTGAAGGCGGCGGTCTTGGTCGTCCCACCGCTGAGAACGTTGTCGAAGGTGTCGATGGTCACGCTCGCGGGCGAGGTGGTGGTGGCACCGGCGGTATTGGTCTCGGTCACGGTGCAGGCTGACCCCACCGGAATCGGGCCAACGACGGCGGAGTTGAAGCTGGTCTCGCTGGCGCTCCGCTTGGCGGTGACATCGCTCTTGCTGAACACCGTGGTGGTCACGCCGTTCTGCAGCATGGTGCAGGCGACGTTGAAAGTGAACGTGCCGCCGCCCCACGCGGTGAGGCCGTCGCCGCTGAGGGTCTTGGTCACCATCAGGTTCCCGTACCCGAAGTAGTTGGCCACGCCCAGGGTGGTGGTGCCGGTGCCGGTGATGGTCATCGGTGCCGGAGGCACGACGACGTTGTAGGCCGGTTGGGCGGGAGTGCTCACCGGGTAGGTAACGCTGCCTTCGGCCACCTGGCAGCTGGCCCCGGTCGGCATCGACCACGACACCGAGCTGGCGCCGGTGATGTTGCCGGTCTTGGTGATGGTTTCGTTCGTGCCGTCGCCCTTCGGCCGGGTGCAGGTCAACGTCATCGCGAAGACGGTGTTGCTCCACGGCAGCTTGCTGGCGACATCGACGTAGCTGCCGATGGTGCCGGCCCGGGTGTACTTCTGCACCTTGGCCGTGCCTTGGGTAAAGGTGTTGGTCACCATCGAGGTCGCGGGGCCGTTGAGGACCGTCGGGTTCTGGTTGGTGTAGGTGGTGGTGTTCGCACCGCCGTTCACCGGTTCGCTCACCGCACAGGTCGCTCCGGTGGGCAGATTGGTGATCGTCGACGACTTCTTGTTCGTCGAGCTGGTCAGCGTGGCGAGCTCGGTGGTGTTCCACGACATCGTGGCGGTGCCGTCATAGACGGTAGAGCTTCCACCTGCGGTCTGCGCGAACGTTGAGGTGCACACCAACCGGACGGTGAACGGGTTGTACGCCCACGCCTTCGCGGCGTTGGACAGCGCCGTGGTGGAGATGTCCAGCACCTTGGTCAGGGTCAGGCTGCCGACGCTGTAGGTGTTGAGGATCGCCGCCACGTTCGCCGCGGTGTCGCCGGTGTGGTTGCTGAGGTCACCCTTGACCAGTGTGAAGGTCGCCGCGGTGCCGTTGACGGAGGCGTCGGATTGGCCGGTGCGCCGCACCACGATGCTGGTGCTGGTGGCCGATCCGGTGCCCGTCTCGGTCACGGTGCACACCGCTCCGGTGGGCAAATGGTCGTAGGTCTTCTGCCCCCACCGGGTGGTGCCAGTGGCGCTGGAGGTGGTGTTGCTCAGGGTGAAGGTATCGGTGAGGACGTTGCTGCCGTTGAAGGTGCAGCTCGCGGTGAAGGTGAAGGTCGGGTGGTAGGTCAGATCCGCACCAGCTTGGTCTTTGGCGCCGTTGGTGATGACGTCCTTGGTGATGGTGAAGCCGGCGTAGGTGTACTCGTTGGTGGCGGTGATGCCGAGGCTTTGTACCGCGCTCGGTGAGGCCGTGACCTGGGCCGCGTGATCGAAGTCGTAGTTGTCGACGGCGGCGGTCACCGCGCTGTTGGTGACGGTTTCACTTGCCCAGCAGTGGGTGCCGTAGGGGAACAGGATGGCCTGGTTGTTGCCGTCCTTGAGCTGGACGCTCTGGCCGCCCTTCACCTGAACCGTGGCGTTGTAGGAGTACGGCCCGGCAGCGGCCGTGCCGCACTTCACCGCCAGGCTGAAGTTGGGGGTGGTCGCCCAGGATGCGGCCGCAGCATCGCCGGTGAGGACCTTGGAGACGGTCACCGTGCCCGCTGAGAACGCGTTCTCGAAGGTGGTGGGGTTCACGTCCGCGGCGGCGTCGTCCTTGGTGATCACCACGGTGTTGGCGCCCGGGGTGGCGTCCGCGCCGCCGGTGTCGGTCTCCGACACCTGGCAACTGGCACCGAAGGGGATCGGTCCAAGCACCGCAGAGGTCAGGCTGGGCTTGGTCACCGCGACATTGGACGCGGTGAACACCGTCTGGGAGTCCAGGGTGCAGTTGACGGCGAACTTGGCCGTGGTGAAGAAGCCGGTGCCCACGCCGGTGAGTGACTTGGTGATCTGCAGCTTGCCGGCACGGAAGTTGTTGGTCACCCCGATATTTGCCGTCGTGGCGTTGCCCACCGTGACGGGGTCGGTGATCGTGACGGTGGGATCGGGCTGGCCGGGCACCGTGTTGGTGTTGGCTTCAGTGACCGAGCAGGTGGCCCCAGTGGGCAGGTCGGTGTAGGTGGTGGTGAAGCTGTTGGCCTTGGTGAGGTTCCGGGTGGCCACATGAGGCACGGCGATCGACACGCTGGTGCCGTTGACCACGCGGGTGCAGGCAAGGGTGACCGGATAGGTCCCGCTCACCCAGGGCTCACCGGTGGTGACCGCGCCGTTGGCCTGGACGGTCTTGGTGACCTTCACCGAACCCGTGGTGAAGGTGTTGGTGATCTCCACCTGGCTGGGATCAGCGGGGTCATCGCCGACAGTGAACGTCCCATGAGTGATGGTGGAGGAGTTCGCGCCACCGGCTTTCGGCTCGGTAACCGTGCAACTCGCCCCCGTCGGCAGGTTGGTGACCGTCACCGGAGCAGCCGTGGACACCGTGACATCCCCGTCGTACACGGTGGTGTCGGACGCGTCGGGATGGGTGCACAGAAGGTGCGCGACGAAGGTTTCCGAACCCCACAGCCCGGTGGGGTCGACCACGGTCTTGGTCAGTTCGGTGGCGCCGACGGTGAATCGGTTGGTGTAGGCCACTGTGGTAGCGGTGGCGTCGCCGGCGACCAAGGTGAACTCGGCGGTGTCACTGGCGATGTTGTCGATGACGGTCGTGGAGCCCTGGCTCGCGGTGATGGTGGTCGCGGCCGCCGAGGCCGCGTAGGTTTCCTTCACCGAGCAGTCGGCTCCGGCGGGCAGGTTGGTGAACTGCTGGCTCTGGCCGTCCCGCAGCGCGAAGGTGCGCTGCTCAGTCGGCACCACTTCGGTGCCGTTGAGAGTGCAGCTGGCGGTGTAGGTGAAGTCGCGGAACGAGATGGCTGCGCCGCTGGCGTCCTTGGCCGCGGGGCCGGTCACGTTCTTGGTGACGGTGAACCCGGCGTTGTCGTAAGTGTTGGTGACGCCGAGCAGTTCGGCGGTGGTGCCGGCCCAGCCGTGAGCCACATTGGCAACACTGGCGTAGCTGTTCTGAGCGGTGACGGTGTGTGGGCTGGTCACCGCGGTCGCGCCCTGGGCCGCGTCCTCGGTGAAGGAACAGTTGGCGAACAGCGGCAGCGTGCTCGATCCGTCCGCGTTGTAGGTCAGCGTGGCACCCGTGCCCGAGCCTTGCGGGCCGGCGAGGGTCACAGCGCTGGTGTCAGTGCTGGCGGCGGCGCCGGTCAGAGTCACGTCGTGGCCGAGCGAGGTGCACGACAGCGTCCCGGAGTAGCTGGTCGGCAGTGCGGCAGTCCAGGCTGTGCCGGTCGGCACGCTGACGGTCTTGGCCAGGTCGATCCGGCCGCTGGCGATCGCGACGCCGACCTTGCGTGGCTCCGTGATCAGCGACGCCCGGGCGATGAACTCCGGGGTGTCCTCGGTGGGGGCGACGTAGGCGGTGCGCGAGCCGATGGCCGCGGAGTTCCAGGCCACGGGTTCCACCGTGGTGGAATCGGCGAGTTCGGTCTGCGCGGGGGTGACCGTGTCGTAGGTCATCTGGAATGCCCCGCCGGGCGCGATGCCCTTGGTGGCGTCGTTGAAGCTCACGACGACCTTGATCGCCCGAGCGGTCGCCAGCGTCGCCGACGAGGTGGCGTCGGTGAACTCCACCCAGGGCAAGCTGCAGTTGCTGGCCCCGCCGGGGGTGGTGTCGTTCAGGATGTCGCTCTTGTTGCAGGCGGCCGTGCCTGCCGTCGTCAGCAGGTAGGTGTGCACCGCGTGCGCTGCGGCGCCGTCGGGCAAGGTCACCTGGACATTGCCGGCGAAAGTGGGGGTGAATCGTGACTTACGGGCTGTCCCCACGGTCACGCCGGTGTCGCCGACAGCCGGAAGGACGTCGATGGCGCTGATGGTGTTGGCCGCCACGTTTCCACCGTTGGCCAGTGTCAGTCGCCACCGTTCGGTTCCGCCGGGACGGGTGATCGGGGTGCACGGCGGCGCGTAGTAGCCGTCCGTGCCCGGAGCCGAGCACAGGGTGGCGTCGGTGCTGCCCACCGAGATCACCCCCAGGTCGTTGTAGTTGGCGTCGCCCGGGGCCGCGGACGGGTCGCCGGCCGCCAGGCCCTTCACCGACTTCGCCACGGTGATCGGGGTGGACGCGGCCGCCACCACCCGGGTGGTCGCGGCACAGGTGGCGACGTCGGTCAGCGGGGACGCGGCCACGCCGTCGGTGGTGTAGTCGCACTTTTCGAAGGTGCGATCCGAGGTCACCGAGACCGAGTTGGAGATGGTGGTCCCCGCCTCCAGATGGTCGATGAACCGAAGATTGGCGGTGATCAGCAGCACCGAACCCGAAGTCAGGACGAAGCCGCTCGGCACGCCGATGCTGAGCGCGCCAGTGGTGGTGTCCAGGTTGGCGCTGAACCCGGAGACGGCAGTGCCGTTGACGGTGAAGGTGAAGACGCTGGAGACGTCCGCGGGCACCATTCCTGACTGGTCATTTCCGCCGATGTTGACGGTGCCGACCTGATCGGTGAGCGCCAGTCCGGTGACGTTCCAGGCGCCGGTGTTGGTGACCTTCAGCCGGAACGGAATCGTCTCGTTCAGGTCGTAGCGGGGGAGCTCGGCCTCGGCATTCGCCCTGCCAGGAGTCTTCTCGACCTTGATCTGGTTCACCCGATGCAGCACCTGGGTGGTCGCAGTGCTGGTCGAGGTGGCGGTGTAGGGGGCGGCGTTGTTCAGCCAGCCGGCCGTGCCGACCGCGGTGACCTGGTTGGTGATGGTGCCCTGGGTGGGCTCGCCGGGCGCGGGGTCCATGCCCGGACGAGTGCTGGGCACCAAGGTGGTGGCATTGCCGCCGGTGCCGTACACCAGATAGGTGCGCCGGGTGAGCGACAGGTTCACACTCAGGGTCGGCGACGCCGGGCGCTCCCACTGCACGGCGGTGCCGTCGATGAGGCGACGAGCCTCGATCCGTACCCCGCGAACCTGATCGGCACTGATTCCGTTCGGCAATCCGAGCGTGACGACTCCGTTGACGGCGTCCTTCCAGGTGCCGTCATGCCAACACGCGTCGAGTTCGGTGCTGCCATTGCAGGTGTAGCCCAGGGTGGTGCCGTCGTAGGTGAACGTCACGCCGGTCAGCACCGACAGCTTCAGCTGGTTGATCGGCTCCGGCACGCTGACCGCAGGGATGGTGGTGAAGTCGAAGGCGTTCCAGAAGGTCGGGCTCTGGTCGGTGAGGCTGAGCAGCTTGGTGCGGGCGGTGCCTGAGGGCTGTCCAGCCAGGGTCACGGTGTAGGAGGTGGGCTGGTCCTCATAGCGGGAACTGGGGGAGATGGCCTTGCCAGAGGTGACGCCGTAGGTGGGCTGGACGATGCCGAAGGAGTCGTTGCTGTCGGCGGTCGGCTGGTCGCAATCCGATCCGCCGATACAGCCCATGCCGCCGGGGCTGACGATGGTGCCGCGGGCAGAGTTGGTGATCTGCTCCACGGGTGCGGTGGCCGCACCGGTCGAGCGCACCGTCGCGCGCAGTTGGTAGACCAGGTTCAAGGTGGCCGACGCCCCGCTGGCGATCAGCGGCTTGGCCGGATCGTTGAGGTTGGCCTCGGCGCCATAGTGCACGCTGATGCCCACGACATCGGCGAGCTGTGCGGGCGTCCGGGCAGCAGCGGCCGCCAGGGCGATGCCGGTCTCGGTGGTGGTGGCGGTGCCATCGAAATGGACCAGGTCGACGGTGACGTCAGCCGGGCTCAGGTCGTCGGGGAGCTCCACCGACTCGATCTGATGCAGATTGAGGTAGTCGTAGGCGCCCAGCCCTGACACCGCCGGCGAGGGATCGGAGAGCTTGATCTCGGGCACGTAGGTAGCGGTGTTGTTGCGCACCTCCAGCGTGGAGGTGATCAGCGGGTAGTCGCTCTGGCTCGTGGTCGCCGCTTGCGGCAGGCCCAGACGGTCCTGGTCGAAAGACTTGGTCAGAGAGATGTTGAGGGGGCGGTCGTAGATGATCATGTCGGCCGAAGCGGTGTCGGCGAACGACGTGGCCCCGGAGTCGGTAGGGGTGGTCAGGGTGCCGACGGCGTCGGCCCGGTTGCTGACCACACCCGGCGCGCCGGTGTTGTACGTCTGCTCGTGGCTGGTGCCCAACACGTACGCCGCGGCGTCGCTGCGCAGGGTGTTGCGCAGCTTCATCGTGAGCAGGATTCCCCGCCGCGGAGTGGAGGTGCTGCTGATCGCGACGGCACCGGTGCTGCTGGCGCTGCCCGCAGTGAAGGTGAGTCGGACGCCCACCGTGCTGGCCTGCTCGGCTGCAGTCAGGGTGTAGCCCGGGAACTTTCCGTCGCAGGCCGAGGCTGTCGGGCAGGCTTGGGAAGTGATGTCGGTCCAGCCGGATCCGGTCGCGAGTTCAACCTTGGCGACCTTGTCTTTGCTGATCAGAGGGTCGACCGAAGTGGTGATCGGGGCGATGGAGACCAGGTCGAAGGCGTCATAGGCGGAGGCAGCGATCGGCCCGCCGTCGGTACCGCGCGGGTCGTCGGTGACCTGGAAGCTCGACATGTTCAAGCCGTCGGTGTCCCAGTCGATGCGGGCCGTCCGAGTGTCTCCGGAGATGGCGTAGATGTGGTCCTCGTTGGACAAGCCGCTGTCGGTCACCCAGTTCTTCGCCACGAGTTCAGGCGCGCCGCCGCCGGAACCATCGGTGGGCTTCAGATCGATCGACTTGGTGGCCGTGGCGCTGACGACCGGGTCGATTGCCAGCGGGCTGCTCACCTCGGAGGTCAGTTCGTTGGTGAGTGTGGTCGGCGCGATGCTGCTGGTCAGGATCAGGGGGTTGCTGCGCAGGTACTGCCGCAGCGCGACCTCGAACCGGGGCGCGACATTGAAGCCGACCGGAAGGGTGGTGCCGTTGACCAGCGGGGTGAACCGGAAGCGGAGGCCTGCGATCTGATCAGCGTTGCTGGGGATGTAGGACCAGTCCTGGGCGGGGCCGGCCTTGGTGGTCAGCGTCTGCCAGGTGGAACCGTCGAAGTACTCCACGGTGAGGAGGGCGTCCGCGGGGACGTCGGTGGCGATGATGCGGCGCAGGTTGAACGAATCCCAGAAGCTATAGGAGTCGTCGGTCAGGGTCAGGTAGTCAGACCCGATGGTCGAATCCTGGGAGACCGCCCCGGTCAGCGAGACCGTCGTGGACGATCCGGGGGTGGCCCACGCGGTGCTGCGGGACAGCGTCTTGGAGGCAGAAGCCCGGACCCGTTGCGGGAGCAGCAGGACGTCGTCCGACGCCGTGCTCGTGCCCGAGGTCGCACTGGAGTCGGTGACGGTCGTGCGCACGGTGTTGGTCGCCTCGACGCCCGCCTCGACCCCCACCGGGGCCGCGGACACGTGGAAGGCGAGTTTCGCGGTGGCGCCGGAGACGATGGCGTCGTTGGCGCCGGTGAAGATGACGCTGAACGACGCCACGGTCTTCCCGCTGGCCGGCGTCGGCAGGGTATCGACGCTCGTGGTGGACAGGTCTTCGGATGAGCCGTCCCCGTAGTGGTAGGTCACCTGGGCGGTGGTCGCGTTGTGCGGCCACTCGACGCGTTGGTCGGTGGTGCCCGAGGTGATGAAGCCGCCGAACTCCAGGCCTTGGGCGGTGAGATCGAGTTGCCCAGCCGCGGGCTCGTCGATCTGCATGGTGGTGACCGGCATGATGCCGTTGGTCGCTTCGACCGTGATCACCGTGCTGGCGCCGGCCACCAGCGAGTTGCCGGTGATCGTCTTACTGGTGGTGACCTCCACCGGGGTCTTCTTGAACGACACCGATGCGGTTGCCTGATCGTCGGCGGTGGTGCCGGAGTAGCTGATCGTGGTGTTGCTCTGATTGTTGATGGTGCGGGTGCTTCCCGACGCGAGGTCGTCAAAGGCGCCGGGACGCGTCTGCGTGGCGATCACGATGGAACCCGCGGTTCCGGGCGGTACCAGGCCGCCGTCCTTGGTGAAGGTGAAACGCATCCCCTTGATCAGGCTCGGATCAGCCGGGAGCAGGTCGTTGGGGTTGGACGGGATGGCCACGGCGGGCACGTCCTGCCAGTCGCTGCCGTCGAACCATTCGAAGTGAACCCGATCGGCACCCTGCGGAGCAGTGAGGGAAGTGATCCCGGTGACCGCCAGATAGGTGAACGGAGTGGCGCTGGTGGGGTTGGTCGGCTCGGCGATCTGTACCGAGTCCACGCTCACATTGGCCTGGTTGGCTCCGGTCACGGTGTAGGTGATGGGGCGACCGGCCAGGGCGGGCTGGGTGGTGCTCGGGCTCACCGTCTTGGTGGTGTTGGCCACCAAGACGGGGGGGATGTTGAGCTTCATCGCGACCGAGTCGGTCACGGTGTCGGCGTTGTCAGCGGTGATCTCCACGCCCGCCGAAACGGTGTCGCCGTCCAGGTTGCCGGACGCGTGGGTGGGAATGGTGACCTTGGCGGTGAGGACCACGAGTTGGCCTGCGGTCAGGCCCGCGCCGTCGAAGGTGACGGTGAGGCGACGGCCACTCACCGCGCCGGTGGCCACCGACGGGCTGACGGTCAACGGATCGCTCACGTAGATGATGGGTTCGGGCAGATCGAGGTTCAGCACCGTCTTGGTGCACACGCCGGTGTCGGGGCTGCTGCACTGAAGGTTGATGGTCAGGCTGAAGTTCTCGCCGGCCGAGACCGTGGTCACTTCGCCTTGGTGGCCGCTGACGTAGCTCTCGACGGTGATCTCGCCGTCGCGAACATCGGCGCCAGCCGTAGTGGGCAGTCCCAGCGCGAGCATGAGGAAGCTCAGGAGCAGGGCAAAGGGGGCGCGGTGCGCGCGCGTCGCAGTCATCGTCGGTCGCCTTCGGTTGTGAGTACCCAGAATGGAGGGTAGCGATCACATCGGGCGGACGCGGCCGATTCTCGCAATAGGGGTGCCTAAATGCGCCAGAGACTTCTCTGAGTTGATTGTTTGTCACCCGAGCGAGGGACTTAAGAATGGCAGTCAGTGGTGGCCGCTGTGAGTTTACTGTGCGTGAGCCGGGGCCGCTTCGTCCAGTGCGCCCGCCTCAGCCGGAGCGGTCTGGGGAGGTACGCTGTCGGTGCCGCCTAGGTGCCGGGGGTTGGTGTGCCGCCATTGATGATTGATTTGCATTCACCATTCACGGGATTTGCGAGAGGGGGTGCAGTGGTGAATGTGTGCGGCCGACGTTGCAAAATCTGAGCGCAATATACGGGACACTGTGGGGTGTTTGTGTCGCGACGTGTCGGTGACGCCTGGCATGCTTAGGTCCGTGGGAAACCAGGGTCTGTTCGGGAGCTTCGGCTTGGTCACCGGTCCGGAGTCGTTGTTGGCTGAGCGGGCGGTGGCTGATTTCGTCGCCGCCGCCACCGCGGAGCGTCCAGATGCCTCGGTGATGCGGCTGGAATCCTCCGGTCTGACCTCCGGTGCGCTGGCCGAAGCGGCCGGTGCCTCGCTGTTCGCCTCGGCGACCGTGCTGGTGCTGAACGACCTGGCCGAACTGCCCAATGAGCTCAATCCGCAACTGCTGCAGCTGGCGGCTGATCCGGGCGAGGACCTGGCGCTGCTGGTGGTCCACGGCGGGGGAGTGAAGGGCAAAGCCATTCTCGACGGGCTGAAGAAGCTCAAGCCGCCCATCGTCGACTGCCCGGCGATCAAGCCGTGGGAGCTGCCGCAGTTCGTGGTCACCGAGACTCGGCGTCAGGGCGGCAAAGCCACCCCCGCAGTGGCGGACGCGTTGGTGCAGGCGGTCGGCACCGACACCCGTGCGCTGGCGGGTGCGATCCGGCAACTGCTCGACGATGCTGCCGAGAAGGAACTCACCACCGCCGCGATCACCCGCTACTTCGCCGGACGCGCCGAGGTGACCAGCTTCGCGGTCGCCGACGATGCAGTGAATGGCCGGGCCGAGCAGGCGCTCGGCAAGCTGCGCTGGGCGTTGGTCACGGGCGTGGCCCCGGTACTCATCACCAGTGCGTTGGCCAGCAACCTGCGCGGGCTCGGCAAGTACTTCGATGCCCGCGATGCCCGGCTGCGCGATGCCGACCTGGCCCGCGCGGTCGGGGTGCCACCCTGGAAGCTGAAAGATCTTGCCCGGCTGTCACGGGAATGGACGCCGCAGGCGGTGGCCGGCGCGATCCAAGCCGTCGCGATCGCCGACGCCCAGATCAAGGGCGCGGGCAGCGACCCCGGCTATGCCCTGGAGCGAGTGGTGCTGGCGATCGTCGCCCAGCGCCGTAATGCCGTCCGCCGCTGAGGCGCCCCCATCGCACGTGCTGGTTGAGCAGCGGCGGAGCCGCGTGTCGAAACCACGACCGCGCTTGGTTTCGACACGCTCGCCGGCGCTCGCTGCTCAACCAGCGGGAGTGGGATGGCTTCGCCGTGGGACACCGGGGACGGTTCCTGCTGTCCCATCCTCCAGCCGTGGGGGTCCCTGGGACGCTGGGAACCGTCCCCGGTGTCCCACGTTTGCTGGCGCTCGCTGCTCAACCAGCGGGGCGGGGCAGGCGCAGCCAGCCAGCGGCTGTGTCAGGGCAACCAAAAGCGCCGCTCGGGACCCCGAGCGGCGCTTGGTGAAAAGATCAGAGAGCGGCGGCCTTGCTGGCGATCGCCGACTTGCGGTTGGCGGCCTGATTGGCGTGGATGACGCCCTTGCTGGCGGCCTTGTCGAGCGCCTTGGTCGCGGCCTTGGCCAGTTCCTGCGCCTTGGGGGTGTCGCCCTCGGCCACGGCCTCATTGAACTTGCGGACGTGGGTGCGCAGGCCCGACTTGACGGCCTTGTTGCGCAGCCTGGCCTTCTCGTTGGTCAGGATCCGCTTCTTCTGAGACTTGATGTTTGCCACTTGGGTGAGCCCTTTTCGCAGTGTTGGTGCAAGGTGCGCCGCACAGACGCGACTACGCACTCTATCAACAACCCCGACGCCCCCTCAAATCCGCCTCGGTGGTCCCCTGCGCGTGCTGTCAGACGGCTCGCCGTCGGGTGCGTCCAGCGGTGTCACGGCCACGATATCCTTGGTCGGCTGTCCTGCAAACGGACGGCGAGGCGACCAGGAAGCAGCACCGAGAAACGCGCATGTCCACACCCGCACCCGGCAAGACGCCGCCGGCGATGATCCGCAACTTCTGCATCATCGCCCACATCGACCACGGCAAGTCCACCCTGGCCGACCGGATGCTGCAGCTCACCGGCGTCGTGGACGAGCGCTCGATGCGCGCCCAATACCTCGACCGGATGGACATCGAGCGCGAGCGCGGCATCACCATCAAGTCCCAGGCCGTCCGGATGCCATGGCAGGTCGAGGGCTCCGAATACGTCCTCAACATGATCGATACCCCTGGTCACGTCGACTTCACCTATGAGGTGTCGCGTTCGCTGGCCGCCTGCGAGGGCGCGATCCTGCTGATCGACGCCGCCCAAGGCATCGAAGCCCAGACCCTGGCCAACCTGTACCTGGCTATCGACGCCGATCTGCACATCATTCCGGTGCTCAACAAGATCGACCTGCCCAGCGCCCAGCCCGACAAGTACGCCGCCGAGATCGCCAACCTGGTCGGCTGCCAGCCCGGCGACGTGCTGCGGGTCTCGGCCAAGACCGGCATCGGCGTCGCCGAACTCCTCGACCAGGTGGTCGCCGACATCCCCGCCCCGGTGGGCGACCCGAAGGCGCCGGCGCGGGCCTTGATCTTCGACTCGGTCTACGACACCTATCGCGGCGTGGTCACCTATGTCCGGGTGGTCGACGGTGAACTCAATCACCGCGAGAAGGTCTTGATGATGTCCACCAAGGCCACTCACGAAACCCTGGAAGTGGGCGTCATCTCACCCGAGCCGATCAAGGCCGCTGCCCTCGGCGTGGGTGAGGTGGGTTACCTGATCACTGGCGTGAAGGAGGTGCGGCAGTCGCGCGTGGGCGACACCGTCACCATCGCCTCCCGTCCGGCCACCAAGGATCTGGGCGGTTATCGTCCGCCCAACCCGATGGTCTACGCCGGCCTCTACCCGATCGACGGTGCCGACTTCCCCGAACTGCGTGAGGCGCTGGACAAGCTGCAGCTCAACGATGCCGCGCTCACGTACGAGCCGGAGACCTCCGGCGCGCTGGGCTTCGGCTTCCGGGTGGGCTTCCTCGGCCTGCTGCACATGGAGATCGTCCGCGAGCGGCTGGAGCGGGAGTTCAACCTCGACCTGATCTCCACCGCCCCGAACGTGGTCTACCGGGTGGTGATGGAGGACGGCACCGAGCACACCGTGACCAACCCCAGCGAATATCCCGACGGCAAGATCGCCGAGGTGCATGAGCCGATGGTGCGGGCCACCATCCTGGCGCCGAGTGAGTACATCGGCACCATCATGGAACTGTGCCAGGCCCGCCGCGGTGAGCAGCAGGGCATGGATTACCTCAGCGAGGACCGGGTCGAGATCCGCTACCTGCTGCCGCTGGCCGAGATCGTCTTCGACTTCTTCGACGCGCTGAAGTCGCGCACCAAGGGCTACGCCTCCCTCGACTACGACGAGGCCGGCGAGCAGATCTCCAAGCTGGTGAAGGTCGACATCCTGCTGCACGGCGAGCCGGTGGACGCCTTCAGCGCCATCGTGCACACCGACGCGGCCTACTCCTACGGCGTGGCGATGGCCAAGAAGCTGCGCGAGTTGATTCCGCGCCAGCAGTTCGAGGTGCCCATCCAGGCCGCGATCGGAGCCCGGGTGATCGCCCGGGAGACCATCCGTGCCATGCGCAAGGACGTGCTCGCCAAGTGCTACGGCGGTGACATCACCCGCAAGCGCAAGCTGCTGGAGAAGCAGAA
>JAJTBJ010000015.1 GCA_021286985.1 Propionibacteriales bacterium | reverse complement strand
AGCCCCGCCACCTCAAGATGGTGGGGTGGGCGCTGATCTTCGGTTCTCTGCTCCTGCAGATCCTCACGTTCACGCCGCTGGGGTTCTCCAACAACGGCAACACCAACTGGGTGCAATTCGGCAGCCCGTGGTTCCGGATCCAGCCGTCAGAGCTGGCCAAGCTGGCCATCGTGATGTGGGGCGCGGACATCATGGCGCGCAAGGGCAAGCGGTTGGTCGACCCCCGGCAGCTGCTGATTCCGTTCCTGCCGATGTCGCTGCTGCTGATCGTGCTGGTGGTCCTCCAGGACGACCTGGGCACCGGCATGATCATGGGTGCCTTGGTGCTCACCACCCTGTGGTACGTCGGCGCCTCGCTGAAGGTGATCGGTGGCGTGATCGGTACGGTGGCGCTCGGGGTGTTGGTGCTGGTGGCCGCCTCGCCGAACCGGATGAGTCGCATCTTCGGCTTCCTGAATCCCAGCGCCGACCCGTTGGGCGTGAACCATCAGCCGATCACCGCCATCGTGGCGCTGGCGTCTGGTGGGTGGTGGGGGCTCGGTTTGGGTGCGAGCCGCCAGAAGTGGGGCGGGCTGGTGGAGTCCCACACCGACTACGTGTTTGCCGTGATCGGGGAGGAGCTCGGCCTGGTCGGCACCTTGATCGTGTTGGCTCTGTTCCTCGCCCTGGGCTACGCCGGCTTCCGGATCGCGATGCGCTCCGATGACAAGTTCAGCCGTTACACGGCCGCGGGGGTGACCAGCTGGTTCATGATCCAGGCGCTGTTGAACATCGCGGTGGTGCTGCGGATGGTGCCGGTGCTGGGTGTGCCGCTGCCGTTCCTGTCCTATGGTGGTTCAGCGTTGTTGGCCAACTTGATGGCCTTGGGTGTCTTGTTGGCCTGTGCACGGAACGAGCCGGAAGCGCGAGCGTATGCTCGCAAGCATCGTCGGCGTCGTGGCAAGGCTCTGGTGGCAACAGCAAAGGCAGGCAGATCGTGAGTGGTCCGATCCGAGTGGTGATGGCCGGCGGGGGGACCGCCGGCCATACGTCACCCCTGATCGCAACGGCCGAGCAGCTGCGCCAGCTGGCCGAGGTCGACATTCTGTGCATCGGCACCCCCAAGGGGCTGGAGTCCCGAGTGATCCCCGAGGCGGGTCTGGAACTGGCGTTGATACCGCCGGTACCGCTGCCCCGGCGTCCGTCCGGCGACCTGGTGCGGGTTCCCGTTCGGTTGCGCAAGGCAACGGGCGAAGCACGGGCGCTGTTGCGCGGGCATCGAGCCCAAGTCGTGGTCGGCTTCGGCGGGTACGTGTCGCTGCCGGTGTACCTGGCTGCGCGCCAGGAACGGATCCCGCTGGTGGTCCACGAAGGCAACGCGGTGGCCGGGTTGGCCAACCGGATCGCAGCACTGTTCACCCCGCACGTGGTCACCACTTTCCCAGCCACCGACCTGCCGCATGCCCAGATGCTCGGGCTGCCCGTGCGCTCAGCGATCGCCGGACTCAACCGGGCCGCGCGCCGCGCCGAAGGACGCGATGCGTTCGAGCTGCCCCAGACGGGGCCGGTGCTGCTGGTTTCGGGGGGCTCGCAGGGGGCGCGCAGCATCAACCGCGCCACCGAAGCGGCTGCCACCCGGCTGCTGGCGGCCGGGGTCAGCGTCCTTCATGTGCTGGGCGCAGCGAACTTCACCTCGACCAATCATGCGATTTCTGACGACACCACCGGCGCGGTCTACCGGCCGCTGGCCTATGTCGACGAAATGGGCCTGGCTTACGCCGCCGCCGACCTGATGCTGGGACGGTCGGGCGCAGCCACGGTGATGGAGACGGCGATGACCGGGCTGCCGACGATCTTCGTCCCGCTGGCCCATGGCAACGGCGAGCAGGCCCGCAACGCCGACTTCCTGGTGAACGCGCGTGCCGGCCTGCGGATCGATGACGCGGAACTGACCGCAGATCGCCTCGTCAACGAGGTGTTGGGGTTGTTCGGGGACCCGACGCGGATGCGGCTGATGTCGGACACCTGCCTGGCCTTGGCGCCGTCGGGGGCTGCGCATGCGCTGGCGCAATTGGTGCTCAGCCTGGCCGGGAGTGAAGACTGATCCGATGCCGCTGATCGAACCCGTCGCTTTGGTGCCTCCTGCGCAACTGGGCGCGATCCACTTCATCGCCGTCGCCGGCGCAGGAATGTCGGGGATCGCCGCGATGTATGCCGAACTCGGCGTCGCTGTGAGCGGCAGTGACCAGGCCGCCTCCCCGGTGCTGCAGACCTTGACGGCAGCGGGCGTGCAGACCTTCGTCGGTCACGATCCGGCACAACTGGGAACTGCGGAGACGGTGGTGGTCTCCAGCGCCGTTCGCGAGACCAATCCTGAATTGATGCATGCCCGCAGCAGCGGCCTGCGAATCTGGCATCGCAGCGCGGCCCTGGCCGCCTTGATGCTCGGGCGCCGGGGCGTCGCGGTCACCGGTACCCATGGCAAGACCACCACCAGCGCGATGATCGCCACCTTGTTGACCGAGGTTGGTGCCGACCCCAGCTACGTGGTGGGGTCACCGCTGACCGGCACAGGACGCAGCTATCGGCTGGGTCGCGGCGAGGCGTTCGTGGTCGAAGCTGACGAAAGCGATGGTTCGTTTCGGCAGTACCCCGCCGAGATCGTGGTGATCACCAATGTGGAGGCCGACCACCTCGACAACTGGGGCACACCGGAGCGGTATGCCGCCGGGTTCGTCGCGTTGGCGACTGCCGATTCGGTGGGGGCGGTGGTGCTCAGCGCCGACGATCCGGGCACCCGAGCGTTGCTTCCGACAATCCGCGCGGCAGGCAAACCGGTGATCACCTTCGGTGAGAGTGCGCAGGCTGATGTGCGAGTCAGCGAAGTGACCTTCGCCGGACGGGGGAGCACCGCTCGGCTGAGCTATGCCGACGACGAGGGTGAACTCACTCTGGCAGTGCCGGGACGCTACAACCTGCTCAACGCTGCGGCCGCCTACGCTGTGGGACGGCTGTTGGGCGTGCCGGGGCCGGCCCTGCGGGAGGCTGCCGGACGATTCGCCGGCACCGACCGGCGGTTCCAGCCAGTGGGCGAGGTGGCCGGTGTGCGGGTCTTCGACGACTACGCCCATCACCCCACCGAAGTCACCGCGACGTTGACCGCTGCCCGCGCCATGGTGGGCGAGGGGCGCTTGGTGGCCTGCTTCCAGCCCCATCTGTTCACCCGTACCCGTGATTTCGCCGACGAGTTCGGTCAGGCGCTGGCGTTGGCAGACCAGGTGGTCGTGCTCGGCATCTATCCGGCCCGCGAGGATCCGATTCCCGGTGTCACCGGCGAGTTGGTGGCCGCGGCGGTGCGATCCCGACTCGGCGCCGAAGCGGTCGGCTACGCCGAGACCCTCGATGCCGGTGTGGACGTGCTCGCCGGTGTGGTGCGGCCCGGTGACCTGGTGGTGACCATCGGTGCCGGCAATGTCACCCAGATCGGTCCGCGGCTGTGCGCGGAGTTGAGCGGCGGGCCGATGCCGTGAGCGCTCGGGTCAGCGACGCCAACTTGCGGCTGCAGAGCCGCAAGCATGATCGTCGCCGTCGCCGGATCATCGGCGGCGTCGTGGCCGCAGCAGCCATCGTGTTGTTCGGCGCCGGGGTTTATCTGGTGGGCTTCTCGCCGGTCTTGTCCACTCAGAAGGTCCAGGTCACCGGCCTGAAGGTGCTGGCGAAGAACGACGTCGTGGCCACTGCCGGAATCGTGATGGGCACACCTTTGGCCCGGGTCGACATCACCGCGGCCGCTGATCGGCTGGCGGCCATCCCGGCGGTGGCGGACGTCACCGTGGCGCGCTCTTGGCCGGACACGGTGACCATTGCGATCATTGAGCGCCGCGCCCGGCTGGCCATTGCGACCGACGGCGGATTTCGGCTGGCCGATGCCTCCGGGGTGGTGTTTCAGACCGTGAGCGAACGTCCGTCGGGGTTGGTGCTGGTGGAAGCCCCCGCCGACGATCAACAATTGCTGGTCGACGTCGGGACGGTGTACAGCGCGCTGAGCCCCGACACCGCCGCGCGGGTGCAGCGAATGGTGGCTCCGAGTCGCGACGGCATCGAGTTGCGGCTGAGCAACGGCGCCCGAGTGGTCTGGGGGAGCGCGGAGCAGTCGGCGCTGAAGTCGCAGGTGTTGGACGATCTGCTCACCAAATCGGGAACAGTGTTCGATGTCTCGGCGCCGGGGTTCCCGACCTATCGCTAAAGTGTCGGTGGTCCCCCCGGGAGGGGAACTCTAGAGTCGCACTTGAGGGACTCGCCGGTGCCCCCATCATTCTTGGACAAGGCGAAAAGCGCTCTCCTAGCCTGGTGATCACGCCGGAGCACGTTCTTCCCCGCCTGGGCTTCGCCGGACCGATGTTTTGTCTTCGATAGCAAGTGAGGGTGGGTCACAGTGGCAACTGCCTCCCAGAATTACCTGGCCATTATCAAGGTCGTGGGGGTTGGCGGCGGTGGCGTCAACGCAGTGAACCGGATGATCGAATCCGGCTTGCGTGGCGTTGAGTTCATTGCGGTGAACACCGACGCCCAAGCGCTGCTGATGAGCGACGCCGACGTGAAGCTCGACATCGGTCGTGACCTCACTCGCGGGCTCGGGGCCGGCGCGGACCCGTCCAAGGGACGGCAGGCCGCCGAGGATCACTCCGATGAGATCGAAGAGGTGCTCAAGGGCGCCGACATGGTCTTCGTCACGGCGGGCGAGGGTGGTGGCACCGGAACCGGTGGCGCTCCCGTGGTCGCCCGGATCGCGCGCTCGCTGGGGGCGCTGACGATCGGTGTGGTCACCCGTCCATTCAGCTTCGAGGGACGGCGTCGGTCGGGTCAGGCTGAGGACGGCATCGCGGTGCTGCGCGACGAGGTCGACACTTTGATCGTGATCCCCAACGACAAGCTGTTGGAGATGACCGACCACCACGTGGCCATCCTGGACGCCTTCCGTCAGGCCGATCAGGTGCTGATGCAGGGCGTGTCCGGCATCACTGACCTGATCACGACGCCTGGGCTGATCAACCTCGACTTCGCCGATGTGAAGGCAGTGATGTCCAACGCCGGTTCGGCATTGATGGGCATCGGATCGGCCCGCGGTGAGGACCGCGCGCGGGCCGCCGCCGAGATGGCGGTGTCGTCCCCGCTGCTGGAGGCCAGCATCGACGGCGCCCACGGGGTGCTGCTGTCGATCGCCGGTGGCTCGGATCTCGGCCTGTTCGAGGTCTCGGCTGCGGCGAACCTGATCGAGGCCGCCGCCCACGAGGACGCGAACATCATCTTCGGCACCGTGATCGACGACGCCTTGGGCGATGAGGTCCGGGTCACCGTGATTGCTGCCGGTTTCGACGGTGGCGCTCCGCCGCGGCGCACGACCCGGTTCGATCCGAAGATCGAGCCGCGCAAGCCCACGGTGGCGGTCGTCGCCGACGACCCGGTGGTCGAGGCCAATGACGAGACCGCAGAGGTGCCCATGCCAGCGCCGGTGGTCCCGCCGCGACCGGCCCCGGTCAGTGACGACGATCTCGACGTCCCCGACTTCCTGAAGTAGGCGACCGAGCGCACCCGATGTTCAGTTTTCGCAACGATCCCGACGCCGACGGCGTCGGGATCGCCTTCTTCGACGCCGTTGCTGCTGACGGGGGCCGGCTGGATCTGACCCTGGGCTCGCCCCACGCCTGGCGCGGTGCCGACTGGGATCGGGCTGAGGCCGTCCTGGGAGTGCCGGTGCTCAACGCCTACCAGGTGCACAGTGCCCGGGTGCTGGTGGTTGACGCCCACACCGATCCGCGCGCAGTGGCGGTCGAGCACGCTGACGCCTTGGTGACCACGGCCCCGGGAGTGGCGGTGGCCGTTCGCGCCGCCGATTGCCTGCCGGTGCTGTTCGCCGACCCGATCAACGCGGTGGTGGCTGCCGCCCACGCCGGCCGGGTGGGCCTGGCCGCCGGAGTGCTGATCGAGACCGTGGAGGCCATCCGGCGGCTTGGTGGCGATCGGCTGCGGGCCTGGGTGGGGCCGCATATCTGCGGGTCCTGCTACGAAGTGCCTGCCGACCTGCGCGACGAGATCAGCGCGCGTCTGCCACAGGCCTGGGCCCAGACCAGCTGGGGCACCCCCAGTCTCGACCTGGGGGCCGCCGCCCGGGCGCAACTGCTCGACCTCGGTTGTGAGGTGACGATGGTCGACCCGTGTACCCGGACCACGCCCACGCTGCACTCCTATCGCCGCGATGGCGCCTCATCGGGCCGGCAAGCCGGAGTGATCTGGCTTCCCCCGTTGTCTTGACGCGTGTCGGCCACCGGTTCCGGACTCTGGGCCGAGGTGCGGGTTACAGTTTTTTCTGAGTATGGAAACCCAAGGGGGCAGGACTATGGCTGATGGCTTGAGGAAGGCGGCCGTGTGGCTCGGCTTGGTCTCCGACGAGGAGTACAACGAGACCGAGATCATTGCCGACGAGGCCACCGAGCAGGTGCCCGCGCCGCGTGAGTTGGCTAAGGCGTCCGAGGGCGGTGCCAAGGTGACCGAACTCGAGACTCGTCGCCCGCCGCGGGAACAACCGCGAGTGGCCGACATCAGCCGGATCATCACGGTGCACCCCCGGACCTACAACGAGGCCCGCACGATCGGCGAGAACTTCCGCGACGGGGTTCCGGTCATCATGAACCTGTCCGACATGGAGGAGGCCGACGCCAAGCGGCTGGTCGACTTCTCCGCCGGGTTGATCTTTGGGCTGCACGGCAGCATCGAGCGGATCACCAGCAAGGTCTTCCTGCTGTCCCCGCACAACGTTTCGGTCGCCGCAGAGGACAAGGAGCGGCTCGCCGGAGGGTTCTTCAACCAGTCCTGACTGCCGTTCGACGCCTGTCCCGTCCCAGAGAGTGGGCAGGTGGTGGGGTGGTGATTTGGCCCTTCGGGGGTGGGTGCTCGCGCTTCCAACAGCGGATTCCCTCACTCTGTGATCTCGACCACTGGATGGTCTGAGGATGGATCTGGTTGAGACCCATAACCCCCTTCTCGGGCGGCATTTCCGCCTCTGGCAGGCGTGAGCGCGCTGGATCGGTCCAACTGCGGCCCCGCTAGGGTAGGAAATGTCTGGACCTCCGGTTTACCCCCGAGACGCCCAATCCGATCGGTTGTTGGATTGAGCATTCGGGCTGCACTAGCCTGAGATCGACTTAAACGAGACCCGGCAAGCCGGGTTCGTAACCGAGCACGTGAGGTGAGCAATGACCCTGACCCTGGAGCAGGTCCGCCAGACCCGCTTTCATTTGGCGCGGAGAAACGGCTACGAGCCGGTTGACGTCGACAACTTCGTCGACAAGGTCGAGGCAACCCTCGCCCAGCTCACCGATGAGAACTCTGCGCTGAAGCAGCAGGTCGAGGCGCTGAGCAGCAGCCAGCCATCGTCCGTCTTCGTCCCGAGCAGCGACTCCGGCGCCAATGACCGCGCCCAGGCCGAACTGCAGCGTCGTGACGCTGAGTTGAACAGTGTGCGCAACGACTTGGCCGGCCGGAACGAGGAGCTCAACCGGCGTAGCCAGGAGCTCGGCTCGGCCCGTGAAGAACTGGCCCGGGCGCAGTCCGAGATCGAATCCCTGCGGTCGGAGGTCACCAACCTTCGCCAGGCCGGTGACGCTGCGGCGCACATGCCGGTCGGCGGCAGCGTGATCTCCTCGGGCAAGATCGAGAACATCGTGGTGACCACTTCGGCGGAGGCGTCGCCTGCGGTGACCCGCCTGCTGCAGATGGCCACCGAGCAGGCCGAGCGCCTGGTCGGCGAGTCCCAGACCGAGTCCCAGCGCATTCTGACCACCGCGCGGGCCGAGGCCGAGAACGTCATCGACAGCGCCAACCGCAAGGCTCACGAGACCCTGACTGATGCCCGCACCCGTGCGGACCGCATCGAGTCCGAGGCTCGCGTCAACGCCGAGAAGCTCACTGCTGAAGCTCAGCATCGCGCCGATCAGGTGGCTGGCGATGCCGAGGCCCGTCGCGCCGAGATGTTCACCAAGCTGGAGAACGAGCGCGACGCTCTCAAGGTCAAGGTCGATCAGCTGCGGTCGTTCGAGAACAACTACCGCTCGCTGCTGACCAACCACCTGCAGAGCCAGCTGCGGACCCTGGGCGAAGGCCGGATCGAGCCGTCCAACGCTCCCGACGTCCTCAACGAAGGCGGCTCCGGTTCCGCCACGCCGCGCCTGGACGCCCTGTTGGGTGACGGTCGCTGAACAACGCCACAGCACGAAGCGCCCCGGTCGAAAGATCGGGGCGCTTTTTGCTGGTACTCTCCATCCCCAGTGATCACAGCAGGAGGGATCTGAACCATGCCACCGACCCAGCGTCGGGGGGCCACCCCCAAGGCTCCCATTACCTCCATCCCCGTTGCCGAGGGCGACGATCCGTGGACCGCGGAAGAGGTTGAGGAGATCCGCGAGGAGCTTCTTGCCGAGATCTCTCGGATGGAGAAGGCGATCGAAGTAGCGGAGGCCGGCCTGGCCGACCTCTTCGAGGATGGCGGCGATGGCGCCGGCCGTGACCCGGCGGATGTCGGCTCCTCGAACTTCGAGCGCGACCAGGAAATGTCGATGGTCCAGAACGCCCGGGAGATGCTGGAACAAGCCCAGCAGGCCTACCGGTTGTTCGAAGCCGGCCACTACGGGATCTGCGAGTCGTGCGGTCAGCCGATCGGCAAGGACCGGCTGCAGGTGTTCCCGCGGGCCACGATGTGTATGGCCTGCAAGCAGCGGGAGGAACGGCGATAGCCGATCACGTGAACAGGCCCCGAGCCGCCGTGCGCTACTGGTTGACGGCGGCGCTGATCGGCGTACTCGGATTGGCCATCGATCAGCTGGCGAAAGCTGTCGCGCTGGCCAATCTCGACCCGCACCACCCGATCCCGCTGATGGGTGGGTTGGTCACCCTGCAACTGATCGGCAACCCCGGCGCCGCCTTCAGCATGGGGGAGAGCTTCACCGTGGTGCTGACCTGCGTGGCGATCGCTGCGCTGGTCGCCGTCATCGTGTGGGGCCTCCCGCGCGTCCGGCACACCGGCTGGGCGGTCACTGGCGGGCTGCTGCTGGCCGGCATCTCCGGAAACCTGTGGGACCGCCTGTTCCGGCCTCCGGGGCCGTTCCAGGGCCATGTGGTGGATTTCATCCAGCTTCCGTACTTCGCCATTCTCAACGTGGCCGACATCTTCATCACTTCGGCCGCGGTATTGGTGGTGTGGCTCTCCATGATCACCAAGGTCGGGCTGGACGGCGCCCCGCTGAACGAGCAACCCGCCTCCGGCGATGACTCTGACGGGGATGAGACCGTCGGTGGCTAGCGTCTGGCTGGTCCCCGACGGATTGGACGGTGAGCGCGTCGATGCGGCCGCTGCACGGATCAGCGGCTTGTCCCGCAGCCGGATCGAAGACCTGCTGACCCGAGGGTTGGTCCAAGTGAACTCCACGCCGGTGGCCAAGTCCCACCGGGTCTCGGCCGGCGATCTGCTCGAAGTTGAGATCGAGACCGCACCAGTGGTCTCGGTGGTGCCGCGAGAGGTGGCCGGCATCGGCATCGTCTACGACGACGCCGACATCGTGGTGGTCGACAAGCCGCCCGGCGTCGCGGCCCACCCCAGCCTGGGGTGGGAGGGGCCCTCGGTGGTCGAGCATCTGGCCGCCGCAGGGTTCCGGATCTCCACCTCCGGTGCTGCTGAGCGGCAGGGGATCGTCCAGCGCCTCGATGTGGGCACCTCGGGGCTGATGGTGGTGGCCAAGAGCGAACCGGCCTATACCGCGCTGAAGCGCGCATTTCGGTCCCGGGACGTGGAGAAGGTCTACCACACCCTCGTCCAAGGCTTGCCGGACCCGCTGGAGGGCACCATCGACGCCCCGATCGGGCGCCATCCCGGTGCGGACTACAAGATGGCCGTCATCGACGGTGGGCGGCACAGCGTCACCCACTACCGGATGCTGGAGGCGTTCCGGGCGGTGACCCTGTTGGAGGTTCATCTGGAGACGGGGCGCACCCACCAGATCCGGGTGCACATGCAAGCGATTCATCATCCCTGCGTCGGTGATCCGACCTACGGGGGCGACCCGGTGCTGGCCGCCCGGCTGGGTCTGAACAGGCAGTGGCTGCACGCTGTCGAGCTGGCCTTCACTCATCCGCGCAGCGGCGAGCTCGTCCGGTTCACCTCTCCATACACCACAGATCTGGCCAACGCGTTGGTAACCGTACGTAGGGATTCTTAGGCGGGTTCGCGGCAGCCTCGGTAGCCTGGCTCCGTGCGCAGAGCGAAGATTATTTGCACCATCGGCCCCGCGACCGACTCGGCCGAGAAGCTGGTCGAACTGGTCAAGGCAGGCATGAACATCGCCCGGCTCAACATGAGCCACGGTGATCACGTGCTGCATGCCCAGCGGGTGGAGTGGATCCGGGATGCTGCCCGGATCGCCGGACGTCCGGTCGGCATCCTTGCCGACCTGCAGGGACCCAAGATCCGCCTGGGGAACTTCGAGGACGGCGCAGCCGATCTTGAACCCGGCCAGCGGTTCGTGATCACCACTGAGGACGTTCTCGGCACGGCTGAGCGGGCCTCCACCACGCTGAAGACGCTGACCGATGACGTGTCGGTGGGTGATCAGATCCTGATCAACGACGGTGCGATCGAACTGGTCGCCCTGGAGGTCACCGACACCGACGTGGTCACCGAAGTTCTGGTCGGCGGAAAGGTGTCCAATCACAAGGGCATCAACCTGCCCGGCGTCCCGGTGAGTGTGCCGGCGCTGAGTGAGAAGGACGAACGCGACCTGCGCTGGGCGCTGCGGCACGGCGTCGACATGGTGGCGCTGTCCTTCGTCCGTAGTGCGTCCGATATCGAGCCGGTGCGCAAGGTGATGGAGTCCGAGGGGCGTCAGGTACCGGTGATCGCCAAGCTCGAGAAGCCGCAGGCCCTGGAGAACCTCGACGCGGTCATCGACACCTTCGACGCGTTCATGGTGGCGCGCGGCGATCTGGGCGTGGAACTTCCGTTGGAGGACGTGCCGGCAGCGCAGAAACGAATCATCGACGCCGCCCGGATCTGGGCCAAGCCGGTGATCGTGGCCACCCAGATCCTGGAATCGATGATCACCGCGCACCGGCCGACGCGCGCCGAGGCGTCCGACGTGGCCAACGCCATCCTCGATGGTGCCGACGCGCTGATGTTGTCGGGCGAAACTGCGGTCGGTGACTATCCGATCCAGGCGGTCGAGGTCATGTCGCGGATTATTTGTCGAACCGAGGCCGAGGGGCTGGACAAGGTCCGGGCATTGGCGTGGAATCCGCACACCACTCCGGGCGTGATTTCCAAGGCGGCGGTGGAAGTAGCCGAGCGGGTCAACGCAAAATACCTGGCGGCGTTCACCATTTCCGGCGATACTCCCCACCGGCTCGCGCGGTTGCGTTCGGAGGTGCCGATCATGGCCTTCACCCCACTGCCGAAGACCGCCCAGGAGCTCACCTTGTGCTGGGGCGTGCAGTCGTTCGTGACTCCGGAATACACCGACACCGACTCGATGGTGGCCTCGGTGCAGGACGCCCTCACCCGCACGGGTTTCCTCAAACGCGGTGATCGCGTGGTGATCGTGGCCGGCAACCCCGGACGCACCATTTACCAGACCAATTCCTTGCGGGTTTACGAGATGGCTTGAGCCGGTGATGCCAAAGCTGCGAACGCGGCTTTGGCATCGAGCGCCGCAGATATTAGAGTTCAGCCATGGCGCGGAGGGGGAAGCGCACGTTGGTTCGCGCTGCCATGGGATTGCTGAGCACGCTGGCAGGTGGTCTGCTCGTGCTGCGCCCGTTCGCGTCCGAATCTCTGTTGGTGCTGATTCTCGCCGTCGCGCTGGTGATCGCCGCCGTGGCCGAAGCGGTACAGGGCACCCGCCAGGCGCCGGCGCGCTGGATCCTCGGCGGGATGTACCTGGTCGGCGCGACGATTCTGATCGTGTGGCCACACGTCCCCTTGATCGCGGTGGGTGTGGTCGTGGGTCTGCTGCTGATCGCGACCGGCATGTTGGAGATCTGGTCGGGGTTGATCTCCACCGCACCTTTGCCCAGCTTCTTGGTGGGGGCGGCCGTCGGTGGTCTGTCGGTGTCGCTGATCAGCGGCGTCGTCACCTTGATCTTCGGACTGGTCTCCGGGCTGTGGATGGACGCGGTGAGTTTCCCGATGTCGCTGATGTTGGGGGCACGGATGCTGCTGGTCGGCATCGGTCTGCTGGTCGACCTGTGGTATCCGCCGACGGGCTTCGGACGTCCGACCGAGTTGCAGCGAGTAATCGGACGATTGATCGCCCTGGCGCTCGCCGCGGGGCTGATTGTGACCGGAGTCAACGCCGACGGCGGCCGGCCCAGCCCCTCGGACTTCTACACCACTGACCTGCCGGAGAAGGTGGTGCCGGGGTTGTTGCTGCGGGCGGCGGCGACCGGCTCTGGCGGGATCACCGGGTCGGCCATTCGGATGCTGTACGCGACCACCGATCTCAATGGGGACCGCGTGGTCGCCAGCGGCCTGCTCTACGTGCCGGCTTCCACGGCAGGCGACTCGTTGCCACTGGTGGTGTGGGCTCATGGCGAGACCGGTTCGGCACCCGCCTGCGCACCGTCGGTGCGGGGGGTGGCCAGTGGCGGGCTGGAGGTGGTGCCGCAACTGCTGGGCCTCGGATATGCGGTGTTCGCCCCTGATGGCATCGGCGAAGGCCCGAACGGGGCCCCCAGCGTCCTGGTGGGGGAGAGTGGCGGCCACGCGATCCTCGACGGGATCAGGGCTGTCGGCCAGGTGCCGGGCATGCGGCTGGGTGCAGCGGTGGTCTGGGGTTTCTCCGCCGGCACCCACAGCGCTTTGTGGGCTGGACAGCTGCAGGGCACGTACGCGCCCGACGTGATCCTTGCTGGCATCGCTGTGGACGCACCGATCTTCGATCCGGCGATGACCATCGCCGATCAAGTCACTCGCGGCGCACCGACGGAGCTGCCGTCCTACGTCCTGACCAGCTACGCGGCGGCCTATCCCGAGATTCGGGTGTCGGACTACTTGTCGGTTCCTGAGCAGTTGCGCACGGTAGAGGTCTCGGCCCGCTGTGGCGGTGTGGGTTGGGCCGTCGCCAACTGGGCGGCGGTGCTGGGTGCGCACGGTGCCTGGGCCGCTCCCGCGGGAAGTGGCGTATTGGGCACGCGGCTGAGCCAGAACGCGGTCGTGGTGGTGCCGATGCCACTGCTGGTCACCCAGGGTGTTGACGATCCGGTGGTGGCCAATTCGCTCACCGATGTGGCGGTCGGAGGCCGCTGCCATGCCGGGCAGGTGCTGGAATATCACCGCTATCCGGGACTGGGTCACCAGAGTCCGGCGCGACCGGACGCGCCGCAGTTGGCTGATTCGCTGAGTTGGATCAGTGCCCGGTTCGCCGGTCAGACCGCAATCAATACCTGCGGCTGACCGGCCGAACGTCCTTCACTGTGCCGAGGAGGGGAGTCGAACCCCTACGCCCTAATGGGCAGACGGGTTTGAGCCGTCCGCGTATACCATTCCGCCACCCCGGCAGGGGCCTAGCCGATTCTGCCACAACTTTGGCGGTACCCATTGCACGCACGGTAACCTCAACCCACACACCACCGATCGACACGTCAGGAGCATGAAGATGGTTGAGGCACCCCAGAGTCCCGTGACCGAGGGCGGACTACGTGTCCTGGTCGCCGAGGACGAGGCGGTGATCCGACTCGATCTGGTGGAACTGCTCACCGAGGAGGGCTATCGGGTGATCGCCGAGGCCTCTGACGGCGAGGAGGCGTTGCGCCTGGCGCGCGAGCTGCAGCCCGACCTGGTGGTGATGGACGTCAAGATGCCCAAGATGGACGGGATCACGGCGGCCGCGCAGATCGCCGAGGAACGGATCGCACCGGTGGTGATGTTGACCGCGTTCAGCCAGCGCGAGTTGGTCGAGCGTGCCCGCGACGCCGGCGCCATGGCCTATGTGGTGAAGCCGTTCGATTCCTCTGACGTTGTTCCGGCTATCGAGATCGCGATCGGTCGCTTCGCCGAGATTCGCGCGGTGGAGGCTGAAGTCGCAGACCTGGAGGAGAGGTTCGCCTCCCGCAAGGCCGTCGACCAGGCCAAGGGGCTCCTTCAGGAGGGCTTGGGGTTGACCGAGCCGGAGGCCTTTCGGTGGATTCAGAAGACCGCGATGGATCTGCGCAAGTCGATGCGCGAAGTGGCCGAGGGTGTGATTGAGCACTCCAAGGCGGGCGGCAAGCAGCGCCCGTTGAAGGGCTGATCAGGCCTTTCGCGCGCGCCGCAGGAACACGGTGATCCGTGCGGCGCAGACCTGCTCGCCGGTGTCGGCGACCAGGCTGACGTCGTAGGTGGCCAGGGTGCCGCCGATTCGAATTGCGGTGGCCGTCCCGGTGATCCAGCCGTCTCGCACGCTGCGCAAGTGGGTGGCGTTGATGTCGACCCCGGTGACGACGCCGTCGGGGCCCACTTCGGCGGCAGCCGCCAGCGAAGCCAGGCTTTCGGCCATCACGCACGACGCGCCCCCGTGCCACAACCCGAACGGTTGGGTGTTACCGGACACCGGGCAGCGGCCGACGGCGCGGGTCGGGGTGATCTCGATCCACTCGGTGCCCATCTTCTCGTCCAGCGGGCTGGACAGGCCTTCGAACCAGTCGGGTACGTTCACCGGCCAACGATGACACATCCGCTGCCCGCGCGGGGTCAGTCGTCGCCGGTAGAGTGCCGGACTGTGACGAACCCTCCCGCATCCGCCGACTCCTCGGCCGGCACCCTGCTGTTGATCGATGGGCATTCGGTGGCCTACCGCGCTTTTTTTGCGTTGCCGGTGGAGAACTTCGCCACCAGCACCGGGCAGCACACCAACGCGGTCTACGGGTTCACTTCGATGCTGATCAACGTGCTGCGCGACGAGCAGCCCACCCATCTCGCGGTCGCCTTCGACGTCTCCCGGCAGACCTTTCGCAGTGAGCGATATGCCGACTACAAGGCCAATCGCTCCGCATCGCCGGCTGAGTTCTCCGGCCAGGTGTCGCTGATCAAAGAAGTCCTGGACGCCCTCAACGTGACCCATGTAGAGGCTGAGGGCTTCGAGGCCGACGACATCATCGCCACCTTGGCCCGCCAAGGCGCGGCGGCCGGGTTGCGGGTGCTGATCTGCACCGGTGACCGCGACACGCTGCAGTTGGTCACCGACCAGGTGACCGTCCTCTATCCCCGCAAGGGTGTCTCCGACCTGGCTCGGTTGGATCCGGCGGCGGTTACCGAGAAGTACTTGGTCGCACCGGCGCGCTATCCCGAGTTGGCCGCACTGGTCGGCGAGACCAGCGACAACCTGCCCGGCGTGCCGGGAGTCGGCCCCAAGACCGCTGCCAAGTGGCTGGAGGCCTACGACGGCCTGGAAAACCTGCTGCGCCATGCCGACGACTTGACCGGGAAGGCCGGTGAGTCTTTGCGGGCGCACCTGGACGATGTCGTCCGAAATCGTGAGCTGAACGCGCTGGTGGGCGACCTGAGCCTGCCGGTAGCCGTCAACGAGCTGGTACGGCGCGACTGGAACCGGGAGGCGGTGCACACCTTGTTCGACGGGCTGGAGTTCCGGGTGCTGCGCGACCGATTGATGGAGACCCTGCCGGCGTCCGACCTGACCAGCGAGGGCGGGTTCGAGGTCAGTGGTGAGGTGCTGGCCAGCGGCAGCGTCCGGGCGTGGCTGGACGCGCACGCGCGCGCCGGTGTGGTCGGGCTGGATCCGATCGGCCACTGGCGTGCCGGCACCGGCGATCTGACCGGCCTGGCGTTGGCCTGCGCCGACGGTTCGGCGGCCTGGATCGATACCGCCGAACTGAGCCCCGATGACGATCAGGCGCTGGCCGACTGGCTGGCCGACCCGTCGGCGCAGAAGGCGATGCACGACGCGAAGGGGCCACTGCTGGCCATCTGGGCCCGCGGCTGGGATCTGGCCGGGCTGGTCAGTGACACCGGATTGGCGGCCTACCTGCTGCGCCCTGATCAGCGCACCTACGATCTGGGCGACCTCACCGCTCGTCATCTCCGCCGCGAGCTGGCCGTTTCCGGCGCCGGCAACCAGGAATCCGAACAGGCCGCGTTCGTCTTCGACACCGACACCACTGCGACCGACGCCATGGTTCGGGCCCGAGCGGTGATCGAACTGGCGACCGCGTTGGAGACCGAACTGGAGTCCCAAGGTGGTGCCTCCCTGCTGCGCGAGGTGGAGTTGCCACTGACCCGCACCCTGGCCCGGATGGAGGCCGCCGGGATCGCGGTGGATGTCGATTACCTCGACCGGTTGCACGCTGACTTCGATGCCGCCGTGGCCGGGGCCGAGGCCGATGCCTACGCGGTGCTGGGTCGCTCGATCAATCTGGGTTCACCCAAGCAGTTGCAGACGGTGCTCTTCGACGAGCTGGGCATGCCCAAGACCCGTAAGACGCTCACCGGCTACACCACGGACGCCGAGTCGTTGGAGGCGCTGTTCGTCCGCACCGAGCACCCCTTCCTGGCGCATCTGCTGCGGCATCGGGATCAGATCCGGCTGCGTCAGACCGTCGAGGGCCTGCAGAAGGCGGTCGCACCGGATTCGCGGGTGCACACCACCTACGTGCAGACCATCGCGGCCACCGGACGGCTGTCGTCGACCGATCCGAACCTGCAGAACATCCCGATCCGCACCGAGGCCGGACGGCGGATCCGGGAAGCCTTCGTGGTGGCTGAGGGCTACGAGACCCTGCTGACCGCTGACTACTCCCAGATCGAGATGCGGATCATGGCCGACGCCTCGGCCGATGCTGGTTTGATCGAGGCTTTCGCCAGCGGGGAGGACTTCCACACGATCATGGCGTCGAGGGTCTTCGGGGTGAGCGCCGATGAGGTGTCGCTGGCCCAGCGCGCCAAGGTGAAGGCGATGAACTACGGGCTGGCCTACGGCCTGAGCGCCTACGGGCTCAGCCAGCAGCTGAAGGTGGAGGTCTCCGAGGCTCGCGGCCTGATGGAGGAGTACTTCGAGCGGTTCGGGCACGTCCGCGACTACCTGCAGCAGATCGTGGCCGAGGCCCGACGCACCGGCTACACCGAGACCATCCTGGGTCGGCGTCGCTACCTGCCCGATCTGAACTCCTCCAACCGTCAGCGGCGGGAGATGGCGGAGCGGGCGGCGCTGAACGCGCCGATCCAGGGCTCAGCGGCCGACATCATCAAGGTGGCCATGCTGGACGTGGAGACCGCGCTGGCGGTGCAGGGCTTGGGCAGCCGGATGCTGCTGCAGGTCCATGACGAACTCGTCTTCGAGGTCGCTCCCGGCGAACGGGAGCAACTCGAAGCGCTGGTGCGCGACAAGATGGGTCACGCGGTGGAGATGGCCGTGCCGCTGGAGGTCTCGGTGGGTACCGGACGCAGCTGGCACGACGCGGCGCACTGACCTCAGCGCAGGATCGCCAGCATCTGCTCCTGGTCGCCGTCGGCGTCGGTCCAGCGACCGGTCAGCCAGCCCAGCGGAGTCGGCACGGTTGGCACGTGGCCGTCGTCGAGGATGCGGATGATCCGGATCATCTCGCCGGACGCATTCGACACCAGAGTGATGCCGCTGCCTTCGACGGTCATCGACTTCTCGCCGCGGGACAGCTCGGCCTCGGTGTCGCCCTCGTGGATCACCCGCATCAACTCGACCACATAGACCGGGTCGCCGACCGCGTCGTAGGTGTAGCGGGTGCCCAAGGTCGAATGCTCCATGGTGCCGATGAAATGGGGCGCGGCTTCGGCAAGGGGTTCGGCCCGGTAGGTGAGCGGCACCTGGTAGGTGACCCCGCCCGAGCGGATCAGAATGGTCTCGATCCCGACCTCGCCGTCGGGATCCACGAAGCGATAAGCCGCGACCCGATCGAGGTCGGTGGCGTCCCCGTCGAACCACGGCTGCTCGGGCAACCAGGTCGCCAGCAGTTCGAGTTTGGTGGGGGTCAGGGTCGCGTCGTGGATGATGGCGGTACCGCTCATGGTCAAGTCCTCCTTTGGCCTTGGGTTTAGCCTAACCCCCTCAGTGGGAGTCAGATTGACCCTGCCGCGCGAGGCTCGATAGGCTGTCGGCTGCACTTCGTCCGCCCGGACCTCAGACCTAGTGGGTCGGGGCATGTTTCGTGCGGACCGTTCCAGGGCAGCCTGGCCCTATCCAAACGAGGCAGGGCTGAGTGCGGCCACCTAAATACATCCAACTCATCGGAGCCCTACTACATGACCTCAACCAACGAGGCGCTCAGCGTCGCGGTCGACGATTTCGCATCGCCGGAAGCTTTCCTTGAAGCAGTCGACGCGACCATCAAGTACTTCAACGACGGCGACATCGTCACCGGTACCGTCGTTAAGGTCGATCGGGACGAGGTCCTGCTCGACATCGGTTACAAGACCGAAGGCGTCATTCCTTCCAAGGAACTCTCCATCAAGCACGACGTCGATCCCTTCGAGGTGGTCGCTGTCGGTGATGAGGTCGAGGCCCTGGTTCAGCAGAAGGAAGACAAAGAAGGCCGCCTGATCCTGAGCAAGAAGCGCGCTCAGTACGAACGGGCCTGGGGTCAGATCGAAAAGGTCAAGGAAGAGGACGGCGTCGTCAGCGGCCGCGTCATCGAGGTCGTCAAGGGCGGCCTGATCATCGACATCGGCCTGCGGGGCTTCCTGCCGGCCTCGTTGGTGGAGATGCGCCGGGTGCGCGACCTGCAGCCCTACGTTGGCGCGGAGCTCGAGGCCAAGATCATCGAGCTGGACAAGAACCGCAACAACGTGGTGCTGTCCCGCCGTGCGTGGCTGGAGCAGACTCAGTCCGAGGTGCGTCACACCTTCCTCAACCAGCTCACCAAGGGCCAGATCCGCAAGGGTGTGGTGTCCTCCATCGTCAACTTCGGCGCGTTCGTCGATCTGGGTGGCGTGGACGGCCTGGTGCACGTCTCCGAGCTGAGCTGGAAGCACATCGATCACCCGTCCGAGGTTGTCGAGGTTGGCGACGAGGTCACCGTCGAGGTGCTGGATGTCGACATGGACCGCGAGCGCGTCTCGCTGTCGCTGAAGGCCACCCAGGAAGATCCGTGGCAGACCTTCGCTCGTACCCACCAGATCGGTCAGATCGTTCCGGGCAAGGTCACCAAGCTGGTGCCGTTCGGTGCGTTCGTCCGTGTCGAAGAGGGCATCGAGGGCTTGGTGCACGTCTCCGAGCTGGCCGAGCGTCACGTGGAGATCCCCGAGCAGGTCGTCACCGTCAACGACGATGTCATGGTCAAGATCATCGACATCGACCTGGAGCGTCGCCGCATCTCGCTGAGCCTCAAGCAGGCCAACGAGGGTGTCGACATCGCTGCCGACGACTTCGATCCGTCGCTGTACGGCATGACCGCGTCCTACGACGAGCAGGGCAACTACATCTACCCCGAGGGCTTCGATCCCGAAACCCAGGAGTGGAAGCCCGGCTACGAAGAGCAGCAGCGCGCGTGGGAGGCCCAGTACGCCGAGGCTCAGGCCCGTTGGCTGGCCCACAAGAAGCAGGTCGAGGAGGCCGAGGCTGCCGACGTGCAGGCTGCGGTCACCGAGGCCAACACGGCGGCCTACTCCGCCGGTGGCGACGACGAGGCTCCCGAGGGCTCCTTGGCGTCCGATGAGGCCCTGCAGGCTCTGCGGGAGAAGCTCACCGGCGGTCGCTGACCACCTACTGACGACGGCGCCCCCACCGCAACAGCGGTGGGGGCGTCGTGGCTTTTGCGGGGCGAGCACGCCGTTCTTGACACCGCTGGCATGCTGGAGCCGCACCCCGGCCGAGGAGAGTATGTGGACGCGCACCTGCCCACCGGTTACGAGAATTACCCGCGCCCGGAGGAGACCGAGCGTGACGCCATCGCCGGCGGCTGGCAGAACCCTCCCGCGCCGACTCCGATCGTCCATCACTACCAGGCTCGTGAGCCGTATCCGCCGAACCCACCGCAGGGCTCCCGGCGCTCCCTGCTCCTGGGGATCGTGGGGGTGGGGGTGGTGGGCGTGATCGGCTTGAGCGCCTGGCGGCCGAGTGGCCCCGACCTGACTGAAGAACCGCCAGCGGACGATCCCGGCTATTCCGACGACCCTTTCGATCCCGGCTCCGATGGGGAAGTCGTGACCGATGTGCTCGCCTTCGGCGGACTCGACTTCGACGTTCCCGACGGATGGACGGTGATGGCTGACACTGACACCCGGGCGCTCCTCACCCACGGACACAACCAGATGCTGATGGTGCGCTACGAGGGGTCTTCGCCGGACCCGGCCGATGAGCTCGACAGTGCCATCGCGCAGAGCGGGACCGATTTCCACGGATCACTGTCGAAGGCGAAGGTCGGATCCGACCACCTGCGCGCGGTGAGGACCGGCACCGGGACCTTCGAGGGCCGCCCGGCCCGCCAGAGTGCGGAGGTGCTGGTGGCGAGCGAGGATCTGTCGACGCTGTTCATTCAGCAGGTGCTCTCGGCGAGCGAAAAGTCCGACATCGCTGCGGACGCCGCTCGACTGGCGGCCGATCTGCGAGACTCCTGGCCATGGTGAGACAGATCGGGCTGACCGGAGGCATCGCGTCCGGCAAGTCCGCGGTGGCCGAGCGGCTGGCTGAGCTCGGGGCGGTCATCATTGACTCCGATGTTCTGGCTCGCGAGGTCGTCCAGCCCGGGACGTCGGGATTGGCGGCCGTGGTGGACCGGTTCGGAGCCGGAGTGCTGGCTGCCGACGGGTCCTTGGACCGGCCCGCATTGGGAGCGATCGTGTTCGCCGATCCGCAGGCCCGGGCCTCTTTGGAAGCCATCATTCACCCGGCGGTGCGGGCTCGCGCGGCCGAGCTGAGTGCCACCGCACCCGCCGGAGCCGTCGTGGTACAGGTGATCCCACTGCTGGTGGAGGCCGGATTGGCCGATGGGTTCGATCAGGTGGTGGTGGTCGACGTCGACCCCGACCTGCAACTGGAGCGTCTGCAGCGACGCAACGGGTACTCGCGGGAGGAGGCAGCGGCCAGAGTGGCCGCGCAAGCGCCTCGGGACGTCCGGCTGGCCCAGGCGGACGTCGTGATCGAAAACAACGGCACGCTGCCGGAGCTTTACGCCCAGGTCGACCGATTCTGGGCCGATGTCACAGGCGCCGACACGCCAGGCGATTAAGGAATTTTATCGCCTCCGTCTCGGCGACCGGCGGTCCTATGCTGAGCCCAACGTAATGCAGGAGGCATTCATGGATTGTCCACGCTGCCAATCGGCGGTCCCCGACGTAGCCCACTTCTGTCATCGGTGTGGCCAAGATCTTGTGCCCGGTGCCGAGAAGGCGAACCGACGGTTCGCGCTCGCGCCCAACGAACCAGTCGCGTCCTTCGCGTTGATCTCATCGATCATGCCGCGCGAGGCCGGCAGGCATCCCCAGACCTATCGGACGGCCCTGACCATCACCTTGGTCGCGGCGCTTTTGGCCGCAGTGCTCGGCTGGATGCCGATCGCGGTGCTGATCGCGGCGTTCGCGATTCCGGTGGTGTACATCACCTACCTCTACGACGTGAACCTGTGGGAGGACGCGCCGGTCATGGTGACCGGGTTGGCGTTCCTGCTCACCGGGCTTCTGGCGGCGCTGTTCAGCTGGCTGTCTGTCGGCTGGATGCCGTTCAACCCCGCTATCGGCGGCACTGACGGCACACCGGCGGCGACGCCGAGCCTGCTCGGCTTCCTGATCGCCGGGGTGGCGGTGCCGGTGATCGGTGAATTGATCCGCCAGATCGGCCCGCTCGTGTTGGCCAGTCGCCCGGCGTTCGACGACTTGATGGACGGCCTCACCTTCGGTGTGGTCAGTGGCGTCGCCTACGCCAGCTTCGACACCTTGGTGCGGCATTGGGATCTGCTCACCACCGTGGTGGTGGGCGGCCAGCCGGCCCAGTTGGCGTCCCTGGTGTTCCTGGAAGGCTTCATCAAGCCACTGGTGATGGGCACTGCGACCGGCCTGGCCGTGGCGGAGTTCTCCGGGCTCGGCAAGGGCTATGACGGCTTCTCCGGGCGCTACTTCGGCGCGCTGGTGACGGCCATGGCGGCCAACGTGTTGTTCAGTGGCGGTGTCTACCTGCTCGGCTTCGTCGGCACCCCCAGCCTGTCGCTGGTGCTGCAGGTGGTCTGGGGTCTGGTGATCCTGGGCCTGCTGATCCTGCGGGTACGCACCGTGTTGCAGACCGCATTGCTGGAAGGTGCGCTGGAGTCGGCCTCTCGGGCCGAGGATCCTGAGCAAGGCGACGAGATGGGCTTCTGCGCACGGTGCGAGATGCCGCTGCTGCCCAACTCGGCGTTCTGCAGTGCGTGTGGTCAATCCGTCCGTGGCCGGGCCAAGGTCGCGGTGACGCTGGAATCACCACCACCGACGGTTGCCACCCAGGCGGCAGCTGAGACCGAAGCGAGCCAGGAGGGCGAAAAATGACCCAGACCCCGCCCACCGGGCCCACGCCGACCGGCGGCCAGCCGACACCCGGCTTCCCGCCGCCGTCCTACCAGCCGCCGAACGCGGCGGCCCCGGGCCAACCGCCGGCCGCACCGCCGTCCTACCAGCCGCCGGCTGCGGCCGTCCCCGGGCAGCCTCCGGCCGCCCCGCCTCAGCAGCCGCCAGCCCCGCCTGGCGGTGGCTTCACCCCGGGTGGGTATCCGCAGCAGCCGGGTTACCCGCCGCAACCGGGCTACCCGCAGGCGCCGGCCTATCCGCCGGCCCCAGCCGGTAAGGCGTCTTCGTCCAAGGTGTTGATCATCGTCATCGCTGCGGTGGTGGCGTTGGCCTTGATCGGTGGCGGACTGATGCTGATGGCCAAGACGCCGCAGCCCACTCCGCCGGTCACCCCGACCCAGCCGACGCAGCCGACTCAACCCACGCAGCCGACGCAACCGACGGAGCAGCCGACCCAGCAGAATCAACCCACGGAGCAGCCTCAGCCGCCCAGCGGTGTGATCGATCTGACTCATGGGGTGCAGTTCCAGGTGGCTGCCGGCTTCCAGATCGAGAAGCAGGGTCAGAACATGATCAAGGTAACCGACGGCAAGTCGGCCTTGATCTCGGTGGTCGACCAGGTGGATGCCAAGACCAATCCGGTGCAGCTGTGCGACAGCTACAACCGCAGCATCCTCAAGGACGTCAGTGGCGCCCAGTTCGGGAAGGCGGAGAAGGTTGACGTCAATGCCAGCAACCTGGCCGGTGCCAAGTGTCTGGCGGTGTTCGTCGAGGCCTCCGGTGGGTCGAGCACTCAGACCTACGTGCAGACCTTCATCGCGGTGAGGAGCAGCGATGGGGTGGTGACGGCACAGACCGTGTTGTTCACCGAAGCCACGCCGGAAACCTCCTTCAACGGGATCAACGAGATGCTCTCGGTGGTGCTGACCAGTCAAGCCAAGGGGTAATCCCGCAGCTCGCCGTCGGGCCCTGTCGATCCTGGTCGACGGGGCCCGATGGCGTTGTGGGAAGAAATGTCAGTGCCGCGACCTAAGCTCTTCGTGTGCGACCGATCAGTGATGTGCAACGACGGGTGGCCCCGTTCTCGATGGTGGCTGACTTCGAGCCCTCGGGCGACCAGCCTGCTGCCATTGCCGAGTTGGAGCGGCGAATCAATGCCGGTGACCAGAACGTCGTGCTGCTGGGCGCCACCGGCACCGGCAAGACCGCCACGGTCGCCTGGCTGGCCGAACGCGTCCAGCGACCGATGCTGGTGATGCAACCGAACAAGACGCTGGCTGCTCAGTTCGCCAACGAGTTGCGGCAGTTCTTCCCGCAGAACGCGGTGGAGTACTTCGTCTCCTATTACGACTACTACCAACCCGAGGCGTACGTTCCCCAGACCGACACCTACATCGAAAAGGACTCCTCCCTCAACGAGGAGGTTGAGCGGTTGCGGCACTCGGCCACCAACTCCCTGCTGACCAGGCGCGATGTGATTGTGGTGGCCACGGTTTCGGCGATCTACGGCCTGGGCACGCCGCAGGAGTACGTGGACCGGATGGTGCGGCTGCGGGTGGGGGAGGAGACCGACCGGGACGCGCTGCTGCGCCGCCTGGTCGACATTCAGTACGTGCGCAACGATCTGGCCGGGACCCGCGGCACCTTCCGCGTGCGCGGCGACACCGTCGAGGTGTTCCCGATGTATGAGGAGCACGCGGTCCGGGTGGAGTTCTTCGGCGATGAGATCGAGGCCTTATCCACCCTGCATCCGGTCAGCGGGGCGGTGCTGAGCAACGACAACGAGATCTACGTGTTCCCGGCCTCGCATTATGTGGCCGGCCCCGAGCGCATGGAGCGCGCCATCAACGACATCGAGGCCGAGTTGGCGCTGCGACTGGCTGACCTCGAGGCCGAAGGCAAGCTGCTGGAAGCGCAGCGGCTGCGGATGCGCACCGGCTACGACCTGGAGATGATGCGCCAGATCGGCACCTGCTCCGGCATCGAGAATTACTCCCGCCACATCGATGGACGCGAGCAGGGCAGTGCGCCCAACTGTCTGCTGGATTACTTCAGCGAGGACTTCCTGCTGGTCATCGACGAATCGCATGTCACCGTCCCGCAGATTGGCGGCATGTACGAGGGCGACATGTCCCGCAAGCGCACCCTGGTTGAGCACGGATTCCGGTTGCCGTCGGCCATGGACAACCGTCCGCTGCGCTGGGAGGAGTTCATCGAACGGATCGGTCAGACTGTCTACTTGTCGGCCACCCCGGGACCGTATGAGATGGCCAAGGCCGATGGTGTGGTGGAGCAGTTGATCCGGCCCACCGGTCTGGTCGACCCCGAGATCGTGCTCAAACCGACGAAGGGGCAGATCGACGATTTGATGGCCGAGATCACCGCACGCGCCGAGGCCAACGAACGGGTGCTGGTCACCACGTTGACCAAGAAGATGGCCGAGGATCTCACCGACTATCTGATGGAGAACGGGGTCCGGACGCGCTACCTGCACTCCGAAGTCGACACGTTGCGCCGGATCGAGTTGTTGCGCGAGCTTCGACTGGGGGTATTCGACGTGCTGGTGGGGATCAACCTGCTGCGCGAAGGGCTG
>JAJTBJ010000273.1 GCA_021286985.1 Propionibacteriales bacterium | reverse complement strand
CGGCGCCGCTCGCCGTCCACCACCGACTTGATGGGACGTCAATGGACCCGCACGTACGCGATGTGTTGCTGATCGCGTTCTTCATCGTGGTGGGTGGCGTCTTCGCCGCCGCAGAGATGGCCTTGGTGTCGTTGCGCGATTCGCAGGTCAAGCAGTTGTCCGGCCGCGGTCGTCGTGGCCGCACGGTCGCGGAGTTGAGCGCATCGCCCAACAGGTTCCTTTCTGCGGTGCAGATCGGGGTGACCCTGGCCGGCTTCCTGTCGGCCGCCTACGGTGGTGCCACCTTGGCCGACACTTTCACTCAGGTGCTGATCGGCTGGGGCATGTCGAGCGACTGGGCGCCGGGGGTGAGCCTGTTCGCGATCACCCTGGTCATCTCCTACTTCTCGATCGTGATCGGTGAGCTGGCCGCCAAGCGCCTGGCGATGCAGCGCGCCGAGGCGTTCGCGTTGGCCTTAGCCCCGATGGTCAACGCCATCGCCAAACTGGCCACGCCGGTGATCTGGTTCCTCGGCAAATCGACCAACGTGGTCGTCCGGCTTCTCGGCGGTGACCCGAACGCGTCCCGCGAAGAGGTCAGCGACGCCGAACTGCGGGCCATGGTCGGTTCGTCGGCGACCCTGGGTGCCGAGGAACGTCAGATCGTGGACGAGGTGTTCGGCGCCGGCGACGTCAGCCTGCGCGAGACCATGATCCCGCGCACCGAGGTCGACTTCCTCGACGGCGAACTACCCGCCGCTGAGGCCTTCCGTCAGGTGCAGGACGGCAGCCACAGCCGCTATCCGGTGATCGGTGAGGACGCCGACGATGTGCTCGGCTTCGTCCACATCCGCGACCTGGCCACCTTGGCGGCCTCAGAACGTTCGCGCCCGGTCAGCGAACTGGTGCGGCCGGTGCTGTCATTGCCGCAGTCGATGCGGATCCTGCGGGCGCTGACCCAGATGCGCCAAGGCCATCACCACTTGGCGATCGTGTCTGATGAGTACAACGGCACCGCCGGCATCGTCACCATCGAAGACCTGGTCGAGGAACTGATCGGTGACATCACCGACGAATTCGACGACGAGACCCACGACGGCGATCAGGCCGACATCGACGGCCTGGTCACCTTGGAGGACTTCACTTCCGACTACGGATTCCTGCTGCCCGATGGCCCCTACGACACGGTCGCCGGCTTCGTGATGGCCCAGCTCGGCTCGCTGCCACGGGTGGGCGATACCTGTACGGTCACCCTGGATCCGGTCGACGAACAGCTGCCCGCGGAGCGGTTTGAACTCACTGTCACTGAACTCGACGGACGCCGCGCTTCTCGTCTTCGGCTCACCAGGGTCGGCGTCGAGCGGTTCGACCAGTAATCTGTCGCGAGACCTGGACAGGAGACCCCGTGCATCAATCCGACGCTGACGGCTCGGCGCTGCTCACCAGTGGTGAAGTCGGCCCCCTGCTCGCTGCGGCGGTGCAGCATGCCGGCGGGGAACTGGTCACCTGGACTCTCGACCACGTCGACGCCAATCCGGCGCAGTCGACCACGGCCACCTATTCGGCGCTGATCGATTGGTCCTACGGCCGTCGTGAGGAACTGCTGGGGGTGAGTGCGCGGGCGTCCGGCCCGGTCGACACCGATGCCGCGGCGGAGATCTTCGCCGACGGCAAGCGCGAGGTGGCGGTCTGGATCTACCCCAACGACCCTGACCTGCCCGGGCTGGCCCGCGCGGCCTACGCCGAGTCGATGGCCGAGGTCTGCAACGAGCACCGGGTGTTCCGGGTGCCGGTGACCCCACGCCAGCTGAGCTTGGAGATGATCGGCTACCGGCCGCGTCGCCGTGCCGTGCTGCGGGTCCAGGCCGGCTCCGAAGTGGCCTATGTGAAGGTGCTGCGCGGACGACTGTTCGACGACGTGGTCACCCGGCACCTGGTGTTGGCCAATGCCGGGGTGCCGGTGGCACCGATTCTGGCCACCACCGACGACCACCTGCTGATCCTCGCCGAGCTGCCCGGACGTCCGCTGGCCAAGGCGGTGTTCGACGCCGCCGATCCGTGCAGCGCCGAGGCCTTGATCAACCTGCTCGACTCGATGCCGGCCCGGGTCAACGACCTGCCCCGGCGTCCACCGTGGTCGGACGCGCTGGGCCACTACGCCCGGATGGTGTCTCAGGCCGTGCCGGCGCTGGAGCCCCGGCTGGAATGGCTGATCGAACAGATCGACGGCGGGCTGTATGCCATCCCGCCGGGCAACGAACCCACCCACGGTGACTTCCACGAGGGCCAGGTGCACGTCGACCGCGGCCGGATCGTCGGCCTGCTCGATACCGACACCCTCGGCCCCGGACGCCGCGCCGACGACCTGGCCTGCCTGATCGCGCACCTGTCGACCATTCAGCGGATGAACG
>JAJTBJ010000014.1 GCA_021286985.1 Propionibacteriales bacterium | reverse complement strand
TCCCCGCTAGGCTCTTCGGCTGTGAGTGCCCGAAAGCAGCCCCCGCAGCAGCCGCCGCCCGTCCAGCGATTGCGGGTGCGCTACGCCAAGCGAGGACGGGCGCGCTTCGCCTCCCACCGCGACTTCGGGCGGGCCTTCGAGCGCGCGCTGCGGCGGGCCGGGGTGCCGATGGCGTTCTCGTCCGGCTTCCATCCGCACCCGCGAATCAGCTACGTCAACGCCGCACCCACCGGGGCGGCCAGTGAGGCCGAATACCTGGAGATCGGGCTGGCCGAGGTGCGCGATCCGGCCCAGGTGCGCGACGACCTGAACGCGGCCATGCCGGACGGGCTGGCCATCGTCGAGGTGGCAGAGGCCGCGGCCGGCTCGCTGCCGGAGTTGCTGGCGGCGTCCACCTGGCAGGTGGAGTGGACGGTCGACCGCGCCGGCCTGAAGGTGGCGATCGCCGCGCTGCTGGCAGCCGACGAGGTGTTGGTGCAGCGCCAGGCCAAATCGGGGCTGCGCAGTTTCGACGTCCGCGGTGCCGTGCTGGCGCTCCACGACGACGAGGCCGGCTTCGTCGTGACCGTGCGCACCACCGAACCGCTGGTGCGTCCCGATGACGTGGTGGCCGCGTTGCGGCAGCTGGCGCCGGAACTGCCACAGACGCCGGCGTTGTTCACCCGTTTGGCCCAGGGTCCGTGGGACGGCGCGGCCGTGACCGACCCCTTGGCCCCAGGAGCGCCGTCGACGCCGGTCGCACCCTGATCAGGGCGAAATGCCGTCCTGAAAGGCGATCCATAAGGCCGATTGCTGGCTGTTGTGCGATACTTCTTTGCAGTGAAGTCACCCCGACTTCACCTTTCGAATGCCACGACCGGTGTGACAGACCGGGCAGGCGCGCCAGCTTCACCGCGACGCAAGTCGACCGCGGGGGCCCGAGCGCCGGTGTTCGTTCAACAAGCTTTGCTGCCCGTGCAGCGTGTGAACCATTGCGCCAGATCGAGCAGCTTGATGCGACGGTGTCCGTCGCTTGAAGGAGAGCGAAATGCTCGATTCAGAAGATCAGAACCTATCCGCGGCCGCCTCCGAACAGCCCGCCCGTCCGCCGCGCCGCCGCTCGGCGAGTCGTCCGGCCGGCCCGCCGGCTGCCGTGGTGATCACCGAAGCCGCTCCCGTCGCTGATCCGATCGTCGCTGAGCCTGACCTGGTGGTCGACGAAGAAGAGATCGAAGAAGTCGCCGAAGTGACCGAGGTGCTTCCCGAGCCGGTCGAGACCGACCTTGTGGCTGAGGCTGAGGCGCCGGCCGAGCCGGAGGTGACCAAGCCCAAGCGCAGCCGGCGAGCCAAGGCCATCGAAGAGGCCCCCGCTGACTCCGCCTCCCTCGAGGCGCCGGTCGAGGATGCCCCGACGGCCCCGACCCGCAGCCGTCGTCGTCGCGGCGCTGCCGAGCCCGTGACGGAGCCCGCTGAGGTCGAGACCGATGTGGCGGCCAGCCTGGAAGACCTCGCGCGCACCCCGGGACGGACGCGGTCGCGCAAGCCCGCGATCGCCGAAACCTTCGGGATGAGCGACGAGACCAGCCCTGATGCCGTCCTCGACTCGCTGGCGGCCGCCATCGGTGGCCTGCGAGCTGAGGCCGAGTCCGAAGACGAGACCGACGAGATCGATGCCGACGTCGAATCCGGTGATGGTGAAGGAGACGCGCCGCGCCGTCGTCGCCGCCGTCGCGGCGGTCGTCGTCGTCGTCGCGGAGCCGGCACCGAGGCAGATGCCGACGGCGAGCTTGACGGTGATGCCGACGGCGAGGGCGATGCCGAGGCCGCGGAGGGTGATGCCGAAGCTGCTGCCGACGGCGAGGCAAGCGAAGAAGGCGCGACCGAGTCCACCTCGTCGCGTCGTCGTCGCCGTCGTCGTCGTCGCGGTGAGGCCGCTGACGATGCCGATGACGATTCGGTCGATGTGGTCGTCCGGGTGCGTGAGCCGCGCCGGCGGGCCAGCGTCAGCGACGAAGTCACCGGCATCGAGGGTTCCACCCGGATGGAAGCCAAGAAGCAGCGTCGCCGCGAAGGCCGCGCCGCCGGTCGCCGTCGCACCCCGATCTTGAGCGAGTCCGAATTCCTGGCCCGTCGCGAATCCGTCGATCGCAAGATGCTGATCCGGCAGACCGAGGACTACTCCCAGATCGCGGTGCTGGAGGACAACGTCCTGGTCGAGCACTACGTCGATCGGGCTTCGGCCACGTCGATGATCGGCAACATCTACCTGGGCCGGGTGCAGAACGTCCTGCCCAGCATGGAAGCCGCCTTCGTCGACATCGGACGCGGCCGCAACGCGGTGCTGTACGCCGGTGAGGTCGATTGGGACTCCTTCGGCGTCTCGGGTGCCGACAAGAAGGTCGAGAAGGTCTTCAAGTCCGGTCAGCAGGTCGTCGTGCAGGTCAGCAAGGACCCGGTCGGGGCCAAGGGCGCCCGCCTGACCTCTCACCTGTCGATCCCCGGGCGCTACATCGTCTACTCACCCGGTGGCCACCTGTCGGGCATCTCCCGCAAGCTGCCCGAAGGCGAGCGCAAGCGGCTCAAGGGCATCCTGGACGAACTGATCGACCCCAGCGCGTCGGTGATCGTTCGGACGGCCGCCGAGGGTGCCAGCGAAGAAGAGCTGGTTCGCGACGTCAACCGGCTGAAGGCTCAGTGGGAGGTGCTGGAGAAGAAGTCGACCAGTTCCACCGCGCCACAGCTGCTGTATGCCGAGCCCGACCTGACCGTCCGGATCGTCCGCGACCTGTTCACCGAAGATTTCGGTGCCCTGGTGATCGACGGCAACGGCCAGGCCGACGACGCCTACGACAATGTCGACGCCTACGTCGCGCATGTGGCGCCGCACATGGCCGAGCGCCTGCAGCGCTGGGACCGCAACGAGAAGGGCGACCTTTTCAGTGCCTTCCGGGTGCACGAACAGGTGGCCAAGGCATTGGAGCGCAAGGTGTTCCTGCCTTCGGGCGGCTCGCTGATCATCGATCGCACCGAGGCCATGACCGTCATCGACGTCAACACCGGCAAGTTCACCGGTACCTCGGGCAACCTCGAAGCCACCGTCACCTCCAACAACTTGGAGGCGGCCGAGGAAATCGTCCGACAGCTACGGCTGCGCGACATCGGCGGCATCATCGTGATCGACTTCATCGACATGGTGCTGCCGGCCAACCGCGAACTGCTGCTGCGCCGCCTGGTCGAATGCCTGGGACGTGACCGCACCCGCCACCAGGTGGCCGAGGTCACCTCGCTCGGCTTGGTGCAGATGACCCGCAAGAAGATCGGTACCGGCCTGGCTGAGGCGTTCACCGTGGCGTGCGAGACCTGCAAGGGTCGCGGCTACCACGTCCATGACGCTCCGGTGGCCTCCCAAGCCCCGGCCGATGGTGGGGAGCGGGAGTCGCGTCGTCGTCCCACCCCGAAGGCACCCAAGGCTCCGGTCGCGCCCAAGGTGGCCAGTGAACCGGCAAAGAAGACCACGCGTAGCCGCAAGCCCAAGCCCGAAGCCGTGCCAGCGGATGAGGTCGCCGAGGTGGTGGTTGTTGAGGCTGTGGTTGCCGACACGCCAGCCGAGGTGGTCAGCCCCGTCGTCGAACCCGTGACGGTCGAGGCGGTCGTGGAGACCGTCAGCGAGCCCGCGGTCGAGGTGGCTCCTCAGGAGTGAGAGTGCAGCCCGGTCGGTGTCAGCCGACCGGGTCAGGCACCACGATCGCCCAGGCGTCGTACGGTGCTACGACCTTGGTGAGGCCGACGTCCACGCGGTCGCCCACCTTCAGCGTGCCCACCGTGTTGATGAGTTCGGCGCCCTCGGTCCCGCAGGTGAACGTCGCGCTGGTGAGCTTGTGGCCGTTGACTTCGACCCGGTAGCCGAACTCCGCGCCCTGGTGCGCGCAGGCGGTTCTGACCACATAGCTGCCGGCCGTGGTCACCTTGTGCCAGATCTGTGCGCTCACGGTGCCGTCGCGGAACTCCGAGCGGGCCAGTTCGTCCGCAGTGCGCTTCGGGAAGGTGAACGCGGGCGAAGAACTCGGCGAGGGCGATGTTGCCGGCGGTACTGCGCTGTTGCTCGGGCTGGCCGCCGGGGCCGAGGGGCCTGGGGCAGCAGTACCGGAGCAGGCGGTGAGGGCCAGGCCGGCGGCGATCAGGACAGCAGGAACGACAGCGCGCATCGGCGGCCTTTCGGTGAGGGTGAACACCATTCACTGTCAGTGTGCCCGGTCAAGAAAGCGGAAACAACAATCGCGGGAGCCGTGTTCGTCGGCGGCGCTCAGGCGTCCGGGACGTTCTCCAACTCGGCCAGCCACAGCTTGGCCGACGTGTCCGACGGTGCTCGCCAGTCACCGCGTGGGCTCAACGATCCACCGCGCACGACCTTCGGCCCGTTGGGCAGGGCGGAACGCTTGAACTGGGCGAACCCGAAGAAGCGGGACACGAACACGCTGAGCCACTTCTTGATCGTGGCCAGGTCATAGGCGACACGCTCGTCGTCGGGGAAGCCCTCGGGCCAACGGCCCGCTTCGGCGTCCCGCCAGGCATGCCAGGCCAGGAAGGCGATCTTGGACGGCTTCATGCCGCGGCGCAGCACGTGGAACAGGGTGAAGTCCTGTAAGGCGTAGGGGCCGATCTTCGCTTGCGTCGACTGCGGCGTTTCGCCCTCTCCGACGGGCACCAGCTCCGGGGTGATCTCGGTATCGAGGATCGCCTGCAGAGTGGTCGAGACGCCGTCGCTGAACAACTCCGCCGAGATCACCCAGCGGATCAGATGCTGCATGAGCGTCTTCGGCACCCCGCCGTTGACGTTGTAGTGGCTCATCTGGTCGCCGACGCCGTAGGTGCACCAGCCCAGCGCCAGCTCCGACAGGTCGCCGGTGCCCAGCACGATGCCGCCGTGGTGGTTGGCCAGGCGGAACAGGTAGTCGGTGCGCAGCCCGGCCTGGACGTTCTCGAAGGTCACGTCATAGGTGGCCTTGCCCTCGCTGTAGGGGTGATCGAGCTTGTCCAGCATCAGGCTGGCGGTCTCGGTGATGTCGAGCGTGGCGAAGCTCACCCCCAGCGCCGTGGCCAGCGCGGTGGCGTTGCCCTTGGTGTGTTCGGAGGTGGCAAAGCCCGGCATCGTGTAGGCCAGGATGTCGGTGCGGGGGCGTCCCAGTCGGTCCATCGCGCGCGCGGCGACGATCAGCGCGTGGGTGGAGTCCAGGCCGCCGGAGACGCCGATGACGATCTTGGGTTGGCCGATCTCGCGCAGCCGCTGCTCCAGACCTGAGACCTGAATGTTGTAGGCCTCGAAGCAGTCCTGGGCCAGGCGTGCGGGATCAGCCGGCACGAAAGGGAACCGCGCCACCTCCCGCAGCAACCCCAGATCACCACTGGGTGGGTTGAGCGTGAAGCTGACCGTCCGGTACTCGCCGGTGCGGGCGGCATGAGTGCGCCGGTTGTCGTCGAAGGTGCCCTGCCGCAGTCGCTCCTGCACCAGGGTGCCGAGATCGACATCGGCCAGCGAGGTGCGCGGGCCGTCGGGGAACCGCTCAGACTCGGCCAGCAAGGCGCCGTTCTCGTAGATCAGGGTCTGGCCGTCCCAGCTGAGGTCGGTCGACGACTCGCCCTCGCCGGCCGCGGCGTAGACGTAGCCGCACAGCAGGCGCGACGACCCGGAGGAGCACAGCAGCTTGCGCTCCTCGGCCTTGGCGACGGTGATCGGGCTGCCGGACAGATTGGCGATCACGGTGGCACCGGCCAGGGCGGCTTCCGCCGATGGCGGGATCGGCACCCACATGTCCTCGCAGATCTCCACGTTCAGCACGAAGCCGGGCACGTCCTCGGCGGCGAACAGCAGGTCGGAGCCGAAGGGGGCGTCCTGCCCGGCGACGCGGATCTCGCCGGTGACGTCGTCGCCGCGTCCGATCTGGCGCGACTCGTAGAACTCCCGGTAGGTCGGCAGATACGACTTGGGCACCACCCCGAGCACCTGCCCACGATGAATCACCACCGCGCAGTTGTAGACCCGGTTCAGGCTGGCCAGCGGAGCGCCGACGACCAGCACGCAGCCCAGATCGGCAGTGGCCGGCACCAACCAGGCCAGCGCCTCCTCGGCGGCCGCCAGGACGGTGTCCTGCAGCAGCAGGTCCTCGATGGAGTAGCCGGTGAGGTTCAACTCGGGGAAGACGGCCAGGCAGGCACCCTGTGCCGCGGCTTCGCGCGCCTGGGCGAGCGCGGCCTCAGCGTTGACCTGCGGCTGGACGAGCGCGATCGGCCCGGTGCACGCCGCCACCCGGGCAAAGCCGTGGGCGTACAGGTTGTAGAAATCCATGGCACTCCTGATTCGGTGTACGCGCTCAGCATGCCACGCGATGCCCGCGTCGGGGTGCCAGACTGAGGCCGTGAGCACCATCACCATCGATACCCCTGATGGACCGGCCGAACTCGTCCTCGACGAGGCCGACGAACCCGCGGCCGTGCTGCTGCTGGGTCACGGCGCCGGTGGCGACATCGATTCCTGGGACCTGGCGTTGCTGGCCGACCGGCTGCCGACTCTGGGGGTGAGTGTGGCGCGGTTCCGCCAGCCCTACCGGGTGGCCGGCCGAAAGATCTTCTCCTCGGCGCCGGGGTTGGATCGAGCCTGGCAGTTGGCTGTGGCCGAGGTGTCGCGGCAATGGCCGGGCCTGCCGCTGTTCGTCGGCGGACGCAGCGCCGGCGCCCGAACGGCTTGCCGCGGGTATGCCACCGGGCAGTCGGGTCTGGTGCTCTTGGCGTTCCCGCTGCATCCGCCGGGCAAACCGGACAAGTCGCGGCTGGGCGAGTTGCTGGAGGCGTCCGCGCCCACCCTGATTGTCCAAGGCGAGAAGGACACCTTCGGCACCCCCGATCAGGTGGCCGCCGCCCTGGCCGAAACCGGACGCAGCGACGTCCGGCTGGTGGCGATGCCGGGCGCGGGCCACACGCTGGCGCCGAAGGCGAAGGCCACCGTCGACGAGGTCGCCGAGGCCGAGCGCCTGCTGGTCTGGTCGGTGGCCGCCTTCCTGAACGAACAGGGCTCATAGCCAACCGATTTCGTCGTTGTGAAGGGCGTGTGGTGCAGCTTGCTCGCGCGCCCCACCGATCCCGTCGTTTTGGAGGCCAAAACTCGGCGTATAACGACGTTTTCGGTGGGGGTTCCTACTTCGTGCCGCGGTGGTGCTCCGATATCGACGGTTTCGGTGGTTAGCGGCCTTCGCGCTCCAGCAGAGAGCGCTTCACGTCCACACCCCAGGCGAAGCCGCCGAGGCTGCCATCGCTGCGCAGCACCCGATGGCAGGGAACAAAGAGGGCCGGGGCATTCCGGGCACAGATCGCCGCAGCGGCCCGAACCGCAGCCGGTCTCCCGACGAAGGCGGCGAACTCGGTGTAGCTCAGCGGTGCGCCGGGCGGAATCTCGCGCAGCGCCTGCCAGCCGATCAGCTGCAGCGCGGTGCCGAACTGCCGCACCGCGACATCGTCGATCGCGCTGAGCTCGCCGCCGTAGTACCGCTGCACGGCATTGGCGATCGCGGCGACGTCCGGGTCGGAGTTGGGCACCGACGGGACCCGCCGGGGCCGATCAGCGGACGGCAGTCGGGCGAGGATGGCGTCGGGGTCCGCTGTCCAGCCCGACGCCAGGACGGCACCGTCGTCGACCAACGCGGTGAACGGCCCATCGGGGGTGCTGATGGTGGTGAGCTTCACGGCTTCTCCTTCGGCAAGGTGGCGGCACGCCACAGGTGCAGGCTGGCGTAGGACCGCCAGGGGGCCAGCTGGGCACCCCAGGCGGCGAGCGCGGCCGGGGTGTCGGGCACACCGAGCCGGGCGGCGCCGGTGCGCAGAGCCACGTCGCCGACCGGCAGGACGTCCGGGTCGCCCAGCACTCGCATGGCCAGGTAGTCGGCGGTCCAGGGCCCGATGCCGGGTTGGGCGAGCAGGCGGGCGCGCTGCTCGCCTGAATCGTCGGCCCAATCCAGCCCCAGCGCGCCGGACGCGAGTCGTTCGGCGACCGTGGTCAGGCTGGTGATTCGCGCGCGGGGGCCGGTCAGCACGGCGGCGGCGGAGGCGGCGATGGCGTCCGCGGTGGGGAAGAGCAGGCTCAGTCCATCGGGCGCGTCGGCGAGCGGCTGCCCGCACTGGACGGCGAGGCGGTGCAGATGGGTGCGGGCGGCTGATACCGAGATCTGTTGGCCGATCATCGCGCGTACCAGCATCTCGGTGGGATCGACCGCGCCCGGCAGTCGGATGCCGGGCACCGCTCGCACCGACGCGGCCAGTGCCGGTTCCTCGGCCAGCGCGTGGTCGATGCCGACCGGGTCGGCGTCGGCGTCGAACAACCGTCGCACCCTGGCCACCAGGGGAGCCAGGTCGGACAACCGGGTCAAGCCGGCCGACAGCCGCAGCCCGAGCGCGGTCGCGCTCACCCGGAACCAACTCGGCCCGCCGGGAAGCTGCAGGGTGCGGGCGTAGCTGTCGGGCAGGGCGACCTCGACCCCGGGTATCGCCCGCGCGGCCAGCCAGGCGAAGGTGCCGGCGGCGTCCCAGGGCGGACGCACGGGCAGGTGCAACTGCACCGTGATCCAGCCGGACGCGGTGGGTGGCGGCGGGTCGCCGGCAGAGCGCCGTCCGTTGCGCAGGGCAGTGGGGGTGAGGGCGTACACGGCGGTGATGGTGTCGTTGAACTGCCGAATGCTGCCGAAACCGGCCGCGAAGGCCACGTCGCTGATGGGCAGGTCGCTGCCGACCAGTAGTTCGCGGGCCACTTGGGCGCGGTGGGCGCGGGCCAGAGCCAGTGGTCCCGCGCCGAGTTCGGTACTCAGCACTCGATTGAGGTGGCGGGTGGTGTAGCCCAAGCGGCGAGCCAGGCCGGTGACCCCTTCGCGGTCGATGGCGCCGTCGGTGATCAGCCGCATCGCGCGGGCGGCGACGTCAGCGCGCTGATTCCACAGCGGCGAGCCGGGAACGGTGTCGGGCAGGCATCGTTTGCACGCGCGAAAGCCGTGCTCGTGGGCGGCGGCAGCGGTGTCGAAGAACTCCACGTTGGCCCGCAGCGGCGTCCGGGCGGGGCAGGACGGACGGCAGTAGATCCCGGTGGTACGCACCGCCAGGAAGAACACCCCGTCGAAGCGGGCGTCCTTGGCGCTCGCTGCCCGGTACCGCTGGTCGAAGTCCATGACGTCCAGCCTGACAGCAGTGGACGGCCGTGGCTAGCGGAAATCGGACGTGGCTCTGGCGGCCCCTGCGCCGAAACGCCGGGCGCCCCGGGGGACGAATCCCCCGGGGCATGATGGCGAACAGACGCCTAGTGGGCACGGGTGATGCTGACCCGATCGATCACCCGTCCGCCGACCTCGTAGGTGGTCGCGACCAGCTTCTTGGACTGCACCTCGATGGTGGTGTAGTTGGCCTTGAGGCTCTGATCCTTGACCGCCGCCCACGGGTACGGGCCGGTCAGATCGTAGAACTTGCCGCCGGAGGCGGAGTTGGTGGCCAGGTAGAGCACCTGCCCGCGATGGGGCTTCAGGGAGCTGTCGGCGTCGCTGGAGGCGACGGTGGCGCCGTTCATCAAGAAGCTGCGGGTGTAGTCGTGGTCGTGGCCCCCGATCACCAGGTTGATCCGCAGCGCGCTGAACACCGGGCTCAAGGTGGTGCGGATCGCGGTCACGTCGGCGTCGTTGGGGTGATCGGCCGAGCTGAACGGCGAGTGGTGCAGGCTGACCACACGCCAGGTGGCCTTCGGGTTGGCCTTGATGGCCTGCTTCATGAAGGTCTTGTGGGCGGCGAAGTCCAGGCTGTTGGTGTTCAGGGTCATGAACAGAGTGCCGTTGTAGGTGTACCAGTAGTCACCGGTGCCGGCGGCCGTGGTGCCCAGGTTGCTCACGTTCGGCAGGGCGAAGTGCTGGTTGAACAGGTAGCCGGCGTTCGAGGCGTTGTCGTGGTTGCCCACGGCCGGGGCCATCGGGTAGCTGGCCACCTGGCTCGGCGCCAGGAAGGCGTCCCATTCACCGGGCTGCTTGGCGATGGTGTAACTGTCGACGTTGTCGCCGGCGGTCATCAGGAATGCCGCGTTGGCAACCTTGCCGGTCGACTCGGCCAGCGTCGCTGCCCAGCCTTCGGAGGGGTTCTCCACCACACCGTTCTGCCCGGTCTTGGTGCCCAGGTAGACCTGCGGATCGCCGTACACCAGGAACGAGAAGTCGCCCGACGAGGTGGTCTTGAACTGGTACTCGGCGGTGCAGCCGGCGGCGGTGCAGATCCGGTAGCTGTAGGTGCTGCGGGTGGCGAGCTTGGTCAATGCGACCTTGTTGTATTCCCAGCCGGTCTCCTCGCCGGCCGTGGCGGCGGAGAAGGGACGGATCACGGCAGCGCCCTTCCACGACACCGTCTTGCCCTTCTTGTGCTGCACGAGCTGGACGTAGTCATCGACGCCCACGCCGCCGAGCCAGGTCAGGTTGCGCTGGCTGGCCTTGGCGCCGACGGTGAGGACGACGTCCTTGACCGCGATCGTGGGTTCGGCGTGGGCGGGGTTGGGTGCGAAGCTGAGCATTGTCCCGGCCAGAGCCAAGCTGGCTGCGGCGACGACAGTGGTGTGACGAAGCATGACCTCTCCTGTGGGATGAAGGACGAACGTGCCGGTTCGGTTCCTTCGTCACGCTAGGCAGGGCAGGTGTCCCACAGGTGGCCCTCAGGCCAACGCCGAGTGGCCGGGAATCAGCGGTTCAGTGCTCTTGGATTGCCAGCCGTCCGGCGAGAACGACATAGGTGGCGGCGAACGAACGCCGCAGCCACTGCACCACTCGCGGCCGCTGCAGGACGTGATCGCGGACGCCGGCGGCGAAGGCGCCGTAGACGGCGAACACCATGAAAGTGGCGAGCATGAACGCCAGGCTCAGCGTGACCATGGTGACGGTGGGCAGCGGGTCGGCCACCGGCACGAATTGCGGCAGGAAGGCGAAGAAGAAGATCGTCAGCTTCGGGTTGAGCAGGTTGATCAACACGGCCGTCCGGATCACCTGCCCCGCCGATTGCGGGGTGGCCTCGGTGCCGATCAGGTCACTGTGATCGCGCCAGGTCTGCACGGCCAGGTAGAGCAGGTAGGCCACGCCGGCCCACTTCAGGGCTGCGAAGGCCGTTGCGCTGGCGTTGAGGAGCGCGGCCAGCCCGGTGATGGCGGCGACCATGTGCGGAATCACCCCGACGGTGCAGCCGAGGGCCGCGACCAGGCCCGCGCGCATTCCGCGCGACAGCCCGGCCGATATCGTGTACACCGCGCCGGTTCCCGGGGTGGCCACCACGATCAGGGTGGTCAGCCAGAACGCCCACGTCATGGCGATCTCCTCTCGGTTGGGCCTGAGATTAGCCAGCCGGGCCACCATTGGCGGCCGTGAGGCCAACGGGGGCGGCGCCGGTTTGACCCTCCGCAGCCCGGAGCCGTAGTCTTGTCCCTCGGTGTTTGCCGCGCCTTATGCTGCGCGCGAACCCCACCCACAACGCGAAACATCCACCCGATGTGGCGTTGCACAAACGGAAGCTTAGGGAAGTAGGTCAGGCGTGTACGCGATCGTTCGCAGCGGTGGCCGTCAGCACAAGGTTGCGGTCGGCGACGTCCTGGAGATCGACAAGGTCGAAGCCAAGGCCGGTGACAGCGTTGCCCTGACCCCGCTGATGCTGGTCGACGGCGAGAAGATCACCGTTGATGCCAAGGCGTTGGGCAAGGCGAGTGTCACCGCTGAGGTGATCGCCGAGACCAAGGGCCCCAAGATCAAGATCATCAAGTTCAAGAACAAGACCGGGTACAAGAAGCGTCAGGGCCATCGCCAGCGCTACACCCAGGTCAAGGTCACCGGAATCAAGGGCTGAGGTAGAGCAAGATGGCACATAAGAAGGGCGCATCGTCCTCGCGTAACGGTCGCGATTCCAACTCCCAGCGTCTCGGCGTGAAGCGCTTCGGTGGCCAGCAGGTCAACGCCGGGGAGATCCTGGTCCGTCAGCGTGGCACCCACTTCCACCCCGGCGAGGGCGTGGGACGTGGCGGCGACGACACCCTGTTCGCGCTGCGCGCCGGCAAGGTGGAGTTCGGCACCCGCCGCGGTCGCAAGGTCGTCAACGTGGCCGTTGAGGCCGCCGAGTAGTTCCAGTTTTTGTGAGGGGCGGCCTGCGGGCCGCCCTTTCGCATTTCCACCGGTGTCCACCATCTCCCGTCCGATCCCCGACGCCGCAGCCCGCCCGTCCCATTGAGGGCTCGCCTTCATGCCGAGGGCTCGTCCCTCGGGTGGGGCCCTGGACGCTAAGGCGAGCCCTCGATGGGGGAGGCCAGGTGGGGACGGTAGAATCCTGATCGATCGGTGCCGGCTTGCGAGCTGCCCGCCGACGCTCCTAGTGCAAGGCAATCGCTGTGGCCATTCCCTCTTTCGTCGACCAGACGGTGCTGACCCTGTCCGCCGGTAACGGTGGGCACGGCTGTGCATCGGTTCATCGGGAGAAGTTCAAGCCCCTCGGCGGTCCGGACGGCGGCAACGGCGGCAATGGCGGCTCGGTGATCCTCAAGGTCGATCCCGGCCTGACCACCTTGGTGGAGTACCACCGTCAGTCGGTGCGTCGCGCCGAGAACGGCCAGCCCGGCAAAGGCGACTACAACAGCGGAGCCAACGGTGCCGATGTGATCCTCCTCGTGCCGCAAGGCACGGTGGTCTCCGACGCCGACACCGGTGAAGTGCTCGCAGATCTGGACGCTCCCGACGCCGAAGCCGTGATCGCTGCCGGTGGACGCGGTGGGCTGGGGAACGCCGCGCTGGCCTCACCCACTCGCAAGGCGCCCGGCTTCGCTCTGCTGGGCGAGGAGGGTGAGAGCCGCAAGATCAAGCTCGAACTGAAGGTGATGGCCGACATCGGCCTGGTGGGTTTTCCCAGCGCCGGCAAGTCGTCGCTGATTGCAGCGATCTCCCGCGCCCGGCCGAAGATCGCCGACTACCCGTTCACCACGCTGATCCCCAACCTGGGAGTGGTGGTGGCCGGCGCAACCACCTTCACCGTGGCCGATGTGCCCGGCCTGATCGAAGGCGCCAGCGAGGGCCGCGGGCTGGGGCACGACTTCCTGCGTCACATCGAACGTTGTCAGGCGATCGTCCATGTGGTTGACGCCGCCACCTACGAGCCCGGACGTGACCCGCTCACCGACCTGGACGTGATCGAGGCCGAGTTGGCCGCCCACGGTGGGCTGGAGGACCGTCCGCGCATGGTGGCGCTGAACAAGGTCGACATTCCCGACGCGGCAGAACTGGCCGCGTTGGTCACCGACGACGTCGCCGCCCGCGGCTGGCCGGTTTTCGCCATCTCCACCAAGTCCGGCGAAGGGCTGAACGCGCTGAAGTTCGCCATGGCCGAGTTGGTGGCCGCCCGCCGGGCCGCGGCGCCGCCGCCGGCACCGAAGCGAATCGTGATCCGGCCCACGCCGGTCGCCGGCGGCCCGGAGTTCAGCGTGGCCAAGATGGGCGACGGCGAGGGTGGCTTCGTCTGGCGGGTGCGCGGCGAGAAGCCCGAGCGCTGGGTGCGCCAGACCGACTTCAACAATGCCGAGGCCGTCGGCTACCTTGCCGACCGCTTCGCCCGCCTGGGCATCGAGGAGGAACTCCTCGAACTCGGCGCGGTGGCCGGTGACGCGGTGGCCATCGGTGGCGGCGATGATCCGGTGGTGTTCGATTTCGCCCCGCAGATCGAGGCCGGGGCCGAGATTCTGGCCCGTCGCGGTGAAGACCAGCGGCTGGCCGGCGAACGTCCGGCAGCGTCGCGGCGCCGGGTGCTGGACGCGGAGTATCACGCCCGAAAGGCCGCCGAGGCCGAAGCCGCGCAGCACACCCGGCTGGCCAGCGAGGGTCTGACGGGGGCCGACGATGAGTGAGACCCGGCGGTCGCAGCTCACCGCTGCTCGTCGCGTGGTGGTCAAGGTCGGGTCGTCCTCGCTGACCGATGCGCGCGGTGCCCTCGACCCGGCCCGGGTTGCGAAGTTGGTGGAGGCGCTGGCGTCCCTGCGGGAACGCGGCCAGGACGTGGTGCTGGTTTCCTCTGGCGCGATGGCCGCCGGCATGAAGCCGCTGAAGCTGAAGCGTCGGCCCACCGATCTGGCCAGCAAGCAGGCGGCGGCCGCTGTCGGCCAGAGCCAGCTGGTGGGCCATTACGGCACCTACTTCGGACGTCACGGGCTCACCGTGGGTCAGGTGCTGCTCACCGTGGAGGACGTGGCTCGCCAGGATCACTACCGCAACGCCTTGCGCACCTTCACCCGGCTCCTCGAACTCGGCGTGGTGCCGATCGTGAACGAAAACGACACCGTGGCCACCCACGAGATCCGCTTCGGCGACAACGACCGGCTGGCCGCGCTGGTGGCCCACCTGGTCGGCGCGGACGCCCTGGTCCTGCTCTCCGACGTGGACGCGCTCTACACCGCGCACCCCTCTGTAGCCGGTGCCGAGCAGATCGCCGAGGTGGCCGACATTGATCTCCTTGAGGTCGACACCGACGGCAAGGGTGCCGAGATCGGCACCGGCGGCATGGCCACCAAGCTGCAGGCCGCGCGGATTGCCACCGCGTCCGGGATTCCCGTGGTGCTCGGGTCGGCGGAAGTGGCTGACCAGCTGCTGGCCGGTGAACCGATCGGCACGCTCTTCCTGCCCACCGGCAAGCGGCGGGCCCGCAAACTGATGTGGTTGGCCTATGCGTCGGTGACGCGGGGCGAGTTGGTGCTCGACGCGGGGGCGGTGAAAGCCGTGACCGAGCGCAAGGCGTCGCTGCTGCCGGCCGGGATCACCGAGGTGCGCGGCACTTTTGAAGCCGGCGACCCGGTGAAGCTGGTCAACGAGGCCGGACGGGTGGTGGCCCGCGGCCTGGTGAACTACGACTCCAGCGAACTCCCGGAAATGATCGGACGGTCCACGCGCGAACTGGCCGTCAACCTGGGGGAGCATTTCGAGCGCGAAGTCGTGCACCGCGATGACCTCATCGTGAAGCGGTCGAAGACGTCATGACCCTGGTCACCGTCCTGGGATGGGTGGCTGCGGCGGTAGGGATCCTGCTCGGCCTACCCCAGTTGATTCACCTGATTCGCACCCGGCACACCGAAGGGGTGTCGCTGATCGCCTGGCAGACCCTGCTGGTGCTGAACCTGATGTGGGCCGTCCACGGCGTGCTGATCGGCCAGTGGAACATGATCGTCACCAATGTGTTCGCGCTGTTCACCACGGTGCCGATCCTGGTGCTGATGTGTCGCCATCGCGGTCTGAGCCTGACCAAGGTGCTGCTGCCGAGCGTGCTCGCCGCTGGCGTGGTGGTGGCGATCGATCTCGCGTTCGGCCCGGCCGCCTATGGGGTGGCCGCGCTGATTCCCGGAACCATGGTGAATGCTGCGCAGTCGGTGGAGCTGGTGCGCTCCCGCTCGATCGCGGGCGTCTCGCCGGCGTTCCTCGTCGGTGCAGTGCTCAATCAGGCCCTATGGCTGAGCTGGGCGCTGTTGGTGCCGGAGGTGGGCACGATCATCGCCGCCAGCCTCGCGATCGTGATCACGGCGTTCAACCTGCTCTGGTGGGGGGTGCGCCGTGTCGGTGTGCGTGCCTTCTTCCCCTATCCCGAACGGCAAGCCGTCCCCGAACTCGCCGAAGGCTGAGCGTCGCGGGGAGTTATCCTGTGCGGCATGACTTTCGCCGAGCAGGCCCAGCGGGCCAAGGATGCCAGCCGAACTCTGGCCACCCTCAACCGGGCCGCGAAGGACGCCGCCCTGCACGCCATGGCCGACGCCCTGGCGGCACAGGCTCCGGCGGTGTTGGAGGCCAATGCGGTCGACGTGGCTGCGGCCCGGGAAGTGGGTACCTCGGAGTCCCTGATCGACCGGCTGACCCTGACCCCGGCGCGGATCGCCGGCATGGTCGACGGGTTGCGCTCCCTGGCGGGCTTGCCCGATCCGGTCGGGGATGTGGTGCGTGGCTGGACCAACGCCAATGGTGTGCGGGTCCGGCAGGTGCGCGTGCCGCTGGGCGTGGTCGGAATCATCTACGAAGCCCGACCGAATGTGACCGCTGACGCCGGCGGCATCTGCCTGAAGTCGGGCAATGCGGCGCTGCTGCGCGGCTCGAGTTCGGCGATCACCTCCAACCGGGCCGTGGTGGTGGCGCTGCGTGACGGATTGGTGGCTGCCGGCTTGCCGGCTGATGCCGTCCAGCTGGTCGAGGGTGATCGCGAGGTGACGGCTGAGATGATGGCCGCCCGTGGTCTGGTGGACGTGCTGATCCCGCGCGGTGGGGCCGGGTTGATCAACGCGGTGGTCGATGGTTCGAAGGTGCCGGTGATCGAGACCGGTACTGGCAACTGCCACTTGTTCGTCGACGCCGCCGCCGATCAGCAGATGGCCATCGACATCATGCTGAACGCCAAGGTGCAGCGTCCGAGCGTCTGCAATTCGCTGGAGACCCTGTTGGTGCACGCCGACATCGCCGCCGACTTCATGCCCAAGGCGCTCGCTGCGCTGGGCGAGGCCGGCGTCACCGTCCATGGCACCCCGGCGGTGGCGTCCTACTCGGCGGCGGTGGTGCCGGCCGCCGATGACGAGTTCTCCGAGGAGTACCTCTCACTGGATCTCGCCTGCGACATCGTCGACGACCTGGACGCTGCACTGGCGCACATCCACCGCTACACCACCGGGCATTCGGAAACCATCATCACCGATGACCGTCGTGCGGCCGAACGCTTCGTCGCCGAGGTGGACGCCGCTGCGGTGCTGGTGAACGCCTCGTCCCGCTTCGTCGACGGTGGCGAGTTCGGCTTTGGTGCCGAGATCGGCATCTCCACCCAGAAGCTGCACGCCCGAGGTCCGATGGCGTTGCCGGAGATGACCTCCACCAAGTACGTCATCGACGGCGCCGGCCAGACCCGCGGCTGACGCTGGTTGAGCCCGTCGAAACCGCGGTGGTTTCGACACGCTCGCTGCGCTCGCTGCTCAACCAGCGGGGTGCGGATGCCGGGACGTCGGACCCGCCTCGAAGCGGCCGGTGAAGTAGCATTTTGGCGCGGACGGGCTCGTCCGTTCCTCGGGAAAGGTGCCTCCTAGATGAGCGATACCCCGATTGCGTGGCACGGACAAGGGTCGCGGCCGCTGCGCTTGGGCGTGATGGGCGGCACCTTCGACCCGATCCATCACGGGCACCTGGTGGCGGCCAGTGAGGTGCAGGCCCGGTACGACCTCGACGAGGTGATGTTCGTGCCCACCGGCCAGCCCTGGCAGAAAGTGGGCAAGAAGGTCTCTCAACCCGAGGACCGGTACTTGATGACCACCATCGCCACCGCGTCCAACCCTCGCTTCTCGGTGAGCCGAGTCGACATCGAGCGCCCAGGCCTCACCTACACCGTCGACACGCTGAAGGACGTCCGCGCCTCGCGTGGGGACGACATCGAGTTGTACTTCATCACCGGTGCCGACGCGCTCAGCCGCATCCTTACCTGGAAGGGCGTCGAGGAGCTGTTCGACCTGGCGCACTTCGTGGGAGTGTCCCGGCCCGGGGTGAAACTGGACGCCGACGACATCACCCACCTGCCGGAGGACAAGGTCACATTGTTGGAAGTGCCGGCACTGGCGATAAGCTCGACAGCCTGCCGTGACCGGGTGGCCGAAGGTCTGCCCATCTGGTATCTGGTGCCGGACGGCATCGTGCAGTACATCGCGAAGCGGGGTTTGTACCGCGGGGAAGGGTGAGTTGTGAGTGCCGAAGCTGGGGCTGTTGAACTGGCGATCCTGGCGGCCAAGGCCGCCGTCGCAAAGAAGGCCCTCGACCCGGTCGCGTTCGATGTCTCCGAGCGTCTGGCGATCACCGACATCTTCTTGATCGTCACCGCCACCAATGAGCGTCAGGTCGGTGCGGTCGTCGACGGCATCGAGGAATCGCTGCTGAAGATCGATCGCAAGCCCGTCCGTCGCGAGGGCGATCGCGAGAACCGGTGGGTGCTGCTGGATTACCTCGACGTGGTCGTCCACGTCCAGCACTCCGAGGAACGCTCCCTGTACGCCCTGGAGCGGCTGTGGAAGGACTGCCCGGCGATCGACCTGGGCGAGCTGGAACCGGTGGTCGAAGCCGGATGACTGCTCGCCAGCTGATCCTGCTGCGGCACGGTCTGACCGATTGGAATCACTCCGGACGATTCCAGGGACAGGCCGATGTGCCGTTGAACGAGGTCGGCGTGGCCCAAGCCGCAGCCGTGGCCGACAAGCTGCTCGGCCGCGACATCGCGCGCATCTACAGTTCCGACCTGCAGCGCGCGGCGGCGACCGCGCACACGGTGGCCGAACGGCTCGCGCTGCCGGTGCAGACCGATCCGCGGCTGCAGGAGATCAACGTCGGTAGCTGGGCCGGGCTGACCCCCGACGAAGTCGCCGCCACCGATCCCCAGCTGTGGGAGCCGCTACGCGCCGGGCAGGACGGCCCGCACTCGGCCACGGGCGAGACCGCGACCGGCGCGGGTCGCCGGGTCGCCGATGCCCTCGTGGAGTTCGCCGAGGCGGCCTCCGACGACGAGGTGGTGTTGGTGGTCGGTCACGGCCTGACCACCCGGGTGGCGTCCCTGTTGCTGATGGGGCTGGAGTACGCCCATGCCTGGTCGTTCCAGGGCCTGGGCAACTGCCACTGGTTGACGCTGCGTCCGGCCCAGCCGCATTGGCGGCTGGTCACCTACAACCGCAGCTGATCAGCGGCTCGCGGTGTAGACCTCGTTGGTGTAGCCCACCGTGGTCACGGTGAGCTTGGACTTCTTCGATGTCTTCAACCGCACCTGCCCGGCATCACCGACCGGCAGCGAGATCGTGACGGTACCGGTGCCTACGGGCAGCGCGATCTTCTTGGTGCTGGAACTCGCCGACGAGCGGGCTGCGTAGTACAGGTAGTTCTTCGAGGTGCCCTTGGTGATGGTGACCGCCAGGGTGACGGTCTTCAGCGCGAACCGAGCACTACTCGGCACCGACTTGCCCAGGATCGTCGGGTAGTAGGTCTTTTTGGCTTTGAAGGTCTTCTTGGTGACCTTCACCGGCGCCGGCAGGGTGGTCACCTGGTCGCTGGGCGTCCAGTCCAGGGAGGCGGCGCCACTGCTGAGCTTCTTGACCATCGCCGCAGGGGAGTCGGTGATGAACCAGTAGGTCTTGGGCCCGTAGTAGATCGACATGGCCTGGCCCTGGCTGGTGGTGATGTTCCACGGCACCGAATCCATCCCCTTGGCCCGGGTGTAGGTGGCCAAGGTCACCGAGGTGTAGCGGCTCTCGGTGCCGAACGAGGACGCGCCCAGCTTGGCCGCCAGCCGCACCCGGTCGTAGTCGAAGCCGGTGTGGTCGTAGGCGGTCACGTACACCTGGGGTGCCAGCTTGCGGATCGTGGGCAGGGTGTAGGCCCAGTTGAAGCTGATGATCCGGGTGCGGTCCAGCAAGCCGTGGAACTTCAGGAGTTGGATGGCCTTGGTGGCGTAGGTGCGCTTGCCGGACGCCGACTGGCCGGAGTAGCTCTTGATATCGAGGGTGAGCCACACGTCCGGGTGGGCCTTGAGCACCTCGGCGAGCTGATCGAAGGTGGGGATCGGGACGGTGAACTGGCCGCTGAGGTCTTGGCACAGCACCTGCTGCACCTGCACCAAGGTGAGCTTGTGGATCTTGCTGCCGGCCATCGTGCAGCGGCTCGGCAGCTTGTCGTAGTGGCTCATGACCGCCACGCCATCGGCGGTGAACGAGATGTCGGTCTCGATGCCGTCGTAGCCGGCCTCGGCCGCTCCGGTGTAAGCCTCGATCGAGTTTTCCGGCCATTGCAGTGCGCCGCCGCGGTGGCCGAGTACCCGGAAGGTCTGCCCCTTCTGGTTGACGATCGGCTCGCCGCTGGGGGTGAGCGTCTTCGCAGTGGCCGGTTGAGCCAGTGAGACGCTCAGCGCGACCGCCGCGAGGATGGCGGCGGCAGCGGGCAGGACGCAGGGCACAGAAACTCGCGGCACAGAAACTCGAGGCACAGTGGTGGGCCTTCCGTGGTGGGGTAGGGCTGCTTTCACCCTACGTCTGGAAGGGCCGCCGTTGTCCACCCCGGACGTTTCAAGGGTGGACCCCTGCTCCAGCTTCAGGCGACGCCGAGGGCGCTGCCCGGAGTGAAGCCGGGGAACACCTCGTCGAGCTTGCTGTTACCCAGCCGCTTGCTGACCACCTCGGACAACGCCTGGCGATAGTCGGTGATGATCGGCACATCGCCCTCGACCAGGTTGCCAGGGCTCAGTTGCGGCATGGTGCCGTACAGGCCGCCATGGATCGAGCCGCCCATCACGAACTGCACGTTGCCGTGCCCATGGTCGGTGCCGCCGTCGCCGTTGATCGCCACCCGGCGTCCGAACTCACTCATGGTGACCAGGGTGACGCTGTTCCACCGCGAACCGAGATCGGTACGCAACGCGGCGATCGACTTGGCCAGGTCGGCCGCCATCGTCGAGAAGGCGCCCTTCGACTGGTACGGCGACCCGGACGCCTGGTGCAGGTCCCAGCCGTCGTAGTCGATGCAGGCGACCTCCATGCCGATTCCGGCCTTGGCCAGGCGGGCGATGTCCTTCATGCCGTTGCCGAAGGTGCTGTCGGGGTATTTGGCGCCATTGGCCGGGGTGTATTTGGTGTCGCGAACGGTGCGCAGAGCGTTGACCGCGTCCAAGGTGCCCCTCACCTGGCTTTCGACCACCCCGCCGGCGCTGCCGTACAGCCGAGAGATGTCGCTGACCAAGGCGTCGCGGCCATTCCACGCCGACCACAGATCGAAGCTTTCGACCGACGACATGGCCAGTGACTGATGCTCGGTGGTGGTCAGCGACAGCACCACCCGGTCGCCGATGGTGATGGCGCGGAAAGTGCCAGAGGTGGCCGAGGACGTGGCGATGTGACGTCCGAGCCAGCCGGAGCGGACGTTGGCCGCCGCAGCCCGCTCACACATCGCCTGATCCTCGAAGTGGGAACGGGACACCTTCGGATGCCCGGCAGCGCGAACGATGGCCAACTGGCCGGCGTCCCAGATCGGGCCGAGGGCGCCGAGGTATTGGTTGAGCAGGAACCCCCCGCCCAGCGACTTGCTCTTTGCCGGGTCGCTGATGGCAAGACTTCCGCGGGCCTTGCGGTAATAGCTGTCGTCAGGGCCGACGGCGGACAGGCCGTCGAAGCCGCCGCGCAGGAACACGCAGATCAGCAGGTCGCCGGTGGTCTCGGCGAAGGAGAACCGTGGCACGGCGGACGCGGCCAGCAGGCCACCGAGCCCGATCAGAGTGCCCTTGAACAGGCCACGGCGTCCGGTCTTGGGGCCGTCGGCGCCGTGCTCGACCTCGTCGACGCCCGGGGTGGGGCGGACGGTGGTCGCGTAGCTGTTGGCCGCCTCGGGGCTGACGACGCGCGTAGCGCCGTCAATCTTGGCCAGCAGCCGGTTGCGGGCCTCGTCATGGTCGTGGAGCGGGGTGATCAGGTCCTCATGCAGCAGGGCTTCGCCACGGGTGAGGCTGTCGTCCATCGGTGTGGGCATGTCGGTTCTCCGGTCAGCGAAGCATGAAGTAGGGCGAGCAGAACACCAGATGAACCGCGAGGGGTAATCGGTTCTTGATCTGGGTCTTGGTGAGGGTGGCCCCGGTGTAGCCGCCGCGCAGCCGGGCGGTGACCACGGCCAAATCGGCCGCGTTCCAGCTGTAGCCGGTGATCCGGTAGGTGATTCGGGAGGCGGCCTGTTCGGCGGTCATCTTGGTGGTGATGCCGAGCGCGGAGGCCCAGGACTTCACCGGGATCTCCTTGTCCTTCCAGTTCACTCGAGCGAACGCGGCGTCGAAGTGCGCGAGCATGTCTTGGGTGGCCATCCAGTCGCGGGCCTGGTCGGGGTAGCCGTTGACTACCGGCCACATCCGCGGGACGTGCCCGCCGGTCGACAACAGCCATTCGACGGTGCCAAGGATGCTCCACAGGTTTCCCGACTGTTTGCCCTTCGGCTTGATCTTGCCGGGTTTCTGAACCTTGATCATGGTGGCCATCGCCTCTTGCGGACGGCGCCACTTCTCACCGATCGAGTTCTTGAACTCGTCGCTGTGCAGCAGCGCCCGCATGGTCGCTCGCAGCGAGGTGTCGTTGTTCAGGTACACCTGCGCCAGCGACTCCACCAGGGCCTCCGACGGGGTGTCGGAGACGTACCGGACGGCCAATCGCCGGGCGATCCTGCGGGCCGTGGCCGGGTGATGGGCCAGATGCCACAGGTACTTGCGCAACGCGTCCGGGCCGGCCTTGCGGCTGGCGTTGGGGTGGGTGAAATCCATGATCTTCAGCGGGCCGACGTAGTGGTCCCACTCCCAGAACTTGTAGGTGTACTTCTTCCAGTCCAGGCCGTGGCCGGTGAGCAGCAACGCCGACTGCCGGACGTCCTCCTCGGTGTAGTTGCCGACGCCGACGGTGTGCAGTTCAAGGAGTTCGCGGCCGAGGTTCTCGTTCGGGTTGTCGGCAGAGTTGAGGTGATTGTCGAGGTAGATCTGCATCGCCGGGTGGGTGATCGCGGCGTAGAGCATGTTGGAGTACTTGCCCAAGGCGTACTTGCGCAGCACCGCCCAGTCGAACCAGCCGACGAAGGAGTCGGCCTTGCCCTCGGCAGAGATGTAGAGCTGATCGGCCATGGTGTCGACCATCGACTCGTACAGGTAGCGCTTGGTGTAGAGCTGCCAGATCGTCCGCGAGACACTCATCGCTTTGCCTGCGCGCCAGGGTTCGCCGTGGCTGGCCTTGTCGACCTGCTTGGTGGTCTTGGTGGCCCAGCTGAGGTGCTTCTTCACCATGGCTTTGGCCGTGGTGTCTTTGAGTTTGGACGGGTAGAGCTGGCGCTCGATCCAGGCGTTGTAGCCGCGCTTGTTGATGTCGGCGACGATCGCGGCGGTGGGGGCGGGGCAGACCCGTCGGGCCAGGTGCCAAGCCAGGGTCGAGCTCAGCTCGAGCGAGCCGGACAGCGTGCTGAGGCGCTGCGGCAGGATCGGCGCCGACGGCAGCGGTGTCGCTGCCGCTGGGGTCGCGTTGGCCAGGCTGGTGAGGGCCAGGCCGCTGCCGACCGCGAGGCTGAACAGCTGTCGTCGGTCGCCAGCCAGGTCGGGAGTCGAGACGGAGGTGCTGCTGGTGTCCACGGTGACCGCCTTCGTCGGACGGAGGCACCGGAGGTGAGGTGCCCTTTGGTGACACCGACCCTAACCCTTCCTGAGAAAATGTTGAAGAGCTCTTCTCAGGAATGTGGTGACTACTGGTTGAAGGTGACCACCACGTCCGAGCCGGAGAGGTCGGCCTTCACCACGGTGATCACGTCCATGCCTGTGTAGCGACGGCCGGAGCTGTCGATGACGTTGGCCTTCAACTGCACGTAGGGGTAGACCGTGGCGACGTACGGCTCGCTGGAGGTGGTCTTGAAGTCGGCGACCTTGAGCTGCTTGGCGCCGCTGGTGACCTGCCAGCTGACCGACTTCACCTTGACTCCTGCCGAGGTGACGCCGAAGCCGCAGCCGGTGGGCGTCATTTCCTTCTTCTTCACGCACGCGTTCAGGAAGGCCTGCGCCGCAGTGCGAGCATCGGCCAGCCCCTTGTCGCTGATGCGGGCGCTGAGGGTCGGGTTGGCGAAGTCCGATGGCGACTGCACCAGGAACTCCCCACCGCTGAGGCTCAGCCGATCGTTCGCGCTGGCCAGCACGTAGCTTCCCGGGAACAGGGTGAGGTGGGCGGCCTCAGCGACCGGAAGCCCGTTGAGGGTCACCGATACGCCGTCGATGCCGCTGAGCTGGACGTCGCGGGTGATGGTCACCAGGCGCCATTCGTTGCCGACCTTCTGGGTCGGGAAGCTGGCCGTGATGGCCTTGCCGCCGAGCTTGTAGGTCACCGGCACCACCGCGGAGGTGGAACCGGAGGCCTCCTTGACCACGATGTCGGTGATCGGTGCGCGTTTCTGGGACGAGGCGAGCATCTCGTTGGTGAGCAAGGCGGTCTCCGTCGGCGGGGTCACGGCGGCCTTGACGGCGGTGGCGGCATCGGCCGACGCGAGGGCGTTGAGATAGGTCTCCACCGCCGCCTTCGCGGTGGCGTTGCGCGGCGGGGCGAACATGCTCGGGAACAGGGTGGGAGCTGCCCAGACGATGCCCCCGATGAGCGCCAGCACCAGCACTGCCGCGCCGATCAGCAGCGGCGTGCGGCGCACCCTCTTCGGGCCACCGCCCATCGCGTCAGCGAGCATGTAGTCCGCGCCGCTGGGCGGTGAGGACGGGTCGTCGGCGTCGGCACGGTTGCGGCGCCGGGTCTTGCGCAGGGCGGTCGGGTCGTACGGCGGTGGCGGAGGGTAGGTGGTGTCGGCGGGGGATGCCGGGCTCACCGGCACCGGCTTGAACGCGGTCGACGTGCTCTCGGTGAGGGCGGCCTCTTCGGCGTCCATCCACGGCAGATCGAGGTCGTCGTCGAAAGGTGCCTGCCCACCGGCGGTCGGGTCATCGTCCAGTTCATCGGCGTCACCGGGGGCGTCGTCGAGATGGTCGAGCTCATCGGCGATCGCCTCGTCGGTGATCGCCTCGTCCTCCGGTGTGAGGTCGTCGTCCTCTGCGGAGGGTGCTTCTTCTTCGTCCGTCGTCGACTCGACGCCTTCGTCGGGGGTGCCATCATCCACGGCCGCTGAATCGACGGTCTCTTCGGGCTCTGGTTCGGGTTCGTCGGCGGGTTCCTCGTCCGGAGCGCCGGGCTCCGCATCGGCCGGCTCTGGATCAGCGGGCGCGGCGTCGTCCGCGACGGCGTCGGGGGAGGGAGGTGTGGTGGATTCAGTGGGTTCGCCGGCCAGTTCGGCCAGTTCGGCCAGTTCGGTGTCCTCCGTCGGTGGAACAGCCGACGGCTCGTCGGCAACCGGCGTCGGAACCTTCTTCTTCCTGGCCACGCTGTCTCCCTCAGTCGTGTAGGCACGCTCACGATCGGACCAAGCCGATGATGCCTGGGTGGGTCCGGCATTGGACAGGATAGCCAGGCCGCGGGTCGTTCAGAAGGCGATCATGAAACGGGTCAGTGCGGAATGAAGGCGCCGGTCGCCAGCGGTATCACCAGCGTTTGGGCGTAGAAGCCGCCGACAAGCCACAGTGCGGCGATTCCGCGACGGGCGCCGAGCCAGCC